>NZ_CP096829.1:2818105-3131228 GCF_023272795.1 Flavobacterium humidisoli | reverse complement strand
TTAAATCAGGATAATATTTTGCCAAATATGTTTTTACATCGGCAATATCTTCTTTTGCAGTCAGGTCTGGAACGTGCTCAGAAAACGGAATTCCGACCGTAGTATTCGGATTTTCTTTAACGGAGTTCAAAAGTACCGTTGGCAACTCCTTTTCATCGCGCTCTGGATTTACCGGGCAATTTTTAAGATGCATATATAAGGTATCACCATTAAACTTAAAAGCATTCATACTCACACGTATTTTTCCTTCTGCATCTTTATATTGATTCAAATCTTCTTCTGTAGGTTTTTCTAAAATGTCCAAAAGCTGATTATTTGCATCTAATTTAGCAATTGCAAAACGAGAAATGCGTTCCAGTGGAAAATCCATTGCATCGCGATCATAACTAATAAACGCATTCGGACTCTCAGTTTCCCTTAAAGCACGAAGCGCTTCAGCCGAATACAAATTATCACTATTGCAAACTGAATAAAACTGTAAATTTAATTCTGGATATTGTTCTACTGCCTGAAACAGAGCATCTGCTGTCCCGAAAGGCTTAACTCTTCCCTCCGGAATATATTGAATCGCAAATGAAATATTCAGACCGTGAAAATCATTATCCTTCATTTTACTTCCGTAAAACTCCTTAAATAACTCCCCTTGTTCACCTATTATAATATAGATATTTTTATAGCCCGCTTTTTTGGCATTCCATAAAAGATAATCCAAAAGAGGCCTTCCGCTTGCGCCAACACCTATCAAACCTTTACTCCTTTCGTTAGCCTGAGCAATTTCTTCTGGAGAAAGATCATTAGTGATAGCTTCTTTTTTCATACGAGAAGAAGCTCCACCGGCTAAAATTACTAAACTGTCGTGCATTTTATTTTAAATTTCAATATTATCAATAATTCGTACTCCGGGATCAACATTTACCGCATAAGCTTCTTGCGCGCCTGCGTCTAAAATCGCCTTAACAACCACATCTTCATTCTTAGGATCTGCAATCACAACGATGCTTCCGCCACCGCCAGAACCCACAATTTTCGCTCCATACGCACCTGCTTTCAAGGCCGCGTTAATCATTGCATCTATTCTTGGAACTGTTATTTTCAGCAAATCGCGCAAAACTTCATGATGACTATTCATTAATGCACCAATTTTTTTAAGATCTAAAACTGGTTTTTCAAATTCCTTTAAAGCTTCTTTGGTGTACTGATAATTCTTGACAGCAGCTTCAAAAAAAGGAATCATACGATCTAGAAGACAATTTCTATACTTATCCAAATCAGCTGTTTCAGAAGCATTTAAATCGAATTGCGGATAGTTTTGCTTCACAATATCAATTGCCATTAAAGCATTTCCTTTTAATTCGCCAAGCAGTCCGATAGTTTCTTTTGGAACACCTGAAACGCCAGTAATCAAACCCTTCAGTTCTGTCCCAATTACATTAAAAGAGAATGGTTTTTTAGTATTGATATACACGATATTTCCAACGCCTATGCTAAAATGATCCATCATTCCGCCAGGCTCTCCATGCTCTAAAACTTCAGATTCGTAACCTAATTTTGAAAGGAATTCGGGCGTAACTTCATGATCAACTCCAAAAGCTTCTATCAAAAAACGAATCCAAGCCATTAATAAGGCTGATGAACTCGATGTTCCCGAATTAATTGGAATATCTCCAGTAATTGTAATTGTATAGCCTGATGTCGGTTTACAGCCATATCTGCGCAAAACCCGGAGCGAGGATGCAAAATAATCTCTTGGTTCTAATTTTTCGAAAGTCTCGTGTATATTGATGATTCGAATTTCATTAATATCAACCATATTCAGAACAAAGGTTTTGCTCTGATTTTCTTTTGCTATTAATTTAATGCTTCGATCTATTGCACAGGCTATAACAGGCAGCCCTAAATAATCCTGATGATCTCCAAAGAGACAGGTTCGGCCGGGAGCTAATGAGGTAATTTTTTTCACGTAAACACATTGTGTTAAAATATTGCAATTCAATAAATTACAACATTATTAGGTTATCTTTTTATTTTAGTTTTTCGGTTTTGATTTCACGAAACTAGATATTATATTTTTATAAAACAAGAAAAAATAGAAAAATGTGCTCGAACACACTAATTTTATGTTCTCGAGCACATTTATTAATTCTTACAAAAAAAATCTGTTTATTAAATCAAAGTTTTTATATTTGCTGATATGGATAAAAAGTACACAATTAAGGATATAGCACAAATGGCCGGAGTTTCTAAAGGGACTGTAGACCGTGTTCTGCACAACAGAGGAAAAGTCTCTCCTGCTGCACTCGAAAAAATCAATGAAGTTCTAAATGTTATTGATTACGAACCCAACTTAATTGCACGAAATCTAAAAAGCACCAAAGTGTACCGTATTTGTGTTCTCCTTCCAGATCCTGTATTTGACCCTTATTGGCTTCCGTGTGTTAACGGAATTCAGGAAGCTATAACAGAATACAAAGCTTACAATGTGGTTATTGAAACTCATTATTTTAATCCAGAAAGCACAAAATCTTTCTTAAAAGCGCATGAAGCCATAGTAGCCCAATCACCAGATGCTGTTTTATTAGCACCGCTTTTCCATAAAGAAACTGTAGAAATCATAAAGCAATATGATGAACTGGGAATAATGGTAAACACTTTCAACAACCAGGTTGAATCTTCTTCGATAAAAAGTTTTGTGGGACAGGATTTATACAAAAGCGGCCGCGTAGCTGCAAGTTTAATGAATTTGATTCTTCCTAAAGGCCAGATTGCTATTATCCATATTGACGAAAGCCTTAAAAATGCCATTCACATGCAGGAGAAAGAACGCGGTTTTAGAAGTTATTTTGAGGAAAAAGAGCTTTCAGATTTCTCTGTGACGACATTAAAACTGAAATATTCGAATATAGAAACCAAACTCCCGGCTTTCCTTAACGAAAATCCAGATTTAAGCGGAATTTTCATTACAACTTCCAAGGCTTACCAAATCGCTTCTACCCTGTTTAATTTAACAGACAAAAAAATCGCTTTGATTGGTTATGATTTAATAGACAAGAATGTCAGCTACTTAAATCAAGGACTTGTTCATTTTTTAATTCATCAAAATCAAAAGCGACAAGCTTATTTAGGTGTCAGCACTTTAGTAGAGCACTTTTTATTTAGAAAAGACATTCCAGAAACCATTCTGCTTCCTATTGATATTATTAATGTCGAAAATGCTACTTTTTATGTTAGCTAGGAACTTGCCGCAAAGGCGCTAAGACTCGAAGTTTTTTTAAAATTTTATAAATTCACAGAACTACAAAGTTTAAAAATAATAAACTCCGTTCAGATTTAGCTGGAGCAATTCAGAGTGCTTTTTCTTTAAAAAAACTTTGCGCTTTTGCGTCTTTGTGGCAAATTATTTCATTAAAACAAACTTTCCAAAAGACGAAGCAATATGAAAATTGGGTTCTGCCGTATTTGGGTTTACCCAAGAAATCCAGGTAGGCTCATAATTTCCATTTTCATCTTTAGAAAATTTAGCCCTGTAAACCCCCGTTTCAATAGTATTGTTATGAATTAAGTCAAATTTTTCTAAAGACGCAATACTGATTAAACCTGCAACTGTAAAAGAAACCTCATCTGCTGAAGATTCAAGTTTTATATGATTTTCTGGCCATTTCCAATCGTAATCAAAAACCTTGTTTGGACGAGCGATAAAATCAAGCAATCTAGTTGAAGGATCTATTTCCAGACAATAATAAGGATCGAGTTGATCATTACTTCTAAAAAACAGCTCTACTCGATCTGAATTGCAAATACTGTCTACACTATTATCTTTCTGATCAGTATAGACATTCCGATCAAAAACCCTAAAATTAAAATAGAAATTCTCCTGATCCCAAAGTGCGCGGAATTCAATTTTTAAAACCGGATCTCTATTCCATGGCGATGAAAAATCGGTAAGACAATTCGCTTTTTCCCAAAAAGACGAATCTAAAATTCCGATCTCATTTTTCTGTTTTTTATTGATGAAAATTACCTGATATTCTTTCAAAGCTTGATTCTAAATTTTTGTTAATTTTTAATTTCGAAAAAAGTCAAAATGACCATAAATTCCTTTTTGAAATTTATTCTTTTTCCCCACGACCAATATAGTTCAAAAATTGTTTGCAAAAACAATCTGAATTCATAATAAAAACTAAAATTTTCCTCATTTAATCCATAAGAAAAAACGGTTTAATTTTTACGTTTTTACATTTGTTGTTGCGAAATTCATAAGTTTTTAATAATTCCTTATTTATAATTCAAAAAACAACGCATTTCGCATACTCTTCATTTTTCAAATTATTTTAAAAATATCACATCAATTTAAGTCAAAAAAAACGATTCGCACAATTTTATGTGCTCGAGAACATAAATTTTGTGTGTTCGAGCACATTTTTTGTGTTTTTTCTTGTTTTATAAAAATATAATCTCTAGTTTCGTCAGAGATTAATCTTAAAACTAAGTTAATTATGCAAAAATTAGGGTGATTTTTAACCTTTAAAAAAGAAGAAAATAGAACTAAACAAGCCGTGTTTAGCGCAAAAGCAAAACCTCTTATTTGCATAGAAAAGAATGTAATCAACACATAACTAAAAAAAACAAAATGAATTCCACGATCGAAAAAGAAATCTAAAACCTACAAACAAGGAAAAAACAATTAAACATTAACCAAAACCAATTTAAAGTATGAAATTATTAACCCAAAAAAAGCCAAGAGATTTTCGGATTAACAATTTATCCCGCAAAGAAATTAGACTGACCGTTCTTTCGCTATTAGTTTTTACACTTCAGGCTTCGGCAACATCTTCAATAAACACTTTAGACAAAAACTATAAAGCTATATTTTTTGAAAAAACAGTAAAAGGAACAGTTACAGATCAAAATGGCCTGCCTCTTCCAGGTGCCAACGTAGTAGTAAAAGGTAGTACCAAAGGAGTTCAGACTGATGTTGACGGAAGTTTTGCTATTACAGTTCCTGACAATGCTACAAAACTTGTAATTACTTACATTGGTATGGAAGATCAGGAAGTAAGCATAGGAAGCGCTCCTCTAAAAATTGTCATGAAAGAAGCTGGACAAAAATTAGAAGAAGTTGTTATTGGATACGGAAAATCTAAGAAAAAAGACCTTACTGGTTCTGTAAGTTCGCTTAGTAAAGACAATTTAAACTTAGGCGGAACGGTTGCAAACGTAGGACAAGCGCTTCAAGGACGTGCTTCTGGAGTACAGGTTCAGCAAAACAGTTATGCACCAGGAACAAATCCTCAAGTTGTAATTAGAGGTGGAAACTCCATTAATACTTCTAACGCTCCTCTTTATGTAGTAGACGGATTCATTACTAGTACAGGAGGTTCTATTAGTCCAAACGACATTGAAAACATTCAGATTCTTAAAGATGCCGCTTCTACAGCAATTTATGGTGCTCGTGGAGGAAATGGGGTAATTTTGATTACTACTAAAAAAGGGAAAGCTGGAAAAATGAATGTTGAGGCTGAGATTTCTGATGGTTTTCAAAACATCATAAAAGAGCCTTCTTTAATGACTGGACAACAATATGCCGATTATCAGAATGCTCTTAATGCTGAAAACGGAAGACCTCCGCTTTTCCCTTCTAGCTTTCCTGTTGCCAATACGAACTGGTTTGACGCTGCAACTCGTACTGGTGAAGTCCTTAACAGAACGCTTACTTTTAGCGGAAGCGACCAAACTTCAAAATTCTTTCTTTCTGGAAACTATTTAAAACAAACTGGAGCTATCGTAAACACTAATTTTGAAAGATATAGTGTGAGAATGGGTTCAGAAAAGAAATTCAACGATAAGCTAAACATGGGAATGAATGCTTATGGCGCTGTCGCTGAAGGGAATAATAGTGATTTTGGCGATAATATCTTATCTCCAATGTTCTCTATTCAAACTGCTCCACCAACTATTCCAATTTACAATGCAGATGGTTCGTATTATAAATTTCAAGGAAAGGATAATGCTTTAGCACTTTTACTTGAGCCTACAGATCACACAATCAACAGATTGGTAAACGGAAACATGTTTTTAGATTATCAAATCATTAAAGGCTTAACGTATCACTTTGGTGCTGGTGCAGAATGGCAGGAAAATATTCAAGGAAAATATACTCCAAGTACTTTAGTAGCTGGAGCAGCTTTGAAAGGTTCTGGTTCTGAAGAAAACAAAACCTATTTCAGATGGAGTACGGAGCAATATTTGACTTATAAATTTGATATCAAAGAAGTACATTCCATAACAGCAATGATTGGTACTTCCAATCAAAAAGACACATTTGAGAGAGTAAGAGCAGCTGGTACAGGTTTCTCAAGCGATTTATTGACTTATTACAATCTGCAAGGAGCTTCAGTGTATTTAAAACCTGAAACAGAAAAAACAGAAACGAAATTGACTTCTTATTTTGGAAGGTTAAATTATGCGTTCAATGATAAATACTTAGCCACTTTTACGATTAGAAAAGACGGTTCTTCTCGTTTTGGACCAAATAACCGATTTGGTATTTTCCCTTCTGGAGCTGTTGCTTGGAAAATCTCTAACGAATCTTTTATGCAAAACGTAAAAGCAATTTCAGAACTTAAATTGAGAGCGAGTTATGGTATTACAGGTAGTGATGGAATTGGAGATTATGCTTACATGAGCCGATTGTCTTCTTGGGGTGTAACTATTGCTCCAGATCAATTTGTAGCGGGAACTGAGCCTGCCAATTTAGCTAACCCAAATCTGAAATGGGAACAAACTGCTCAAACAGACATTGGTTTAGATTTAGGCTTATTTAATGATAAAATTTCTGTTACATTCGATTATTACAAAAAAAGAACTAGCGATGCCCTTTTAAATGTTCCTGTTGGAGGATGGTGGGGATTTGATACTCAAAGAATTAATGCAGGAGTTATTGATAACCATGGTGTCGAGTTAGGAATAAGCACTACAAACTTTAGAAATGATAAATTTACTTGGACAACTTCATTAAATGTTGCATACAATAAACAAGAAGTAGTATCTCTAGCTGACAATGTAAAAATTATCAGTACAAATACTTCGAATCCAAGTGGAACGGTTTCTGGTCAAGAATTTACAAGATTGGAGCCAGGAAAAGAAATGGGAGTTTTATTTGGCTATAAATATGCAGGAGTTATCAAAACTGGAGAAACTTATGCTCCACAGCCGTTATCTGTTGCTGGAGATCCAAAATATGTAGACGTTGATGGTGATGGTCAAATTACAGCAAAAGACAGAACGTATCTAGGAAACTCTATTCCGCATTATGTAGCTGGTTTTAATAACGATTTCAAATATAGAAACTTTGACATGAATATCTTTTTTCAAGGTGCTTTCGACTATTCAGTTTACAATATGACTAAAATGGTTGGTGAGTCTTCTACAAGCACAGATGCACTAAACCGTTGGGTTGCTGGAAAAAATGAAAACACAGATATTCCGAGAGATGGTTATTACAAAAGTACTTACGGAAGTTATGTGAATTCTAAATTTGTTGAAGAAGCCTCTTACTTGCGTCTGAAAAATGTTTCTATCGGATATACAATTCCAGAAAGTGCTTTAAAAACAGTGAAATTTATTGATAGTATCAGATTGTATGCGATCGGACAAAATTTATTGACGATTACAAACTATTCTGGAAATGATCCTGAGGTTAATGGACACTTTACTCCCGACAATGCCACAAAACAAAATTTAGGTGGAGGAATCGATTTTAACTCGTTCCCAGCTTCAAGAACTTTTATACTTGGAATTAAAGTAGCAATTCACTAGTCTAAAATGCTTTTTAGTAACATTAAATTGATTCAAATGAAAAAATATACAATCTTATTACTTTTACTTACCGCTGGGACACAATTTTCGTGCAACCAAGATTTGGATCCTACGGTATATAGCAGTTTGACTAATACCAATGGGTATCAGACAAAATCGGATGCTATTGCGGCTATCAATTCCATTTATGGAAGGCTGAAAGGCCCTTCTGTAGGCGATAACTTCTCGTATTGGGCTACAAGACACTTTGCTTTGACAGATATTGCGACAGACTTAGGGCATTGCCAATTTGGAGGAGATCCAGGACAATTATCGTTGGGAACTTGGAATTCTGCAAACGGTCTTTTAAAAGAAGACTGGAACGCCATGTATAAATTAATTGCCAATGCCAACAATGCTATCTTCAACATTACACCAATGGGCGGTATTACAGCTGCTGAAAAAGCTCAATTTATTGCAGAAGCAAAATTCTTAAGATGTTCTGCTTATATGGATTTGACAGATTCTTGGGGACCAGTAATTTTAATTACAGAAGCTAATCTAGGAAACCCTGGATATTTGGATCAGACTCCGCCATCTTCTGTAGAAGAAATTGATGCTTTCATGATTAAAGAATTGACTGAAGCTGCCGATGTTCTTCCTCTTAATTACAAAAACAATGAAATTTATGGCACCAATGATGTAGGCCGTGCTACAAAAGGTGCAGCTCTTACACTATTGGCAAAATTGTACTTAAGAAGCCACGACTGGCAAAAAGTAGCAACTCTTACCAAACAAGTAATGGATTTAAACGAATACCAACTTTATCCTTCTTACTTAGGTTTGTTTAAAGAAAGTAACAAATGGTGTAGCGAAAACATCTTCTCTTCTTTGAGTGATGCTAATACAAACGGAACGGAATTATTAAACCACTTTGGTCCAGTTGATCATCCTGTTGTTCAGAACAGATGGCAGTATTATACGGTAAACTGGGATTTCTACAACACTTTTGGCGATGAAGACGAAAGAAAACAATGTTTCTTCCCAGAATTTATGGGTACAGATGGTCTTCTTCATAAACAAGCGCCTTCGTTGGGAGCTCAGCCGCCAGCAGGAGAGTTATACATGCAAGACGTTTCTACAAAAAAATATGCTGATGACGAAACGACTACTTATTATGATGGTCATAGTGTAAATATTCTTCGTTATGCGGATGTTTTATTGAGCAGAGCTGAAGCATTAAACGAAATTAGTGGGCCAACTCAGGAAGCAATAGATCTTATTAACCAAGTAAAAGGAAGATCGCATGCTAAACTTCTAGTTTTATCAGATCATACTCAGACTAGTTTGAGAGATGCTATTTTACAAGAAAGAGGCTGGGAACTTTTCTACGAAGGAAAACGTCGTTCCGACTTAATCAGAATGAACAAATATGATGTTTTGGTAAATGCATACCACCTAAGAGTTGGAGAAGCAGCTTTAATTAAAATGCCACAAAACAAGTATTATACATATCCGCAAAGTCAGGTCGACCTTAATCCGAACTTAAGCAACGCTGATAGACAATAGAATATCCAATCAAGAATAGACAGTTAAATGTCTGTCTATTCTTGATTTTTTATAACAATAAAAGTATTTTTCTGTTTCACAAAAGAAGCTTTTCAGATGATCAAAAAATTAATACAAAAAGGAAGTTTTATTTTAGTCTTACTTGCATTGGCAAGTTGTTCTAATAACCAAATTATCTCCAATATCAATATTGGCACTCATGGCAACAACGAATTGAAAATTCAGATCGATGTTACTACGAATGATCAGGCACAGGTATATGCAGAATATTGGTCGGACAAAAAAGGAACTCAAAGTAAAATCACCTCTCCTATTTCAAATTCAGGTCTTAAACATTCGCTGGTACTTTGCAACATAACTCCTGAAACCAGTTATAGTTTTCAATTAATTACAGTTCAAGACGGCATTAAACAAACCAGTAAAGTTTATACTTTCAAATCTAGAAAACTTCCAGAATGGCTTCAGAAACAATTTAAAGCCAATTGTCCGAAACCAGAATTATTGCCAGAAAATTTCAAAAAAGGCTTTATGCTTTTAGCAAAAAGAGAAACTCCTGGAACGGCTTATATTGTTGATTATAAAGGAAATTTAAGATGGTACCATACCCTTGAAGGAACTGGATTTAAAGTAGTTCATTATACTAAAGAACAAACCATACTTTCAATTTTAGGAACAAATGACGAACCAACAAGTTATGGAAGCGAAATTCTTGAAATTAATCTTCAAGGCGATACTTTAACTCACATCAAAAAAGGTGAAGGTGATTTAAAACAAGTCATTCACCATGAAATCATAAAAAAATCGGCTAACGAAATTGTCACCATAACAGTAGATCAAAAAATAATGGATCTAACTTCTATTGGAGGTAAAAAACAAGACACAATCAACGGAGACGGAATCTTAATTTTAGATAAAAAAGGAAAACAGCTTTGGAAATGGAGCGTTTTTGATGACTTAGATCCATTTAAAGATAAAGATTTACTAAAAACCAAAAAGGACTGGACACATGCCAATAGTTTGAGTTATGATACCGATGGAAATTTTCTGATCTCTTTCTATAACAACGGCCAGATTTGGAAAATCAATTCTAAAACTGGAAAAGTAATCTGGAAATTAGGAAAAGGGGGAACAATGAAAATGCCTCCAGATACCAATTTCTCTCAGGCGCACGCAGCTCATATCGATCAAGACGGAAGTTTACTATTTTTTGATAATGGCGTAGATATAAAACAATCTTCTGTTTTTGCCTTAAAAGTTGACGAAAAAAACAATGCTGTAAAACTTGATTTCCATATCCAATTGCCAAAAGATATTTACAACGACAGAATGGGAAGCGCTTATAGGATCAGTAAAGACCTCTTTTTGGTTTGTTGTTCAAAAAGACATATTACCGTTTTAACCAATAAAAAAGGCGTTTTACTATGGGCTTTAGAATCTGAAATTCCGCCATATAGAACAATCTTTATTCCTGAAGAAAAACTGAAACCTTTTCTTCTAAATTAAAAAATAGTAACCATGAAAAAAACAATTCTTATCGGGCTTTTTTCAGCATTATCGATTGCTGTTTTCAATTCCTGTACCAAATCAAATTCTCAAACTTTGGCTGCAAAAGCAACCGAAGAAGATGATGAAGGTTATATTACAATTGATACTTCTAAAATTCCAGACGATCAATTTGGAGAATCGGTTCGTTATGGAAGAGAATTAATGATGAAAACAGCTTATTATATTGGTCCCAACGGAATAAATGGAAAATATTTAGGCAATAAAATGAACTGCACCAATTGTCATCAAGATGCTGGTACAAAGCCTCATGCATTCAATTTAATGTCTTCACATGATAATTATCCACAATATCGCGGGCGCGAAAACAAGGTGCTTACACTAGCAGAAAGAGTTAATAACTGCATTATGCGCCCGCATTCTGGAAAACCGCTTCCGCTAGACAGTAAAGAAATGGTGGCGTTTTTATCTTATTTTAAATGGATTAGCAAATTTGTTCCGAAAGATGGTAATTTTAAAGGAGCTAAAAATTTAGAAATTGAATTTCCAGATGTTGCCGCAAGCCCAGAAAGAGGAAAAGTTTTATTTGCTGAAAACTGCGCAAGATGTCACGGAAATAATGGCGAGGGAGTTTACAATGCCGACAAATCGGGTTACACCTATCCTCCACTTTGGGGACAATACGGTTATCAGCCAGGTTCTAGCATGCACCGTGTGATCAAACAGGCGCAATGGCTAAAAAGCAATATGCCTTATGATAAAGTACTGCTTGGAAAACCATATCTTACAGACAAACAAGCGCTTGATATTGCAGCTTATGTAAATGATGATAAAATTCATGCCAGACCAAATCCTAAAACATTTGATTATCCGGATAAAATGGGCAAACCTATCGATTACGCACACAGCCCGTTTAACGATAATTTCTCTGAAGAACAGCATAAATACGGGCCTTACAAACCGATTATTGCTTACTGGAAAAAACAAGGATGGAAAGCTGTTTACTAAATTCAAAATATACTATTTAACCTGATTATACAATACAATGAAACTAAACCTAAACAACACAACGCTTTTAAGAAGAATATTGATTATGTGTTTTATCACGATCAGCATTCCTCTAACTGCACAAATTAAATATTCAGACGGAAATGACAGCTGGAATCCGAATCAATTAGGAAATCACCGCGCTGTAATTGCTTTTACTGGTTCAGGAAATGTTGCTAAAACAACTATCGAATGGCGAAGAAGAGATACAAATCCAGAACTTAAAAAAATCATTGTTCAGGATGCATCTGGAAAGGAAGTTCAGAATATAAAAACCGAAAACATTAATAGAGAAAACGGAACTATTTTCTTTGAACCCATTTCTGGAAAAGGAACATATTACGTTTATTATATGCCTTATGTAGACGAAGGAACGGCAAATTATCCAAAAGGAATTTATCAAAAACCTGAAAACAAAGCCGATGCACAATGGCTTTCTAATATAAAAGCAAACTTAAAAGACAATACTGCTGTAACAGAGATTCAGAGCGTAAATGCTTTCAATAGTTTTTACCCAATGGAAGTAATTGCTACAGCTGCTGAGACTTCTGCTCTTGTGGCAAAAAATAGCGGAAATTCTTTCTTAGTTTTCCCAGAAGACAGAGAACATTCTATTAAATTAAAATCAGATTTACCGCAAAGATGGATTCAGAAAGGCGTTCAAAACAGTTTTGCTGATACCGCAATGAAAGGCGAATATTTAGCTTTTCAATTAGGTGTTTACGCTCTTGAAGATTTAAAAAATGTAAAAGTATCTTTTACCAATTTAGTTAGTACAACTGGTGCAACTATAGATGCTAAAGATATCAGCTGTATTAATACGGACGGAACAAGATATGATGGCAGTCCATTTGCTAGTATTGTTTCGGTTTCAAAAGGAAAAATTCAGGCTATGTGGTGCGGTATCGATGTTCCGCAAACGGCAGCGGCTGGAACTTATGCAGGAAAAGCAACAGTTACAGCTGACGGAAAATCAAAAGAAATCAATCTTCAAATAACAGTTTCTAACGAAGTAACCAAAAACGGCGGCATTGACAGTCCTGAGAAAATGACACGTTTAAAATGGTTAAACTCCACATTAGCGCAAGAAAATACAGTTATTGCGCCTTATACTCCATTAACGGTAAACAATTCTGAAATTGCTTTATTAGGAAGAAAACTGATTCTAGCTCCAAACGGGTTTCCTGCACAAATTCAGACGTTCTTTACTCCAGAAATGACTACAGTAACTACAAAAGCAAATGACATTTTAAGTTCTCCAATTGATTTTCATTTTGTTGATGCATCTGGAAAAGAAGCACAATGGAAAAACAGTGGTGTAAAATTTACTAAAAAAGAAGCTGGAACCGTTTCTTGGGAAAACACCTCGACTTCAAAATCAGTTCAAATGGATATTAATGCCTCTGTTGAATTTGACGGTTTTGTACATTATACAGTAAAAGTTACTGCTCTTGAAGATGTTTCTTTTAATGATATCAATTTCCAAATGCCTATGCAGCCAGCTTCTGCAAAATACATGATGGGATTAGGTCAAAAAGGCGGAGATCGGCCTGCAACTTTTGACTGGAAATGGGACGTTGCTCACAAAAATCAAGACGGTGCTTGGATTGGTGCTGTAAATTCTGGATTACAATTTTCTCTTAGAGACGAAAAATACAGCCGTCCATTAAACACCAATTTCTATTTGCAAAAACCTTTATTATTGCCAACTTCTTGGGGTAATGACAACAAAGGTGGAATTACCATTACACCAAACCCAAAATCGGTTGTAGTAAATGCTTATAGTGGCGCTAGAACAATGAAAAAAGGCGATGTTTTATATTATAATTTCAACTTGTTGATTACGCCATTCCATACTATAAACACAGATTTTCAATGGGATACAAAGTTTTACCACAAATACAGCCCGATCGATTCTATTGCTAAAACTGGTGCAACGGTAATTAATATTCACCACGCAAACGCAATCAATCCATATATCAATTATCCTTTTATCGAATTTAAAAAGATGAAAACGTATATCGATGAAGCACATCAAAAAGGTTTAAAAGTAAAAATCTACAATACCGGTAGAGAGGTTTCAAACAAAGCTTATGAGACTTTCGCTTTAAGAAGTTTAGGCCACGAAATTTATTCTCCAGGAAAAGGAGGCGGATTCTCTTGGCTTCAAGAACATGTTGGCGACGATTATATCGCAGCTTGGTTTGTTCCTGAAATTAAAGATGCAGCAATCGTAAACAGCGGCATGAACCGTTGGCACAATTATTATGTGGAAGGAATGAACTGGCTTACTCAAAATGTGGGTATTGACGGAATTTATCTGGACGATGTTGCTTTTGACAGAATCACAATGAAACGTATCAAAAGAGTTCTGACTAAAGACGGACATCCTGGAATTATCGATTTACACAGTGCGAATCAATACAACAAAAGTGACGGATTTAATAACAGTGCCAATTTATACATGGAGCATTTCCCGTACATCAATAAATTATGGTTTGGAGAATATTTTGATTACGAAAAAAACCAACCTGACTTTTTCTTAACCGAGGTAAGCGGAATTCCTTTCGGATTAATGGGCGAAATGCTTCAAGATGGCGGAAATCCGTGGAGAGGAATGGTTTACGGAATGACAAACAGATTGCCTTGGAGCGATGGTGCTGACCCAAGAAACATCTGGAAAGTATGGGATTCTTTCGGAATTAAAGGCTCTGAAATGATTGGATACTGGAGCGAAAATTGTCCTGTAAAAACAAACAATGCTAAAGTTTTGGCAACAGTTTACAAAAAGAACGGAACGGCTTTAATTTCAATTGCAAGCTGGGCAGATGCTGATGTAAATGTAAAACTGAATATCGACTGGAAAAAACTAGGAATCAATCCTGCAAAAGCAACTATTACAGCTCCAGAAGTTACTAATTTCCAGCCAGCTAAAACATTTACAGCAAAAGACGAAATAACTGTTCCGAAGGGAAAAGGATGGTTATTGATTGTTAAGTAATTAATAGACCCGATTAGTCTAAGCTCCAGAGGAGCGTAATATTTATAGATAATTCATCACGATTTTATAAAGCTCCAGCGGAGCGAAATATATCGCCCCGCTGGGGCTTCTATCGACATAAAATTGTATTTCTATAAATATTACGTCCCGCTGGGACTTTCACACAATAACTATTACGAAATAACCACAAATAACCAAGCTCTCCATCATGAAATTCAAACCATTATTATCAATTCTACTTTTTGGAAGCCTCTTTGTCACAGCACAAAACAAACCCACTATAAAAGAATACAAAAAAGTATTTGCCACATATCCTTTCTCAGATCCAGATCCGATTCCCAAACCAGATACCAAGTTTTATCCGTATTTCCGTTTTGACGGTTTTACAGATAAACCTGTTCAAAAAGAATGGAAAGTGATCGAAATCGAAAATGATTATATCAAACTGATGATTTTGCCAGAAATTGGCGGAAAAGTCTGGTCGGCTATAGAAAAATCTACAGGAAAAGATATTGTGTACAATAATCATGTGGTAAAATTTAGAGACATTGCCATGCGCGGACCTTGGACAAGCGGCGGTGTTGAAGGTAATTATGGAATTATCGGACACACACCAAACTGTGCCACTCCTGTCGATTATAAAATCATAAACCAAGAAGATGGAAGCATTAGCTGCGTAATCGGAGTCTTAGATTTATTAACGAGAACTTCTTGGAAATTAGACATCAATCTGCCAAAAGATAAAGCGTATTTCACCACAAATTCATTTTGGTCCAATACAACCGAATTTGAGCAGCCTTATTATACTTGGATGAATACAGGAATAAAAGCATCTGAAAATCTGCAGTTTATTTATCCAGGACAAACTTATATTGGCCATAACGGAGAATACAATTCGTGGCCAATTGACAAAGAAAATGGCAAAGACTTATCTTTCTACAAAAACAATAATTTCGGCGGTTATAAATCGTATCACGTTTTCGGGAAATATGATGATTTCTTTGGAGGATATTATCATGACGAAGATTTCGGAATGGGAAGATATGGCAATCATGACGATAAGCCTGGCAAAAAAATATGGATTTGGGGATTGTCGCAGCAAGGAATGATTTGGGAAAAATTATTAACTGATACTGACGGACAATACGTAGAAGTGCAAAGCGGAAGATTATTTAATCAGGCAAGCGAAAGCAGTAATCTTACGCCTTTTAAACAACGTTCCTTTGCGCCTTATCAAACCGATACTTGGACCGAATACTGGTTTCCGGTAAAACAGACAAAAGGTTTTGTAAAGGCAAATAATTATGGTGCCGTTAATATAAAAAATGAAAATGGCTGGCTGAAAATCTATTTCTCTCCGCTTCAAAAACTAAATGAAAAAATTGAAGTTTTCGAAGGCGATAAAAAAGTGTATTCTAAAGATATTACTTTGAATACGCTCCAAACATTTAAAGATTCGATTCAGGTAAAAGCTGATTTTAATAAATTGAAATTTATTTTAGGTGGCAATAAACTAGTTTGGAACGGTGCTCCTGAAGATGGAAATATTAATCGTCCAGTAGAAATTCCAAAAAACTTTGATCATAATTCGGTTTACGGATTGTATCTGCAGGGAAAAAATTACATCAGTTTTAAAGATTATATTCTAGCTGAAGATAAACTTAATGCTTGTTTGAAATTAGATCCAAACTACGCTCCTGCTCTTTCTGCATTGGCATCTTTACAAATCAGAAAATTAGATTACAAAGGAGCGGTAAATACAGCAAGCAAAGCTTTAGCGATAGATACTTACGACCCTGCGGCAAATTATTTTTATGCTTTGGCTAATTTCCATTTAGGAAATAACACCGATGCAAAAGACGGTTTTGATATTGCTGCGGCAAGCGTTGAATTCCGTAGTCCGGCTTACACCGCTTTAAGCAAAATTTATTTGGCAGAAAACGATTTGCCAAAAGCTGTTGAATATGCCGAGAAAAGTCTTCTGAATAATCAATATAATGTAGAAGGTTTACAGGTTTTGGCCGTTTTGTATCGTCTTGAAAATAATTCGGATAAAGCTAATTCGGTTTTAAAAACCATTACAAAATTAGATCCGCTGAATCATTTTGCTGATTTTGAAAAATACCTTTCGAATAATTCAAACGATTCAAAAAATGCTTTTACTGCTGCCATTCAAAACGAAATGCCAGAACAAACTTTTCTTGAATTAGGAATTTGGTACAATAATATTAGCCGAAAAGAAGAGGCTTTAAAAGTGTTTTCTATTGCAGAACAAAGTGCCGAAATTATATATTGGAAAGCATTTTTAGAAAACAAACCAGTTGACGTAAGTAAAATCAAACCTGGTACTAGTTTTCCTTTCAGAAATGAAACCGCTGAAATCTTAAAGAAATTAATTCAGACCAACGATCAATACCAATTAAAATATCATTTAGGTTTAATTGAATGGAATCGTAATGAAATTTCTCAGGCAAAAGAATTATTTTCTCAATGCGGTACAAAACCAAATGATCCTGCTTTTTATGGAGCTAAAGCTTCTTTATTTAAAGATGATGCTGCAGTTGTATTGGCAAGTCTTCAGCAGGCTATAAAATTAGATCCGCAAGGCTGGAGATACCATAAAATGCTTGCAGAACATTACATCGCTCAAAAACAATTTGACAAAGCGCTTACTACAGCTGAATCTTTTTATAAAAAACATCAAGACAATTATTTGATCGGAATGTTATATGCCAAAACATTGTTGCTGAACAAAAAATACCGTGAAGCTGATATTTTCTTAACCAAATTGCAAATCCTTCCTTTTGAAGGCGCAATTGCAGGACGACAATTGTATCACGAAGCTAAATTGATGCAGGCTTTGGCAGAAATCAAAAACAAACAATACAAAAAAGCATTGCAATTTATTGCCGATGCCAAACTGTTCCCAGAAAATTTAGGCGTAGGAAAACCTTATGACGAAAACATAGATGAAAGACTAGAAAACTGGCTGGATTATCAATGTTATACCAATCTTGGAAACAAAGAAATGGCTTCGAAATCTTTAGAAAAAATCGTCGCTTTTCAGCCTGTAGTGGATAATACGGTTATGAATTTTCTTCCAGCCAATCAATTGATTTCGGCTTGGGCGATAGAAAAAACTTCATCAGCTCAGGAGGCTGAAAAATGGATTAAAACTCAAGCAGACTTGTATCCGACCAATAAAATAGTACAGTGGACTTTCTTGTCTTACACCAAAAAACAATCTAATATTTTAAGTGAAGATGAAAAAGACGGAGAAGTTAGAATTATCGAAAAACTGTAAAGAACTTTCAAAAACAATTAAAATGAAAAACCTTTTTTTTAAATATTCTTTTTTTGGTCTTGTCCTTTTGATGAGTCCAAAAATAGAAGCACAAAACAAAGCAGAAAAGACTGATGAATTGTCAATTTATCGCACTACTCCTTTAAAAACGCATGATTTAATTCATACCAAGCTGGAAGTTTCATTCGATTACGGAAAACGTTATTTGTACGGAAAAGAATGGATTACCTTAAAACCGCATTTTTACGAAACCGATTCGCTTAAACTGGATGCAAAAGGAATGGATTTCAAAGAAATTGCTATTATTGACGGTAAAAAAAGTATTCCGTTGCAATACAAATACGATAACGAAGAACTTTCAATCGCTTTAAACAGAACATACAAAAGCACTGAAAAGTATACGATTTACATTAATTACACCGCAAAACCAGCAGAACTGAAAAGCAAAGCTGGCGAATCGATTACCAACTCAAACGGATTGTATTTTATTAATCCTGACGGAAAAGGAGACAAACCAACACAAATTTGGACTCAAGGCGAAACGGAAGCTTCCTCTTGCTGGTTCCCGACAATCGACAAACCAAATCAGAAAACAACATCTGAAATTGCGATAACAGTTGAGGCAAAATATACCACACTTTCAAACGGTAAATTAACTTCACAAAAAGTAAATAAAGACGGAACAAGAACCGATATCTGGAAAATGGAACAGCCAAATGCTCCCTATTTATTTATGATGGCCGTTGGAGATTTTAAAATCTATAAAGATTCTTATAATGGTAAAGAAGTAAGCTATTATTTAGAGCCAAAATATGCGCCTTATGCTAAACAGATTTTTTACAAAACGCCAGATATGATGAATTTTTACAGCAAAATGCTTGGAGTAGAATATCCTTGGGCAAAATATGCGCAAATTGTAGTGAAAGACTATTTTGGAGGCGCAATGGAAAATACTTCAGCGACAGTTCATGGCGAATATGTTCAAAAAACAGAGCGAGAATTATTAGATGATAATCAGGAAAGCACCATTGCTCACGAACTTTTTCATCAATGGTTTGGAGATTATGTTACAGCTGAATCTTGGTCAAACTTAACAATGAATGAATCGTTTGCCACTTTTGGAGAAGTGCTTTGGCATGGTCACGATGCTGGACAAGATGGAGAAGACAGATCACGTTATGAAAAATTGCAGAATTATTTACGCTCTCAAAAAAATGGTGACAGTCCTATTTTAGCACGTTTTCATTACAACAATGCAGACGATATGTTTGATAATATCAGCTATTCTAAAGGTTCTATTATTTTGTATGCCATGAAAAACCAAATGGGTGACGAAGCCTTTTTTAAAGGATTGAATCATTATTTAACGACTAATGCTTACAAATCTGGCGAACCGCACCAACTGCGCTTATCGATGGAAGAAGTGACTGGAAAAGACTGGTTGCCTTATTTTGATCAGTGGTATTACAATGCTGGAAGTCCTATTCTTGATGTGACTTACAAATACGCCAACGGAAAAATTATCATTACGATTAGTCAATCTCAGGATAGTGTAGTACAAACCTTTACGTTGCCTTTAAAAGTTGATTTTTACGTAAACGGAACTAAAATAAGAAAGGATATTTTAATTACTAAAAGAGAACAAAGTTTCAGCTTTGACCTTCCTTCAAAACCTGAATTTGTAGATTTAGATCCAGATAAAATCCTAGTTGGCGAAGTGAATGTAGATAAAAAAACGGCTGTTGATTATCTTTTTCAGTATAAAAATGCGCCATCGTATTACAACCGAATTGAAGCTATAAAATTTGCTTCAAAAGACAGAAGTCAGGAATCGCAACTTATTTTACTGGAAGGTTTAAAAGATCCTCAAGAAGACTTACGAGTACTGAGCATCAAAGCAATTGATTTAAATGAAAAACAAACCAAAGATCAGGTTTTAAAAACACTTCTTGACATTGCTAAAAACGATAAAAAGACCATTGCCAGAGCAAATGCTATTGTAAAATTAGCTTCTACTGGTGATGCTTCTTATAAAGCATTGATGGAAGAAAGTATTAAGGAGCAATCCTACAACGTAATTGCAGCAGGAATTACAGGATTAACAAAATATGCGCCAGCCGAAGCAGATAAAGCATTGGCTTCATTAGATGATGACACTCAAAAACATGTGACACCATTAATGAAAAGATTTAGTAGTCAAAAATAATTATTAGAATCCTTAGAATCTGTTTTGTTTTTGAAAACCTCTCTAATCTGGTTCATTAGAGAGGTTATTTTTAAAAATTATCTAACAAAATCACTCATGAAAACTACCTTTTTAAAATCTACTATAGTTCTTTTTCTTTTGTTCGGATGGACAATTGCAACCGCACAAATGATTAAGACTAAAACACCTGCACGAGCAAAAGGACAGCAAGATGTATTGAGAATGGCAGCAGACCCGATTCCAACCGTTCGTGTTGCTTTTATCGGCCTTGGAATGCGTGGGCCTGGAGCAGTTGAACGTATGACACATATTCCGGGTGTAGAAATTGTAGCGTTGTGCGACATGACTCAGGAAAATACTGCGAAATCAAATGAAATTTTAACGAAAGCCGGTTTTCCAAAAGCACAAGAATTCTACGGTGATGAAAATGCTTGGAGAAAAGTTACAGCATTGCCAAACGTAGATTTAGTGTATGTTGCGACAGACTGGCTTCATCATGCTTCTATCGGAGTTCAAGCCATGAAAGACGGAAAACATGTTGCGATTGAAGTTCCTGGCGCTTTAACCATGAAAGAAATTTGGGAACTTATTGATACTTCAGAAAAAACAAGAAAACATTGCATGCAATTGGAAAATTGCGTTTATGATTTCTTCGAACTGACCACTTTAAACATGGCACAACAAGGTGTTTTTGGCGAAATTCTTCATGCTGAAGGTTCTTATATTCATGGTTTACAACCTTTTTGGGGAGAATATTGGAACAATTGGAGAATGGATTATAACATCAAACACCGCGGTGATGTTTATGCGACACACGGTATGGGGCCTGCGTGTCAGGCATTAAATATTCATCGTGGTGACAAAATGAATTTCTTGGTTTCTATGGATACAAAAGCGGTTGGAAATCCCGCTTACATCAAAGAAAAATCAGGACAGGAAATTAAAGATTTTAGAAATGGAGATCATACCATGACAATGATTCGTACTGAAAATGGAAAAACAATTCAGATTCAGCACGATGTGACTTCTCCTCGTCCATATAGCAGAATGTATCAATTGAGTGGCACAAAAGGATTTGCTAACAAATATCCCTTGGAAGGTTATGCTTTGGACGGAAAAGAATTAAGCGATGATGTAAAGCCAAATCACGAAAAACTAAGCGCACACTCTTTTGTTCCTGAAGAAGTGAAAAAAGCATTGATGGAAAAATACAAACATCCAATTGCAAAAGGAATTGAAGAACAAGCTAAAAAAGTAGGCGGTCACGGCGGAATGGATTTTATAATGGATTATCGTTTAATTCACTGTCTGCAAAAGGGGCTTCCATTAGATATGGATGTTTACGATTTAGCCGAATGGTCTTGCCTTGGCCCATTAACCGAAATTTCATTAGACCATAATTCTGCTCCTGTTGAAATCCCAGATTTTACTCGTGGAGGCTGGAATAAACTTAAAAAATTAGAGTTTTCAGAATAAATAATATTGGTTAGTTAAAGAGGGACAAGAGGGCAAAGTAGATGTTGCTCTCTTGTCTGTTTTTAGACCATTCATAAAATTTGGATTCTAAAAAAATATTTCACTTCTCTAAAGCTTACAAAAAAGGAGCTATCTTTTTGAGACAGCTCCTTTCTTACTTATTTAAATAAAAAATTAATTCCAGTTGAAAGTAATTTTCTTTTCTATTTCACTGCTTAAACTCAGAAAAACTGGACAAGTCATAGCAGCACGCTCTAAAATAGTTTTGCTTTTTTCATCAGCATTGCTTTTCATTTGAAATACAATTTCGATTGCTCCAATTCTTCTTGGTTCAGCATTCATAATCTTAGTTACTTCAGCTGTAGAACCAACAAAATCTACTTCCAAATCACGGGCTTTAATTCCCATAATGGTCATCATGCAGCTTGCTAATGCGTTTGCTACAGTATCTGTTGGAGAAAATGCCTCACCTTTTCCGTTATTATCTAATGGTGCATCAGAAATGATTTCGCTTCCTGATTGCACGTGAATTGAACTTGTTCTTAAATCTCCTAAATAGGTTACTTTTGATGTCATTAATTTGCTACTTTTAAAGTTAAGTCACTATCATAATATAAGATGTAAACGCCTTTATTAGCGTGTCCGCCATCTTCTTTTCTATAATATTGAAATTTATTGTCTACTTGCTGAGTTGTCATTAAATCAGCTGTTTCTTGAAATGTTTTTCCTTGAGATAAACGCATCATCGTGTCAAAAGTTACGTCAAATCCTCTAGTTGCGTAGGTTGTTGGATTTGCTTTGTTTTTTAAACGATATTGTTTTTCATAAATTAAAACGGGCTGTTCGTCACTTTCGCGCGTTACTGAAGGATACATTAATTTCAATTTTATCAAATTATCAAAACTGATTTCATCTGTATCTAATGTGCTGTTTGGCTCTAAAATTACCAATTGAACTTGGCATGTTTTCTGAGAATCTAGCAATGCTTTAATCGTAGCTTTAACCATCGCGGTATTGCCTGTCTCCATCACAACGTAATTCATTCGATTTGGTATCAACAAGCTTTTTAAATTAGCCACATCCAAACCGCCCGTTTCGGTTAAAGTTGCAAATGCAACTCCTTTTTGGTTTTGTTTGATGTAATTAATAACCGATTCTTTTTTCTTATCGACTACTGCTACAATATTTCCATTTTTAGAACGCATATAATCAAAAACCGAATTTCTAATCACGTCATTTGAAGGTATGGTTTGGTATAAATTGTCAATCGGATTTGCACTATCTTTTGATAAAGGAGAAATTACTGGAACATTATACGAACGCAGCATATTTGCTGTCGTTTCTGCGTTACTTTGGTAAAATGGTCCAATTACAGCGTCTGCATCTTGAAGTTTCGGAGTTAAACCCACAACATTTGAGGTTGTTTTAGTTTCCTGAGAATCGTAAATAGCCACATCAATTGGAAGTTTTAATGTTTTTGCAGAATCAATCGCCATCATAGCTCCAGCATAAAAATCCAAAGTCATGTTTAAGAACTTGTCGTTTTTAATTCTGTTAGCTGTTCCAGAAGTATCGCTTTGTACTTTTGCCAAATTAAAAGGAAGCAATAAAACGACTTTCTTGCGCTCATTAAGCCCTTTCTTTTTGGTCAATTCAACAATTTCTACGTTTTCATTTTCAGTCGATTTTACTTTATCGACAATTTTAATTCCACCGCCAGCATTTTCAACTGGTTTATACACTGAAGAATCAGCAGGTTTATCTGGAACTTGTGCTGCAATAATTGGAGCTGGAGCCACATATCCTGTTGGAACTTTTAAAACCATTCCTTCTTTTACACCTTCAGAAAGTGACGGATTTAATGCCACTAGTTCTTCTTGCGTCAAATGAAAAACCCTTCCTAAACTGTAAAAAGTTTCTTTTGGTTTTACCTGATATTCCATATAAGAAACTGCTTTTTTAGAAGTTTCAGCAGGCTTTTTACTTTCTGCAGCTTTTGCTGTTTCTAGTGGAGCAGATTCTGTTTTTGGAGCTGTTCCTTTTATGGTTAATCGATAACCAACCGGCAAGCTGTTAACAATATCTGGATTGCGTTTTTCTAATTCGTCAACCGTAATATTATACTGTTTTGCAATACCAAATTTTGTTTCTTTTGGCTGAACATCATGATAAACATATTTTTCAGCACCTTTTTCTTTAGCAGGTTTTGCTGCCGCAGCTTTAGGAGAAGATCCTTTTGCTGGAATAACCAATTTTTGTCCGATTTGAACACCTGTTTTTTCCAAAAACGGATTAGCTGCTTTTAAAGCTTCATCCGAAATTCCGTATTTTTTTTCAATACTGTAAAACGTTTCCTTTGGCTGCACTTCATGGATAATTTCTTTTCCTGAAGCGGCAGCAGTTTTAGTTTCAGAAACTTCTTTTTTTGCTTCTCCTGTTTTTGTCGGAATCAACAACACAGAATTTGGCACCAATCCTGTTCTTGCATCTGGATTGAGCTGATAAATATCATAAGGCGTTACCTTAAATTTTTGTGCAATCTGATTAATCGTCTCACCGCTCGATACTTTGTACTTCACCACTTTTTCTTGCGAAAATGCGCTGGAAGTCATAAAAAATACGAGAGACAATACTGTTAAATAATATTTCATAATAAGGCTTAAAACAATTTAATTTCTAATTCTAAAATAAGTTACAATTTTACTAAAAGCAAAATTCGCGCCGTTTGCTTTATCGCTGTAAAAATTACCTTAAATCGATTTCTACTTTAGCGATAATGATTTCTTTATATAACTCATCTTCTTCTTTTTTCTTGCATTTATAAAGCACTTCTTCCATATTTTCGAACTTATCGGCGTAAACATAATAAGAAAGGCTGTTAATGTTGAAAAAGAAGCTAGCGTTAAATTCGCCAGAATCAATGAGTTTCATAATGAGTTTATCTCGGTCAACTGCGTCTGTAAATATACCTAAAACTAAGTAATACCCGTTTGAAACTTCTTTAAGATTATCATAAACTTCAACTTTTACTGTTTTGTCAGGTCTCAACGGATTATCTTTCAATTCTTGTTTCATTTCTTGCAATGAAATTGTTTTAGAATTTTCTCCTGCACCATTTTTTTTCTGTTTCTTAACGGCTTCATCCTGATATTTTTTCAATTTGATCAAAGCCAATTTATCATCAAATTTTCGAGCTTCCATACTATAATAAGAAGCTTTACTGATGTGTCTTTTTACTTCAATTTTTTTCTGAGTGTCCAAAGAATCAATTTTAGCAATCAAAAGCTGATTTTTTTCATCTCCCCTTTCCTGCTCGATTTTATAACGTTTAATTTCTTCTAAAGACAAACGCTGCTGTAAAGGTTCTGTATTGGATTTTTTCTCGCTTTCGCGGATTTTCTTCTTGTATTCCTGATTTTCCTCAACTGCGATTTTTTCCACTTTATTCATCAAACCAGCGTAAGCTTTTCTGTTTTCTGCCAGTTCCTTTTTCAATTGAGACGATAATTCATTCGTTTTATTGATTCCTTCAGAAGATTGTTTTTCTAGTCTTTTAGATTCTTCAACATTTAAAATTTCCATTCGTTTTAATTCTTTCAAATCATTATTCATTGAAGTGACAAGCGAATCTAACTTAGCCATTAAAATATCTTGAACATTTTTATTAGCTTCCAAAACCAAACGCAATTTTTCAACCGAGTTTTCTTTGGAGCCATTCATATCGTTCAGATTCACTTTCAGATCATTAATTTTTATAATTTTCTGATTCATTTCTTTCTGAACAACAAGACGGTCTTTTAAATCCTCAATTTCGACTGTTTTTGCTTTTGTTTTTTCAACCACAACTTGTTTTTCGGCCAAAGCCAACATCAATTCTTCACTTTCGTTTGATGGTTTTATTGCTGCAGTATTGATGGCTAATTTGTTTCCAACAACTAATCCGTTTACAATTTCAGGATTTTGAGATTCTAATTGCTCAATTGAAATTCCGTATTTCTTAGCAATCGAAAATTTAGTTTCTTTTGGCTCTACAACATGAAAAATGGTTTCCTGATTAATTACACGAACTCTTCCGTCCAAAGTTTTTCTTTTGTTTGGAATTGAAATTGTTTGACCAATTTGCAATCCATTAATCAAAATGTCTTTATTTAAATTTTCTAAATCTTGAACCGAAACATTGTATTGTCTCGCGATACTGAATAAAGATTCTTTAGCCACAACTTGATGTGTCGTTTTTGAAGCAGCAACAACTTCTGATTTAGTTGCACTATCTAAATTTTGAGGAATTATTAATTCTTGGCCAATTTGGAGTCCGTTGGCTAGAATTTCTGGATTGGCATTCTGAATAACTTCAACCGAAACATGATATTGTTTAGACAAACCAAACAATGTTTCTTTGGGCGTAACAATATGGGTTTGCTGCTCTGTATTCTTTTTTTCTGGAGAATGAACAGGAATCTTTATAATCTGATTACCCTTGATTCCGTTTTGCGATTCGGGGTTGAGTTTGTAAATCTCATCTACAGAAACCTTGTATTTTTGGGCAATGAAAAAAGCGGTTTCTCCTTTTTGAATTCTGTGTTCAATTATTGCATCTTGTGCAGTTATTTTGTTAAAAGACAAAACAAACACAAGAGAAATCGTTAAAAGTTCTCTCATAAATAGTAGGTTATAAAAAATTAAGGCCTTACAAATGTAAGACCTTAATTTTAATTTATGCTACTATTCCCACTCAATTGTTGCTGGTGGTTTTGAACTAATATCGTAAACTACACGATTCACGCCTTTTACTTTATTGATAATATCATTTGACACTTTCATCAAGAAATCGTAAGGCAAATGAACCCAATCAGCAGTCATTCCATCTGTTGATTCTACAGCTCTAAGCGCTACTACTTTTTCGTAAGTACGCTCATCTCCCATAACACCAACACTGTTTACAGGAAGCAAAATTGCTCCCGCCTGCCAAACTTTATCATATAATCCCCAAGATTTTAATCCTTCAATAAATACAGAATCAACATCTTGTAAAATCTGTACTTTCTCTGGAGTAATATCTCCTAAAATCCTGATTGATAATCCAGGCCCTGGGAAAGGGTGTCTTCCTAATAATTCTGGATCTATTCCTAATGTAGCTCCTACTCGTCTTACTTCGTCTTTAAAAAGCATTCTAAGAGGTTCTACAATTTTTAATTTCATATAATCTGGTAATCCACCAACATTGTGGTGCGATTTAATTGTCGCAGATGGTCCTTTTACCGAAACAGATTCGATTACGTCTGGATAAATAGTTCCCTGGGCTAACCATTTTACGTCTTCTAATAAGTGCGATTCATCATCAAAAACTTCGATAAATACACGACCAATTGTTTTACGTTTTGTTTCAGGATCACTAATTCCTGCTAATTCGCCAAGAAAACGATCTCCAGCATCTACACCTTTTACATTTAACCCCATTCCTTTGTATTGATCTAATACATTTTGGAATTCGTTTTTACGTAAAAGTCCATTGTTAACAAAGATGCAGTATAAATTTTGTCCAATTGCTTTGTTTAATAAAACTGCCGCTACAGTAGAATCTACTCCTCCAGATAAGCCAAGAACCACTTTATCGTTTCCTAATTTCTCTTTCAGTTCTGCTACCATTTCGTCAACGAAAGCATTTGGTGTAAAGTTTTGAGGAACTTCAGCAATTTTTACCAAGAAATTCTCCAGCATTTTTTTTCCATCTGTTGAATGGTAAACTTCTGGATGATATTGAATTGCATAAGTAGTTTCGCCTTCAATTTTGTAAGCTGCATATTCTACATCATGTGTGCTTGCCAATTTTACAGCATTTGTTGGAAGCGCTTTGATACTATCGCTGTGGCTCATCCAAACCTGGCTATTTTCTGAAACTCCTTCAAAGAAAGTTTCACCTTCTTTAATATAAGACAAGTTTGCTCTACCGTATTCTCTTGTATTTGAAGCAGCTACTTCACCACCGCTGAAATGAGCCAAATATTGAGCTCCGTAACAAACAGCAAGCAAAGGCATTTTACCTCTAATTTGTGATAAATCAGGATGTGGCGCATCTTCTCCTCTAACAGAGAAAGGGCTTCCTCCTAAAATTACGGCTTTATAACTTGATAAATCACTTGGAATGTGATTGTAAGGAAAAATTTCGCAGAATATATTTAATTCGCGAACTCTACGCGCAATAAGCTGAGTATATTGCGATCCGAAATCTAAAATAAGTACGTTGTGTTGCATGCGCAAAAATACTTTTTATATTCGAAATTGAAAAATCGGAGCAGTGAAAAAAAACATTTTTTTTCAACGCTCCGATTTTTAGGTTTAAAGGTTCAGAGTTACAAAGGTTCAAAGGATTGTATTTTCATGGAACGTTTTTGCTTTGTTACTTTGAACCTTAAAAACAAAAATCCAAAAACTATCTTATTTCGTACATAACGAAAAACCCAACTTAATTTAACCATGAAATCAAAAATTATTGCCCTGACAGCTTTCTTGTCAATCTTTTTTAGCTCTTGCAACACTGTCGATGATTTGCTAACTTTTACTATTTCGAACAATGCTTCGATTAAAATACAAAGCACTTCTCCAATCAATTTACCTTCAGAGATTATTACGCCAGAGGTTACGACCAATTCTTCTGCTGAGTTTGAAAACAATAAAACAAAAGCAAATTTGGTGAAAGATGTAAAAATCAGATCGCTGAAATTATCTATTATAGATCCTTCGGATAAAACATTTACTTTTTTAAAATCTGTTCATCTATATATTTCTGCGTCTAACTCAGAAGAAATTGAATTAGCGTATGCAGACAATATCAATGTATCCAGCAACACGATCGATTTGATTTGTACTGATAAAAGATTAGATGAATATATAAAAGCAGACAGTTACAAAATCAGAACGAAAGTAACATTGAAAGAAACTTTAACAAAAGATGTGACTGTAAAAGCAGAAATGAAGTTTAAAGTGACCGCAGATCCGTTCTAATTTTTGAGGTTCAAAAGCCTCAAAGCAACAAAGGTCCAAAGGTAAACGAAGTGTAAAAACTTTGTTCCTTTGAACCTTTGTTGCTTTGTACCTAGTGCTGAAAGCGCTCTATTCTTTCGTAACCACTATCGACGCTTTAAAACCTGCCGCTAGATTATCCCAGTAATCATTTGTTACGAGATTGCCTTTGTCGTCGTAAACCTGTATTTCTGCAGTGTTTCCTCCTAGCGTTCCTATATTTAGAGCTTCAAAATCTAATTTATTAAAACCTTGTCCAAGATTGATTTTCACTTGCTGGAAATTGGAATCCAGTAAAATTCGGTCTCTTACCACAACTTCATTGCAAGACACTTTTACCAAATCGCCATCAATTGCTCCGAAATCTCGAAACTTCACTATAAAATATTCTGACTTCGTTTTAAAATCACCCAACGAGATATTCCTCTTCACCAATACTCCTCGCCCTTCTCTTAAACCTGCATCTTTTAAACTTTTATCCAAATCTTTTTCCATTTTGGCGACATATCGGTCGCCGGGATTAGCAAAATCTGTTTCAGTAGACATGGTAAATTTGCTTTTTTCTTCTCCAATCTGAAATTTTGATTTTGGAGTTATAGTTGTATTTTCAAAAACATTTGGCGTTTTAATGCTTGGCACATCAAGATTATTTGCCTGCGGATCTTTTACATCAGGAATCGGAGTCTTTTTTGGCTTTGCAGTAAATTTCCCCCCAGGAATAGCTTTGAATTTAGAATTAAATTCGACTTGGGCAGATACTGACAGTGCAGTAAAAAATAATATGAAAAATAAAATGTGCTTCATTGAAAAAGTATTGTCGAATGGGCTTTTATAATTAATACAAACCAAAAGTCTAGCATCACAAAAATAGTATAATTTAGTTAGGTGCTACAACTTTAGGAGTTTTATAACATTAAATTAAGCTAATTTTTGGAATCAAAAAACCTGCCAAACTCTTTTTGCTTCGCAAAAAACTAAATTCCAATTTTACAAATTACAAATTCCAAAGACTCCCTTTATAAACATATTCAATATTTTGATTATTAACAACTTATTCTTACCTTGAAGACTTTATTTACCATTTATAAATTACAGCAAAATGGATTATATAGATTACTACAAAATATTGGATGTTACAAAATCGGCTACCGAGGCAGACATCAAAAAGGCCTATAGAAAACTGGCTAGGAAATATCATCCAGATTTAAATCCGAATGATAAAGAACCCGAGAAAAAATTCAAAGAAATAAATGAAGCAAACGAAGTTTTAAGCAATCCCGAAAATCGAAAAAAATACGATAAGTACGGAAAAGACTGGAAACATGCTGAAGAATTTGAAAAAGCAGGCTACGATCCGAATCAGCAGCAAAACAGACAGCAGGGCGGTTATCAATATTCTGAAGGCGATTTCTCTGGTTTCGGAGGCGGAGATTTTTCTGGAAGTGATTTCTCCGATTTTTTCAATTCGATGTATGGCGGAGGAAGAACGCGCTCACAGTCTAAATATAGAGGACAGGACTTTAATGCCGAATTAGAACTGGATCTTAAAGCAGCTTACACAACACATAAACAAAACTTAACTGTAAACGGAAAAAATATTCGAATTACAATTCCTGCCGGTGTAGAAAACGGACAGATCATTAAAATTCCAAATCATGGCGGGCCTGGTGTAAACGGGGGTCCAAACGGCGATTTGTACATTACTTTTATAATTTCTAATAATTCCGATTTTAAACGTGAAGGAAATAATTTATACGCCGACGCACCAATTGATTTGTACACCGCTATTTTAGGCGGAGAAACGTATATCAATACTTTTGATGGAAAAGTAAAAATTAAAGTCCCAGCAGAAACTCAGCCTGGGACAAAAGTAAAATTGAAAGGAAAAGGATTTCCTGTTTATAAAAAAGAGAATCAATTTGGTGATTTATACATTACCTATACCATCAAACTTCCAACAAAACTTTCGGAGAAAGAAAAAGAGTTATTTGAAGAATTAGCAAAACTAAGAAAGTCATGAAAAATAAAAACTTAATACAGATCAAAGAGTTTTGTATCTATCACGAAATTGAAAACACTTTTATAACCGAGCTTAATAATTATGGGCTTATTCATATTATTACGGAACAAAATGACGAATTTCTGGAACCAGAACAGTTGCCAACAGTTGAAAAAATGATTCGAATGCATTATGATCTCAAAATAAATCTGGAAGGAATTGATGCAATTGCACATTTATTAAATAAGATTGAAACCTTGCAACAAAATTTAAATACGATACAAAACAAACTTCGCCTTTACGAAGAAAAAGAAACCGAATAACGATTTATATCACAAAAAAGCTTGAATTTCTGAATTGATTCAAGCTTTTTTTAATTCCTTTCAGAACCATAATTCTTAAATTGCAGCATCTTTAATTAACCTGAATTTGCTTTTAAAAATGTACAGACAAATTCGCAAAAAACTAAAAAAATGAAAAGAGAAAACATCTTAACTGGATCTCCGTGGGAAGACAAAATGGGATATTGCCGTGCCGTAAGAATTGGCAATATTGTTGAAGTTTCTGGAACTGTAGCCATTGTTGACGGTGAAAAAGTAAAAGCTGATGACGCTTATGCTCAAACCTATAACATTCTGGAGCGAGTTGAAAAAGTTTTAGAAGATTTAAATGTGGGTATGAAAGATGTTATTAGAACTAGAATTTTCACTACCAATGTTTCTACTTTTGAAGAAGTGGCAAGAGCACATTCTGCTTTCTTTAAAGATATAAAACCAACAACAGGATTTTATGAAATCAGTAAACTGGTTGCTCCAGAATATTTGGTTGAAATAGAATTTACTGCTGTTGTTCAGTAATTTTTTATAGCCACGAATTACACTAATTGCGCTAATTATTTTTTTATGCCACAGATTAAATGGATTAAAAATGATTATTTCCCTTTTAATTCGTGAAAATTGGCGAAATTCGTGGCTAAAATATTTTTATTATTTGAATGACTCCTCAATCACCAAAACAATTCCTATTATCTCTTCCTAAATGGGTTCTTATCTGTGCCTTAATTGGCATACTTTCTGGATCTGCTTCTGCATTTTTCTTAGTTTCTTTAGAATGGGTGACACAATTTAGAATTCACCATGACTGGATTATATGGTTTTTGCCTTTCGGTGGATTTCTGGTTGGATTGAGTTATTATTATTGGGGAGAATCTGTTGCAAAAGGAAACAATCTTTTATTGGAAGAATATGAAAATCCCAAAAAAGTCATTCCGTTTAAAATGGCGCCTTTAGTACTTTTAGGAACACTATTGACACATTTATTTGGAGGATCTGCAGGACGAGAAGGAACCGCAGTGCAAATGGGAGGCGCAATTGCCGACCAATTTACAAAATTCTTCAAACTTGATAATTCAGAACGCAAGATTCTGATTATTCTCGGAATCAGCGCGGGTTTTGCTTCTGTTTTTGGAACTCCTCTTGCGGGAGCTATTTTTGCTTTAGAAGTTTTATACTTCAGTAAAATTAATTTTAAAAGCATTTTACTTTCTTTTTTAGTGGCTTACGCAGCTTATTTTACAGTAGAATTTTGGAAAATAAAACATACACATTACAGCATTCCAGTTGTTCCAGAACTTAGTTTAAACAATATTATTTTCACTCTAATTGTTGGAATTTTATCAGGATTTGCTGCTCTATTATTTTCTAGAAGTACTCATTTCTGGAGTTCCCTTTTTTCAAAAAACATTAAATATCCTCCGCTTCGTCCTGTAATTGGAGGTGTGGTTTTGGCTATTGCCATTGCCGGTTTCGGATTTACAAAATTCTCTGGATTAGGAGTTCCTGTAATTGTCGATTCCTTTTCGAATCCAAACCAATGGTATGATTTTCTACTTAAAATATTGTTTACAGGATTTACTTTAGGAGCAGGTTTTAAAGGTGGCGAAGTAACGCCGCTATTTTTTGTCGGTGCGACTTTAGGAAGCGCTTTATCGACCGTAATTCCAATGCCAATTGCACTTTTAGCAGGAATCGGATTTGTTGCTGTTTTCTCGGGCGCAACCCACACTCCTATTGCTTGTACGATTATGGGAATGGAGTTATTCGGAATTGATCCTGGAATATTCATCGCAATTGCCTGTACAATTGCTTATTTTTCTTCTGGTTCTGTCGGAATTTACAAATCACAGATTGTTAAAGGTGCGAAATACAAATTGTATCAGAGATTAAATTCCAATTTTTAAAATCTCAAATTTCAAATAGGGATAAAAACTGAGAACTGCAACTGAACAGTAAAAACGGACTACTAACTACTCCGTCTGTCTACTAAAATTATTTTCAGCATTACATTAAAAAAATGTAAATTCGCACACTATGAAAATACAAGATATTCAAGCGATTCAATTATTACTCGCCACCCCAAAGAAAATTGTCATCATTCCGCACAGAGGACCAGATGGCGATGCAATGGGATCAACGTTAGGTTTATACCATTTTTTAATTAAAAACAATCATCAGGCAACAGTAATTGCTCCGAATGATTTTCCTAATTTTTTAGCTTGGCTTCCAGGATCTGAAACCGTAAAAATATTCGAAAAAGAAACCGAAATCTGTACACAAATTTTAGAAGAAGCTGAAATCATTTTCACACTTGATTTTAATGCTTTTCACCGTACAGGCGAAATGGAGCATACTTTAGCGAAGCTGAAAGCTACTTTCATTATGATCGATCATCATCAAAAGCCTGATGATTATGCTACCTATACCTATTCAGATACTTCATACGGATCAACTTGCGAAATGGTTTATAACTTTATCACTTTCTTAAACAAAAAAGAAGATATTGATAAAACCATTGCAACTTGCATCTACACAGGTATTTTAACCGATTCTGGTTCTTTCCGTTTTCCTGGTACAACAGGAAATACACATAGAATTATTGCAGAATTAATTGATTTAGGAGTTGAAAATACACAGATTCCTGTATTGCTTTTTGACAATAGTTCTTTCAGCAGATTACAATTATTAGGACGTGCTTTGCAGAACATGAAGATCCTTGAAAATCATAAAACATCCTATACGACGTTAACACAAGAAGAGCTAGATTCTTTTAATTATGTTAAAGGTGATACCGAAGGAATTGTTAATTATGGCTTAAGTATAAAAGATATTGTTTTTACTGCTATTTTTATCGAAAATAAAGACGAAGGCATTATCAAGATTTCATTCCGTTCGCAAGGAGGTTTTGATGTAAATCAGTTTGCTCGAGATCATTTCAACGGTGGCGGACATAGCAATGCAGCTGGAGGAAGATCTGAAGTTTCGATGCAAGAAACAGTTAATAAATTTGAAGATTTAGTAAAAAAACTAAAATTATAATCCAAATCATGAATTACCTAAAACTTAGCATTTACACTTTGCTTTTTACGGTTTTATTAAGCAGCTGTAAGCATCATGAAGAAGCCAGAAGACCCATTTCTAGAGCTTCGGGAACATTCATGAAAAAATCGGCTGACCGAAATAAAAAATTAGTGGCAAATGAAGAAGATGTCATTAAGAAAATAATTAAAAGCAATCCGAAAGTAAAATATTATGCTACTCCAAAAGGCTATTGGTTTTATTATGACGAAAGAAATACAAATGAAACTGTAGCTCCAAGAAAAGGCGATATTGCTTACTTTAATATGGAAGTAAAAGACATAAAAGGCAATGTCATTTATTCTGAATCTGATCTTGGCCCTCAAACTTACTATGTAGATAAACAAGACATTATGATGGGGCTTCGTGACGGAATAAAAAGAATGCATAAAAACGAAACTGTTACGTTTTTATTTCCATCACATATGGCTTACGGGTATCACGGAGATAATAAAAAAATTGGTACAAACGAATCTCTAATCGTTACAGTAACGCTTAGAAATTTTGTTCCAGATCCTGCGGCACCAACAGTAAAAACAGCTGCTCAACCATCAGCCGTAGCGCCAAAACCTGTAGTTGCAAAACCTGCTGCGCCAGCTAAAAAAGACACATTACATTAACTCAATAAAAACAACATCTTAAAATGAAAAAGAGTATTTTATTATTACTAATAGCCGTAGGCTCATTTTATTCTTGTAAAGATGACCACAGTAATCTTCCTGATGGTTTATATGCCGATATAGAAACAAACAAAGGTCACATCATTGTAGAGCTTGATTACAAAAAAGCACCAATTACAGTGGCTAACTTTGTGACTTTAGCTGAAGGTAAAAACGAGTTTGTAACGCACGAGCAATTAAAAAAGAAACCTTTCTTTGACGGTTTAAAATTCCACCGAGTAATTGAAAGTTTCATGATTCAAAGTGGTGATCCATTAGGAACTGGTTCTGGAGATACTGGATATAAATTTAAAGATGAATTCTCAGATTTAAAATTTGACAAAGCTGGAGTTTTAGCGATGGCAAATAACGGGCCTGGAACAAACAGCAGCCAGTTTTTTATTACTCACGTAGAAACTCCTTGGTTAGACAACCTACACACTATTTTTGGTCATGTTGTAAGTGCAAAAGATCAAGAGGTAGTAAACAAAGTTGTTCAAGGAGACAATATCGTTGCTGTAACTATTATTAGAAATGGTGAAGCGGCGAAAAAATTCGATGCTGTAAAAGTATTCCACGATTATTTTGCTGACATTGCAAAAGAACAACAAAAATACGCTGGAGCTCAAAAAGAAAAAGTAGATTATTATGCTACTCTAAAGCCAAAAGCAACTAAAACTACAAGCGGTTTAGAATATGTAATTACAGAAAAAGGAAGTGGCAAGAAACCTGCTATTGGAAGTCAAATTTACATTCACTACGCTGGTTTCCTTGAAAACGGAACTTTATTTGACACTAGCATTGAAGAAGTTGCAAAAGAATTCGGGAAATTTGATCCTGCAAGAGCACAAGCACAAGCTTACAAACCAATTGAATTTAAAGCAGGCCGTAAAGATGGCTTAATTCCAGGGTTTATTGAAGGTGTTGAGCAATTGTCTTATGGTGACAAAGCAGTTCTTTTCATTCCATCGCACTTAGCTTACGGAGCAACTGGCGCTGGAGGTGTAATTCCGCCAAACGCTAATATTATTTTCGAAATCCAGATTTCAGACAAACAGTAATTGAATTAAAGACTTAAAATTTTAAAAGCAATGAAATTTAAATTTCTATTTTTATTTTGCTTAGCCATAGTAAATATACAAGCTCAAACTAAAAAACCTGCTACAAAACCAGCAGCAAAACCTACAACTACAGCAGCTGCTGCGTCAAATCCTGGGGATGGGATTTTTGCTACTATATCTACTACAAAAGGAGACATTGTTCTTTCCTTAGAATATGTTAAAGCTCCCGTTACAGTAGCAAACTTTATTACTTTAGCAGAAGGTACAAATCCTAACGTTAAAGCATCTCTTAAAGGAAAACCATTTTACAACGGATTAAAATTCCATAGAGTAATTAACGATTTCATGATTCAGGGTGGTGATCCTGACGGAAACGGTTCTGGAGGTCCAGGATATTCTTTTAAAGATGAATTTGTAGACGATTTAAAATTCGAAAAAGGCGGTGTTCTTGCCATGGCAAATTCTGGCCCAGCAACAAACGGAAGCCAGTTTTTCATTACACATAAAGATACTCCTTGGTTGAACGGAAAACACACTATTTTTGGCCATGTTGTTTCAGGAATGGATAATGTAAATAAAATTGTTCAGGACGATGTAATGACAAAAATTGTTATTACACGCAAAGGTGCAGCAGCAAAGAAATTTGATGCCTTAAAAGTTTTAAGTGATGATGTAAAAAAAGAAGCTGCTAAAAAAGAAGAAGCAAAAAAAGTAATAACTGCAAAAGCGGCTTATTTTAAAGACTTAAAAGCAAAAGCAACTGCAACAGCTTCTGGGTTAAAATATGTAATCACTCAAAAAGGTACTGGTGTTAAAGGTGCTGAAGGTTCTACAATCTACTTTCACTACGCTGGATATTTTGAAGACGGAAACTTATTTGACAGCAGTATGGCTCCAGTCGCAAAAGCATATGGAAAATATGATGCCAATAGAGATGCCCAAGGTGGCTACAAGGCTTTTCCTTTTACAGTTGGTAAAAAAGAAGGAATGATTCCTGGTTTTCTTGAAGCTCTTGATATGATGACAGACGGAGAAAAAGCGATTTTCTTCTTACCTTCAAATTTAGCGTATGGCGAAAAAGGTGCTGGCGGAGTTATTCCTCCAAATGCAACTTTGATTTTTGAAATTGAAACTTATCAAAACCAGCCTAAGTAATTAGAAAATAGAAGATTTATTCTTTATACATATAAAAAGCCATCAGAATTATTCTTGATGGCTTTTCTATTTTTTGTCATTTGATTTTTTAAAGAATTCTTAATTTAAGCTTTTAAAAATCCATTCCATTACAATTAAATCACTATTTTCAACATAGTACAAGAGAATCCTAAACAAAATAGCTTACCTTTGCCGGCTTAATTTTTTAAAAACAGATAATTTATGACGTCGCAAAATAATGTATTAAAGGGTGTTTTTCTTGTTGCTTTGGGAGCAACTACTTACGGAATGTTAGCTACTTTTGTAAAAATGGCCTATTCTGAAGGATACACAACTGCAGAAGTAACGACCTCACAGTTTATATACGGAATTCTAGGTATTCTTGCAATCAATCTCTTTCAGCGCATTAAAAATAAAAACAAGCCTGCCGTAAAAGCATCTCGTAAAAATATCTTCAATTTAATGCTTGCTGGAACTTCTTTAGGAATGACAAGCTTATTTTATTATTTGGCGGTAAAATATATTCCTGTTTCTATCGGAATCGTTTTACTGATGCAAACCGTTTGGATGGGTGTTTTGCTTGAAATGATTTTAGAAAAAAAACTGCCTTCAAAACAAAAAGTAATTGCAGTACTTATTGTGCTTTTCGGAACTGTTTTAGCCACTAATATTATCAATAATGATATCGAATTAGACTGGAGAGGTTTATTTTGGGGAATGTTGGCTGCTGCTTCTTTTACTACAACTATGTTTACTGCAAATAGTGTAGCAACCGAAATTTCATCTGCTCAAAGAAGTCTTTATATGCTTTTGGGTGGTGCTGTTATTGTATTTTCGTTTGCTTTTGCAACACAGGTTACTGCTTTTAATATGGAAATCTTCCTTAAATGGGGAATTGTATTATCATTATTTGGTACAATAATTCCACCGCTTTTAATGACGGCAGGTTTTCCATTAACTGGAATTGGACTAGGAAGTATTGTTTCTGCCCTAGAACTGCCGGTTTCGGTGATGATGGCCTATGTTTTATTAAACGAAAAAGTAATCTTCTCTCAATGGGTCGGCATTGTATTGATTATTCTAGCCATAATTATTATGAATGTAAATTTCAAGTCAAAAAAATAACCCAAAATACATACTTTCAAAAAAAGAAGTCTTGTAATGCAATAATTGTTAATTTTTTTATAAATTCGTGATAAACAATTATATATCATGATTTTACCTTGGCATTTATATTTAATGGCTTTCCTTTATATTCTTGCTGGGATAAATCATTTTAGAAAACCTGGAATGTACATAAAGATCATTCCGCCTGCATTTAAAAACCCCAAATTAATAAATATTTTAAGTGGTGCCGCTGAGATTATTCTAGGCATCTTGCTAATCCTGCCTTTTACAACGCCTATTGCCGCTTGGGGAATTATAATGCTATTGATTGCTGTTTTCCCTGCCAATTTGTACATGTTTCAAAATAAAAAAGCAGGTTTTGGTTTACCAATATGGATTTTATTTGTACGTTTGCCCTTACAAATTGTTTTGATTTATTGGGCTTACCAATATACATTCTAACATTAACCATTTAAAATTATTTTATTATGAAAAAATTATTTGCAGAGTTTTTCGGAACTTATTGGCTTGTTTTTGGTGGATGCGGAAGCGCAATCTTTGCAGCGGGAATTCCAAATTTAGGAATTGGATTTGCTGGTGTTGCGCTTGCTTTTGGTTTAACGGTACTTACAATGGCATATGCTGTTGGCCACATTTCTGGCGGTCACTTTAATCCCGCTGTTTCTTTTGGTTTATGGGCTGGCGGAAGATTTTCGGCCAAAGATCTTATTCCGTACATCATTGCACAATGTGTTGGAGCTATTGCGGCAGCAGGAACTTTATATACAATAGCTTCTGGAAAAGCTGGTTTTGCAATTGACAGTACAAAAGCTGGAGCCTTTGCATCTAACGGTTTTGGAGCTTTTTCTCCTGATGGCTATTCCTTACAGTCTGCTTTTATTGCAGAGTTTGTACTTACATTATTCTTTTTATTAGTGATTTTAGGAGCAACTGATAAATTTGCAAATGGCAGATTTGCAGGAATCGCAATCGGTTTGGCGTTAACTTTAATACACTTAATCAGTATTCCTATTACTAATACTTCTGTAAACCCAGCGAGATCTTTATCACAAGCGATTTTTATTGGCGGAGAGCCATTATCTCAGGTTTGGCTGTTTTGGGTTGCCCCTATTCTTGGTGCATTAGCAGCAGGCTTCCTTTATAAAACACTGCTTCAAAATCATACGGAAGCTTAATAACTGAAAAAAAATCAATTTCTAATTTAAAAAAAAATAAAATACATGGAATTTTTATATTTCTTACTTATAGGTGCCATTTCTGGATGGCTAGCGGGTCAAATCTGGAAAGGTGCCGGATTCGGTTTAATTGGTAATATTATTGTCGGAATCATAGGCGGATTTATTGGAGGATGGATTGCTGGAAAACTTGGCATTGGAGGTGGCGGTCTTCTGTGGCAGATTCTGATTGCTGTAGGAGGTGCGTGGGTTTTACTATTTATAATCAGCCTCATCAAAAAATAATACCCTAAATAATAATTTCTAAAGAGAAAATCAGATATATTTATATTTGGTTTTCTCTTTTTTATTGGAGTAAAACCAAAAGAAATCTTTAATTAATTCAAATATTTATGTATCATGAATGACATTATTAATTATTTTTCTACAATTCCCTCTTCGCATAGAAGTTTGATTTTGGTTGGTGGTATTACTATTTTCTGGCTTATTGAGAACAGTTTTCCTTTGTTTAAAATGCAATATAAAAAATGGCCTCACGCAGGTATAAATTTCTTTTTTACCTTCACTACAATTGTTGTCAATTTTATTCTTGCGTTTATTTTAATACGAACTGCTGCTTGGACAATCGAAAATAATTTTGGAATTCTGCAATGGCTTCCAAAAATGCCAATCTGGCTATATACTATAATTGGTTTACTGCTTTTGGATTTAATTGGCGCTTATCTAGCCCATTTGGTAGAACACAAAGTAAAAATTCTTTGGCAGTTTCATTTGGTGCACCATACCGACACTTGGATCGATACCACAACTGCCAATAGACATCATCCTGGAGAAAGTGTAGTACGTTTTATTTTTACCACTTTAGGCGTTTTAATTATCGGGACACCAATGTGGATGGTTTTTCTTTATCAATCATTATCGGTTGTTGCTTCACAATTTAACCACGCCAATATTTCGCTTCCAGAAAAATTGGATTTATTCTTAAGTTATTTTATTGTTTCTCCGAATATGCATAAAGTGCATCATCATTATGTGCTGCCTTATACAGATAGCAATTATGGGAATATTTTTTCTATTTGGGACAGGCTTTTTAAGACCTTTAACTACTTACCCAAAGATCAACTTGTATATGGAGTAGATACTCATATGAAGTCTGAAGAAAACAATGAATTGAAGAATCTGCTAAAAATTCCATTTCAAAAATCAAGATCCTTCAAAAACAGTTAAAATCATTAAAAAAATTGAACTTTACTGAACCAACTTATTATTTTTTTTTTTAATATTGATACAGAAATTGAAAATCAATCTATTAATAATTAACACCCTATTTTGAATTAATTTTCACGAGATGAAAAAGAGTAGCCGCAAAGAATTAACTCCGGAACAAACCGAAAGACTTGTTTCGTTAGCTTTAGAAGAAAGAAATCCATTTGAAATTATAAAGAAAGAATTTGGATTGGCAGAAAAAGAAGTCCTGGACATCATGAAAAAGAAAATGCCTCTTGAAAAATTTGAGATGTGGAAAAAGAAGGCAATTGCAAATAAACCAAAACCAAAACCCGTTAAAATAGATGATTTTGATGAAGATTTGGACGGAAAATATTATATCAAGAATAAATTAGACTAAAATAAAGCTCCTGTTTTTCAGGAGTTTTTTTTTATCTTTAAATATAATGTGATTTTTTAGTAACTTTTCGGTACTTTTTGTGTCAAACAATATAACTAAACATATAAAAATGAAAAAAATACTTTACACCTTAGCTCTAGCGGTAACTTTTTGGAGCTGTAAAACAGGTAGCACTGGTGCCGCAAAAAGCAATATAGTTGAAGTTAATATCAATCTAAGTGATGTTAAAGACGATAAGGTCTTGGTAACCGTTACGCCACCAGCCATTAAGACTGATGAAATTACTTATAGTATTCCGAAAACCGTTCCAGGTACTTATTCTACAGATAATTACGGAAAATATTCAGAAGATTTTAAAGCTTTTGATGCTAAAGGAAACGCTCTTACTGTAAAAAGATTAGGTGATAATTCTTGGTCTATCTCAAACGCAAAGACATTAAAGAGAATTACTTATCTGGTAAATGATACTTTCGATACAGAAAAAGGAACTGGATTTGGAAATGACGATGTTTTTTCTCCAGCAGGAACAAACATCGATGCAGGAAAAAATTTCATGGTTAATACTCATGGTTTTGTAGGGTATTTTCAAGATAAGTTAGACGTTCCGTACAAAGTTACTATTACGCATCCTGAAACACTTTGGGGAGCTACTTCTATGACAGATCAAGATGCAAGCAATACTTCTGATGTGTTTACTACTTCTCGTTATGCTATTTTGGTAGAAAACCCAATTATGTATTCTAAACCGGATTACACTACTTTTAATGTAAACGGAATGGACATCTTAATTGCTGTGTACTCTCCTACTGGAAAATATACTGCAGAGAGCATTACTCCAGAGATGAAAACGATGATGACAGCGCAGAAAAACTTTTTAGGAAAAGTAAATTCTACTAAAAAATACACTGTTTTGGTCTATCTTTCAAGCATGGCTAAAGACGATGCTCATGGTTTTGGAGCTTTAGAACACCCTACTGCTACAACTGTAGTTTTACCAGAATCAATGCCAAAAGAAAAATTGGTAGAAACACTAAAAGATGTGGTTTCTCACGAATTCTTTCATATTGTAACTCCATTAACTATTCACTCAAAAGAAATTCAGTATTTTGATTACAATGCACCAAAGATGTCTGAACATTTATGGATGTATGAAGGTGTAACAGAATATTTTGCTAATCTATTCCAAATTAACCAAGGTTTAATTGACGAAGCCGAATTCTACACTCGTATTGCAGACAAGATTGCACAATCTAAACAGTTAGATGATACGATGTCGTTTACAGTAATGAGTAAAAATGTATTAGATCAGCCTTATAAAGATCAATATTTAAATGTATACCAAAAAGGTGCTCTAATTGGTATGTGTATTGACATTATCATTAGAGAGAAAAGTAATGGCGAAAGAGGAATTCTTGATTTAATGCATAAATTATCTGATGAATATGGCGTTGAAAAACCTTTTAATGACGATGAATTATTCGCAAAAATCACTTCTTTAACTTATCCTGAAGTGGGTGACTTTTTAAATAAATATGTTGCTGGAACTACTCCAATTCCTTACGATTTTTATCTAGCAAAAGTTGGTGTTACAAAAGCAAGCGAGAAAAAATCTGGAAATCCGTTCATTAAAGGACAAACTCCTTACATTACTATTGATAAAGCAACAAAAGAAATCGCGGTTCGTCCTGAATCAGAATCAATCGAATTCTTTAAAAACTTAAACTTAAAAGGTGGTGATAAAATTTTAGCTGTAAACAATAAATCATACAATCTAGATAATATTTACGATTTAATTACAGAAAGTGAAAACTGGAAAGAAAATGATCCTATTACACTTAAAGTAAAACGTGGAACTAAAGAAGAAACCATTAAAGGAACTGTAAAATTACCATTTGAAGAATCTGAAACTTTTAAAGCAACTGATGCTTCAAAAGAGAAACTTAAAAATGCATGGTTAAAAGGATAAATTCTTTTTAAGGACATAAAAAAACCGACAATCGCTTGTCGGTTTTTTTTATGCCTTTTAGGAACTTTGACAAAGTTTTCTATATGCTATTTCTTTACAGGAAATTTCCAATCAAACTCATCTTTGCCGTTGATGATGGCTCCAATTTCAAACTTAACCACTTCATCAAATTCTGTTTGAAGGATAAATCAATTGTCTTCGTTGAAGTAATTTTCGAAAGTATCAAAAGTTTCTTGAGTGTATTTTGTGATTCCTTTTGTTGCGAAATCTTTCTTTACATCAGCAATTTTTCTTCCGATTAATTGGAATCCGAAAACTTCTAGACTACTGCTTGATGCTACAATATATCCCAATTTAAGATCTTCTTCCTCATAAAAAGTTAATCTCATTTTATGGGCATTGTAAACAAAAATTACGTTATCGTCTTCGTCTTTATAGTTTTTATCAGGTTTTCCTAAAACTGCTGTTACATCATTCTGCTTCATTCCGAAAAGCAGTTTATCAATTCCTGATTTTAGATTTATTTTCATATCTCGTTTTCTTTATTTGAAGTGCAAATTTCGTGAAGTTTTTTATTGTTTTGCCATGAATTGGATAAATTTTCGCGAATTCTTTGTCAGGCTAAGCGAAGTCGAAGCCCTTTTCAGAACAATAGCCCTTCGACTTCGCTCAGGGTGACATAACGTTAATTTTTATAATTCTTCTTATTCGGTTTAGTCGCCATATAAAAAGTAATTTTTCCGCCATTCATAACATCTTCATGTTTTAAGAAAGGTCTAGAAAGTTCTTTTCCGTTTAAAAGCACTTTTGAAACAAACACATTTTTATCGGATTGGTTAATTGTTGCGACTTCAAATGTTTTTCCGTTTTCTAAATTTAAAATAGCATTTTTCATCAACGGACTTCCTAGCGCATATTCATCAGAACCGGGTGCAACAGGATAAAACCCTAAACTGCTAAAAATATACCAAGCGCTCATTTGCCCGAAATCGTCATTTCCACCTAAACCATCAGCCCCGTTTCTGTACATTTTTTTCAAGATCATCCTAATTTTATCTTGGGCTTTCCATGGAGAATCGGTCCAATTGTACAAATAAACTACATGATGAGAAGGCTCATTTCCGTGAACGTAATTCCCAATTATTCCATCTCTTGTAATATCTTCAGTGTTTTCAAAATACTTGTCTGGAAGATGCATATTGAAGAGAGAATCTAAACGAACTTTAAATTTCTCATTTCCTCCCATCAATTTAATCATATCGGCTGGGTCTTGTGGCACGTATAAACTGTAATTCCAAGAATTTCCTTCAATAAAACCTTGTCCATGCGTATCTAGCGGATCAAACTCTTTTTTGAATGTTCCGTCATTCAATTTCGGACGCATAAAACCCGTTTTCTCATCATAGACATTTTTATAGTTTTTAGATCTATTAATGAATTCATTATAAACATCTGTTTTTCCTAATTTCTTAGCTGCCTGTGCAATTGCCCAATCGTCATAAGCATATTCTAAAGTTTTAGAAACCGAAGCACCATTTTTATCTTCTGGAACATATCCTTTATTCATGTAAAATTCCAAACCATCATAATAAGGCACTTTTGCAGTATTTACACAAGCTTGAAGCGCTTTTTCTGCATCAAAATTAATATTCCCTTTTACAATGGCATCTGCCACAACCGAAACCGAATGATATCCAATCATACACCAGTTTTCATTGGCATAATGCGACCAAATTGGAAGCATTTTATGAACACTTTGATCTGAATGCGCTAACATAGAACTTACCATATCGGCATTTCTTTTTGGCTGCACAATATTAAATAACGGATGCAAGGCACGATACGTATCCCAAAACGAATAACTTGTATAATTAGTAAAGTTCTCTGCTTTATGTACATTCATGTCTAGACCTTTATAATTTTTATCTAAATCCATGTATTCTGTTGGTCCCAAAAATGCATGATACATTGCGGTATAAAAATTAACCAAATCTTCTTTTTGAATGGTTTCAACTTGGACTTTATTCAATTCATTATTCCAAACGTCCTGGCTTTGTTTTTTTACTTTTTCGAAATCCCAATCTGGAACTTCTTTTTTCATATTTTCTAATGCACCAGCAGAACTTACAGGAGAAAGTGCCATTTTGATTTTGATTTTTTCGCCTTCATTCGTATCAAAATCAAAAAACAATTTTAGGTTTTGACCCGCCATTTCTGGAAAGTTTTTCGTTTGATCGAATCTCCCCCAAAAACCTCTATAAACGCTTTTTTCCTGAGCAGCTTGTCCGTAACTTTTAATTGGTTTATTGAAAGACATTGCAAAATAAACTGTTCTAGTTCTTGCCCATCCGTTTGTTTGGCGATATCCAGTTATTAAAGTATCGTTTTCTACACGAACAAATGTCCAAACATTTTTTTTATCGTAATTGTAAATTCCTGAAGTCAAATCTAAAATGATATGTGCTTCATTAGATTTTGGAAAAGTATATTGATGCATTCCAACGCGCGTTGTCGCTGTCAATTCTGCTTTTATTTTATGGTCTTCAAGAAAAACGCTGTAATATGCCGGTTCTGCTTTTTCTGTCGAATGTGAAAATGCTGATCTATAACCAGACAACGGTTTTGATGCTACACCAGGATTCAATTGCAGTTTTCCAGTTGTTGGCATAATCAAGAAATCACCTAAATCGGAATGTCCCGTTCCGCTGAAATGTGTGTGGCTAAAACCTACAATCGTTTTATCTTCATATTGATATCCCGCGCAGTATTTATAAACTTCTCCATTGTATTTTCCATTTAAACTGTAAGCAATGGTATCGGTTTCTGGGCTTAATTGCACGCTCCCAAAAGGAACTGTTGCCCCTGGATAAGTATGTCCCATTTTTGCTGTCCCAATCATTGGATCAACATATTGAATTAAATTTCGTTTTTCTCCTGCCTTCTTCTGTCCTACCATATTATTAGTAGAAAGTACTAAAACCAATACTCCCAGAAGAAAATTACTGCAATTTGTTTTAATCATTTTTATTGTTTTTCTTAGAAATCCTCTTTGTTTTTTTAATATTGAAAAGTACAACAAAATCTATTTTTAAAAAACATAAATTTAGCAGGACTCAAAAGGTTTAAATATCTTTGATGTACTAAAAATATATAGTAAACATGAAAAAATATATTGCCTTTCTACTTTCCTTTTATTCGACATTTGTTTTTTCTCAAAAAGTAGAAAGCTATAAATTGACCAAACAAGAAATTTCAGAAAGAGAGCTTACAGCTGTAACTGATTTCCCAATTTATAAAGCATTTGAATTTAGCGATAAAGGCGGTGTTTACGAATTGGTTTTGGGCGAAAATCAAAAAACAGTTTCTAAAAAAGACACTTTAAATACCAAAATACAAGCCATTTGCGTAGTCAATGATCACGGCGGGTTTCTCGAGAAATGGCGAATTAATGATTTGCTTGAGAATACTATTCCGAAAGAAACAAACATTTGGTTCTGGACAAAATATTGCAGTACAAAAGATATTGATGGTGACGGTTATATTGAACCTATTATTGTTTATGGAACTCGCAATGAAGATGGTTATATAAGACGCGTAAAAATTATTACGGTTTATAAAAACAAAAAATATGTTATTCGCGCGGTTGAATGCGATTTAGATGATTGCAGAAGCTTTGAAAAAGATCAAAACTGGAATACGCTTCCGCAGAAAATAAAAACATACGTCAATCAATTGACAGAAAAAATGAGAAAAGAACAGGATTTACTTTTGAAGAATGGGTAATTAAAATTCCTATTTTTTAAATTTTAAATTCCAAAAACTTGAAACTTCAAACCTGAAACAAAAATTTACTCATTCATTTCATCATAACGTTCTGGAACTTGCGGATCGTAAAGCGGACATTTGAATTCTTCCATGATATCTACTAGTTTATTCATGGTTTTTCCTTCTGTTCCGTAGCAGTCAATTTTTATGCTTTGGGGTGTCGTAACAACTTGAAATGCACCTTTCCCTTTTGAGTTTTTCCAGCTGTTTTCATCCACTCTTTCCCATTCAGAAAAGACTGAATTTATTCTGTTTACGATTACCTCAACTTGAAGTTCAGCCAGACCTTCAACTTCTTGTTTTTCGACAAGAGCTTCATAAACTTCCTGATTGTTCAGGTAGATTTCGTCTAGGTATTTCCAAAAAAGTAATTCGTACATAGTAAAGTTTTTATAATTGTAGAGACGCACTGCAGTGCGTCTCTACATAAAAATTAATAATTGAATGTTCCGTATTCGCTTGTGATAGTAAGCTTTTTAGAATCAGATGCTTCTACTCTACCAACAATTTGCGCATCAACATTAAATGATTTCGAAATTTCGATAATATCCTGTGCAATATTTTCTGGAACATAAAGCTCCATTCTGTGACCGCAGTTGAAAACCTGATACATTTCTTTCCAATCTGTTTTTGATTGTTCTTGAATTAATTTGAACAATGGCGGTACCGGAAACAAATTGTCTTTTATAACGTGTAAATCTTTGACAAAATGTAAAATTTTAGTTTGCGCTCCTCCACTGCAATGTACCATTCCATGAATATCATTTGGAGTATATTTATCTAAAATTTTCTTGATAATTGGTGCGTATGTTCTAGTTGGAGAAAGCACTAACTGACCAGCATTGATTGGGCTGTTTTCAACTTCATCTGTTAAATTAACTTGTCCTGAATAGATTAATTCTTCTGGAACTGCCGCATCGTAGCTTTCTGGATATTTCTTAGCCAAATATTTCCCGAAAACGTCATGACGTGCAGAAGTTAATCCGTTACTTCCCATTCCGCCATTATAGCTTTTCTCATAAGTTGCTTGTCCGAAAGAAGCCAAACCAACGATTACATCTCCCGCTTTAATGTTTGCGTTATCTACAACATCACTGCGTTTCATACGAGCTGTTACTGTAGAGTCTACAATAATAGTACGAACTACATCTCCAACATCGGCAGTTTCTCCACCAGTTGAATGAATAGTAACTCCGAACGATTTTAATTCGTTGATTAATTCTTCTGTTCCGTTGATAATTGCAGAAATTACCTCAGCTGGAATCAGGTTTTTATTTCTTCCAATAGTTGAAGAAAGCAAAATATTATCTGTTGCGCCAACACACAATAAATCGTCAATATTCATGATTAACGCATCTTGAGCGATTCCTTTCCAAACAGAAAGATCTCCAGTTTCTTTCCAGTACATGTATGCCAAAGATGACTTTGTACCCGCTCCGTCAGCATGCATAATAAGGCAATGCTCATCGTCCTGAGTTAAATAGTCAGAAACAATTTTACAGAATGCTTGCGGAAATAAACCTTTGTCAATATTTTTTATAGCGTTATGTACGTCTTCTTTTGATGCCGAAACACCTCTTTGTGCATATCTTTTGCTAGAATCTGAACTCATGAAAATTAGTTTGTGTTGATGTGGTGCAAAGATAATCCCTTTTTTTAATTCTTTGACTTATTCGATTATTTGATTCTAAAAAAAATCGGCAGAAGATTACTTTCTGCCGATTTCCCGAAATAAAATTGGTTATGAAGCTCTTGGCTTTTTATTTTTATTCCCAGTCGGGCATGGATGATCCTGTAAACAACGTAGTTCTCGAATTCGCAACTCCTATACCGCATTTCACTACATTTTTTACAGAAATTCCATCATTTGAAGTATTTAGAAAAATTAATTCTGCTTCATTTGGAGAATATCGAACATCCAGATCGTTTGTTCCTGCTATTTTTTCTGTGGTCAATTGGTAAGAATTTCCAAGAAGAAAACTATATTCGAAAATTCTAGAATCCAGCTGACGGTAATTTGAACTCTCGAATCCAGAAACATCTTTTGTATAAACTAATTTTAGTCCAGAAACAGAAAAATTCAAACCGCTAACAGCGCCAAGTTCTCCTGCCAGTACAGGCGTAACAATTACACCCGACGGATTTATAACATATATTTCTACATTATAACCATTTATATCATTTACTTTTAAAGCTATTTTACTTCCGTCTGCACTCCAATCGCATTCTGAAATAAACTTACCATTTGGAGTCTGAAAGATTTTTGTCAATCCGCTGCCGTCACTTTTTATTCGATATAGCTTATCAAAATTTGGATAAATAAATTCGCTTCCTGACGCATTCCAAGAGTAACCTAAATAATCGGCATTAAACCCTGCAATAGAAACCGAACTTGTTACTTTTTTAATATCGGTCCCGTCAAAATTCATGGTATAAATATCATTTTGCGAGCCGCTTGTTCCTATAAAAGCAATTTTCTGAGCCTGATTGTTTCGTCTCGGACGCCAACTATTTTTATCTGAACTTGTCAATTGGTATTGTCTGCCTGCATCATCTGCAGCAAAAATCACATTATTACCGCTAATAGTTTTAACAAATAAATTTCTTGTTGCTGGAAATGCTATGGTAGAGAAAGCGCTAATAGTACTTAATACGGCAGTATTTACCCCATCATTTACTGTAACTTGCCAATAATATTTTGTTCCATAAATCAGATCTGTGATTGCCAACTTTTTATCTTTTATGTCATTGAAAACAGCAACATCGCTATTTTTATCATTTCTAAGTGTTACAGTATATGTCATTGCATCATTATCTGGATCTGTAACAGTCCATGTTAAATCTAAATTTACGGGTTGGTTTATACTATTATCCGCAGGAGCTGTCAAGACAGGAACTGTTGGCGGTTTGTTATTTGCCGTAGATTTATTTAATTCAAAAACAATTTCTGATGTATTATTTGCCGTCACGTTGACTGATTCAAATTTTGCTGTAAAGCCATCTTTTTGAGCCTGAAAAGAATATTCGCCAACTTTGACATTAGAAACAGTAAACTTTCCTTCGGCATCTGTAAATACTGTACTAGTTGTTGGGCTAGACATTATTTTCACATTTTCCATCGGTGCAAAAGTTTCGCTGTTAACGACTTTTCCTGTAACAGTTCCATATGCAGATTCTCCAATTTTTTCTTCACTGCAGGAAATCAAAACCACTAAAAAAATTGCATTTATTATTTTGTATAAATTCTTCATGATTAGCTTGCTTTAAGATTTAAACGTGTGTCTTCTATTTTCGAAATTTCCAACCTATTACTTTTTCTTTTTGCCGAAATAAAACGTTAGTCCTAAGCCGAATTTATAATAGTAATCATCACGTGTTCCTGCTACGATATAATCAAGATTGTCACTGAAATTGATATTCTGCTCAGCAAACAATTTTATTCCTATGCGATCGGATGCCATATACTCTAAACCTGCTCCGTATTGAAATTTACCATAGGTATTTTCAAATTTCCTATTCATACCATATCCTCCTCCAGCATATAAATATGGAGTAAAACGGTCTTTTGGAAGAATGATCCATTCCATATTCAAATCATAGGTAATATAGCCGACATCAAGCAAATTTTTGTTAGCAAGGTTTACCACATTGGTAGAAGCACTTACTGTAAAACTTGGAGTAAGCATCCATTTTAAAGCTCCGCGTCCAAAAGGTCTTAATAGCGGATCTCGATAATCTCCATCCATTAAAGTAGTACCGCCAGAAAGTTCTATGGCAAATTTACTTCTTCTGTTTTCAAGCACTCTGTCATACAGACCAGTTACATCGGCAGTTTTGGTTTCTTCGGCGTAAGCTTTCAGTAAATTATCCACTTCCCATTTTGGAGCATCAGCTTCCCAGACATTATCTTTTATTCCTTCTAATACCAAAGATTCAACAGCTTTTTCTATCGCTTCTGTAACTGCCATATGCACAGGCTCGTTTGTGGTATATCCAGTTTCTACTTCTAGGAGTCTTTTAAAATTGACATATCTAAAAAGGCTTTCGTCAATTGCTTGCGACAAGATGGTTTTTGAAATATAAACAGATTTTAAAATTTTTCCGTTTGATGTAGAAATCATTCTCAGATAAATAGTCACGCGATCCTGACGGTATTTTACAGATGCTCCTGCACCAAAATATCGGGCACCAAATCCGCCAGTAATAATATTAGAATCATAGGAAACAATTCCTCCTTCTAATAAAACTCCCGCATACAATAAAGGGGTTAGTTGCGGTTCATTTGGATCAGCATTTTTTATATATTCTTGACGAGTAGCACGAATAAGATTTCGCTCCTGCAATAGATTTCCAATATTTTCACGCTCAATTGGTATAAACCATTTTGAGTCCTCCAGCGCTTTTATCAAAATAGAAGTGGCTCCCTGGGTCACAGCTGTACTAAAACTGCTTCCATTTTCCTGAGGTTTATATTGTCCTGTTTGGTCTCTAAATTTATAGACGCCAACCACAACTGGTTCCTTAGGTTTTGGCAAATCTTTTAGTAATGATGTCGCAGGCGTTCCCTCTCCCAAAACAGCTTTTTGAACTCCAGTGGGTTGATTGTAGTAAGCGCCGCAGCCATTAAAAAGAAATCCAAATAAAATAAATAAGTAGTGATGTAATCGCATGTTATTGATTTGGGATGATTACTTGTGTTTGCTCTCCTGTATTGGTATCCAAAATATTAAGTGTTAATCCATCTGATGACGGAAAAACATCTACCGAATAACTCCCAAAAGTATAAGAGCCTTCTTTGATACCATCTGTACCAAATTGCTGTTTGTAAAGTTGGCTAGAGATCTGACTTAACAATTGCGAATTTAAATTGGCTTTAAATCGTTCTAAATCAGTTTGTGTTGTAGGAACTGCTGTCTTATCTTTTTGCTTATTCTGTGCTTCTGCACTGCTTAAAAGCCATTGATAATTAAAGGTGTCTCCTCCAAAAGCCGGATTGACTGGTTTATAAACTAATGCCTGAGCGTTTATAAACGGAGAAATGCAGAGTACTACTGCGAAGGTTAAAATAAATTTCATAGCGCTAATAATAAAATTAATACTGAGTGAAATATTTGCGTTCTTTTTCTTTTTCTTTCAAATAAGTAAAGGTTGCGTTTACAGCTTCTTCTGCAACCGCATCTAAAAATTCGTCGTCTGGCCTAATTAGAAAATTATAAATAACCTCATTATCTATCACTATAGATATTGCAGTATTTCTGGCAAAACTATATTCTTCACCTATTGTTACTATTTTTTCGGCGTTTATCCCTATTTCATTGTATTTGTAATAATACCTGTCGTAAAAATCTTTTCCTGCTTTTGTTTTAGTATCATCGGTGATAATACCTCTTAAAACAAATCCATCAGTAGGAAGGACTATTACATTATCTTTTTTTTTTCTTCACCTAATACCACACGATCTTTTGCTACAATTTGTTTGTTTTCATCATAAAACAGTAGTAAAACAATTACTTCGTCGTCTGCGTTCAAATTAATTTGAGAGGTGGATAATTTCTGAATCTCATTGGGCTGTAAGGTAAAAACACCAACTTGTTCATTATTAGACTGATTATTACTTTTATCATTATTTTTTATAACAGACAATCGATAAGCTGCACTGCGAATAACATCTGTTAAGTTTTCTGCAGTACCTGTAATTTTTATGCTGTTCTCTACTTTCTCTATTTCAATTTTTGCTTTTAATTTATCCTGTGGAACTTGTCCAAACATTATAAATGAAAAGAGCATTAAAAAGAGGGTAATATGTCTGTTTATAAAATGCATGTTATTTTAATTATTTATAAGAATAATTGAGGCTCCATTTCCTGTCTGTGTAATTTTCATGTTTTTGGACAGTGAATTGGTTCCAATGTTTTGAATGCTTTGATTATCTCCTTTTTGGATCATTTCCATATTTACATTGTAATTTGTATGCAATGTAAAATCGGTAATCTTGTTATTGTCTCCTTGCTGAATAACACTTTGGGTAATGGTTTTAGCATTTTTATCTAACAGTAATGTGTTGCGATCACCATATTGATCTACTGCTACCTTAGTATCGTTAGATTTTAAAGCTGCATATACTTTATTAAAATCTCCTATCTGCTGAATTTGCACGCCAGATGGAATTCGAGAATTTAATTCGTTTTGTTCTTTTTTATTCAAATTAGAAACAATACTAAATGCTTTATCTTTTGAATTAAAAAGCGATGAACTATAATTTTTAAATTCTGAATCATCTGCTTTTTCCTGAGCATAAAACACAGGGCAGTAAAAGATCAAAAGTATTATGTATAAAATGAAAGTTTTCATCATTTAATAATTTAAATTAAAAAATGTGATAACCGTTATACGGCTATCACATTTTCTTTTCACTCTTACATTCCTGATTGAGTAACAGTAATTGTATTCAAGTTTCCGTTTGAAAACGCAACACTGCTATGAGAAGCACCAGTTTGAGTTACAGTTGCAGTATTGTTGTTACCAATTTGCAAAGTGCTTTCTTTCAACTTAGTACCATCTTGAGATGTAGTAGCGCTGTTTTCATTACCATATTGATAGTGGTATGATTTGTTACCATCTGCTACAGAAGTTCCAGCTGGAGCTTTTTGTGTCTGCCATGATTTGTTTTTAACACCTCCTTGAGTAGCATAAGCATAGTTACCATCTCCGTTTTGAGTTTGAGTAGCTTCGTTAGTGTTATGAGGAGCAAATGGCACACTCACTAAATTAACAGCTGCCAATTGAGCTGCATTGAAAGGAGCTCCGGTTGGTTTTTCGTTTCCAGTTGTACCTTGATCAATAATAGCTTCGTTGTTTTTTCCTGTTTGTGTTTGAGTTGCTTTATCAAATCCTCCTAATGCTGATGCTGGAGGAGCGATTTGATCTTGCCAAATTGTTGCTTTATTCCAGTCTCCTGTTTGTGTTTGGTAAGCTTTGTTGTCATGGTTACTTTGAGAAGCAAATGCAGTATTATTGTTCCCTTTTTGTTTTACATCTGCAGCATTATTTTTAGCATTATAAACTCCTGGCTGAATTCCTTGATAAACTTCAGATTTGTTCGAATTTCCTAATTGGTCGATCTTAGAATCATTCGTTTGACCATTTTGATTTACAATACCTGTGTCAGAATTTCCAACCTGGTTTACTGATGAAGTGTTTCCCTGAGCAATTGCTGCTACACCTACAAACAGCATCGCGGAGATGCTTAAAATTACTTTTTTCATAATAAATATATTTAATTGGTTATTAATACAGATTATTATGTAGGTACTTGCAGGTTTACAATTTGGGGGGAAACGGGGGCGCTTCAGAACATCATTTGAAATAGATTTTTAATCTTATTTTCTCAACTTCACGACCAAAATTAGAAAACTTTCTGCAAAACCGGTTCACGTATAAATACCTATTTTACAACATATTAACCTCTTTTCGATGAACTGTAATACTATCTCGATGAACTGCCACAATGCCTAAAAATTTTCATAGGAAAAAAGATACTTATTACAATTTCTTTACATTTAAGGGGGTATAAGTAGCAAAAAAGTTCTCTGGAAACCTTTTTTTTAATATAATCTCAAAAAAAAGCCTGTCTTTTTGAGACAGGCTTTAACAAATTGTTACATTCTTATTATTTAGTAAACAATAATTCTCTGTATTTGGTCAATGTCCAGCTTTCATCATCTACCAATAATTCCAATTTATCACAGTGATTACGAATTTCGTCAAAATAAGGTTTTACGTTATTGCAATACGCTTCTGCCATTTTTTGAGCATCTGTCAATTGATTGGCTTTCTTTCTTTCATTAGTCATTGCCAACACTTTAGAATTGATTCCTTCAATGTGACCTGAAATTTCTTTAATTAAAACAATCTGTTCTTTGGCTAAGGCCTCAAACTCTTTTGCAAAAATTTCTTTCAACCCTTTTACATTATCAATTAAAGTGTTTTGGTAACGAATTGCAGTTGGAATTACATGGTTTCTAGCAATATCACCCAAAACTCTTCCTTCAATTTGGATTTTTTTAGTGTATTCTTCCAATTCGATTTCGTAACGGGCTTCAGCTTCTACATGATTAAAGATTCCTAATTGTTCAAATAAGTCTAAAGCTTGTTTAGAAACCTTAGCTTTAATAGCTTCTGGAGTAGTTTTAAAGTTGCTCAAACCTCTTTTAGCCGCTTCTTTTTCCCAAGCTTCACTATAACCATCTCCTTCAAAAAGGATTTTTTTAGATTGCTTAATATATTCTCTTAAGACATTAAAGATCGCATCGTCTTTTTTCATGTCTTTATTTTCAATCAAGTTCTCTACTTCATTTTTAAAATCAATTAACTGTTTTGCTACAATCGCATTCAGAGTTGTCATGGCATTCGAACAGTTTGAATTGGATCCAACAGCTCTAAACTCAAATTTATTCCCTGTAAAAGCAAAAGGTGAAGTTCTATTTCTGTCTGTATTGTCTAATAATACGTCTGGAATTTTACCAACAACATTTAATTTCAAATCTGTTTTTTCTTCTGGCGAAAGTTTTCCTGTTGTTACGCTTTCTAATTCAGATAAAACTTTTGTCAATTGCGCTCCAATAAATACCGACATAATTGCTGGCGGCGCTTCATTTGCTCCTAACCTATGGTCGTTACTTGCTGTTGCGATAGAAGCTCTTAATAAAGTTTCGTTGTCGTTAACCGCTTTAATTGTATTAATAAAGAAAGTCAAAAACTGTAAATTGCTCATTGGCGTTTTGCTCGGACTCAATAAGTTAACTCCCGTATCTGTAGCCAACGACCAGTTATTGTGTTTTCCAGAACCGTTTACTCCTTTAAATGGTTTTTCATGAAATAATACTTTAAAGTCATGACGTTCTGCAACTTTCTGCATAACATCCATTAATAAAGAGTTGTGGTCAACCGCTAAATTCGTTTCTTCAAAAATCGGTGCTAACTCAAACTGATTTGGAGCAACCTCATTATGACGTGTTTTTACCGGAATACCCAATAACATACATTCTTGCTCTAAATCTCTCATATAAGTAAGAGCACGAGTTGGAATAGATCCGAAATAGTGATCGTCTAACTGTTGGCCTTTTGCAGAAGTATGACCTAACAAAGTTCTTCCCGTCATCATTAAGTCAGGGCGAGAATTTGCAAGTGCTTTATCTATCAAGAAATATTCCTGCTCCCATCCTAATGTTGCCGTTACCTTTTTTACGTTTTTGTCAAAGTATTTACAAACCTCTGTTGCAGCTTCATCAATTGCAGACAATGCTCTTAATAAAGGTATTTTATTATCTAAAGCTTCGCCTGTGTAAGCGATAAATACAGTTGGAATACATAAAGTTGTACCATATATAAAAGCAGGAGAAGTCGGATCCCAAGCAGTATATCCTCTAGCTTCAAAAGTATTTCTGATTCCTCCATTAGGAAAACTAGATGCATCTGGCTCTTGCTGAACTAATTGTGCTCCTCCAAATTTTTCTACAGATTCGCTTCCGTCATAAGAAGTTTCAAAAAAAGCATCGTGCTTTTCTGCCGTTGTTCCTGTCAATGGTTGAAACCAATGTGTATAATGAGTAACTCCTTTAGAAAGAGCCCACTCTTTCATTCCCATAGCAATATAATCGGCAAGCTTTCTGTCTATTTTTGTACCATGCTGAATAGCATCTCTTACTCCTTTAAATGCATCTGAAGTTAAATATTGCTTCATTGCTTTTTCATTAAACACATTTGCACCAAAAAGATTTGATTTTCGGCCAATTTCTTCAAAATGTACCGGCTTTCTGTTAGAAGCTTGTTGTAAAGCTTGGAAACGTAATGTTGACATGGTTATGTATATTTTAAATTCGTACTAATTTTCATTAAAAAAGAAGCAACAAATATAAACAATAAATAAGCCTGTTTGGAATATAAATTATAGATTTTTAGTCAGTGATTTTTCAACATAAAACGCTTTTTTCAAAGAATAATGAATTCAAATCATAGAAATATAACAAAACTGTACGGTATTATTGATTAAATAAACATTTTTTCATAATTTCTTAACTCATAAATTCAAAAATGAACCGTAATTATTACGAATTTATTTTTTTAAGCTTACTAAAATTGCTTTTTTTAAAATATACCCCTCACAAAATTGCGCTTATCCAAAAAATTATACTTCGCAAAACAAAATAGCCCCCTAATTTTTGGGACTAAAAAAATAAATCTATATTTGACCCAACGAAAAAAAACAAAAAAATTAATTTATATTATTATGGCTAAAATTAAGTTAGAGTACATTTGGTTAGATGGATATGAACCAACTCAAAATCTTAGAAGTAAAACTAAAGTTGAAGAACACGAAAACTTCAAAGGAACATTAGAAGAACTTGGAAACTGGTCATTTGATGGTTCGTCAACTAAACAAGCTGAAGGTGGTTCTTCTGACTGTCTTTTAGTTCCTGTTGCAATTTATCCAGATCCAACTCGTATCAATGGATGGTTAGTTATGTCTGAAGTTATGTATGCAGACGGGACTCCACACCCTTCTAACGGTAGAGCTACAATTGATGATGATAATGATGATTTTTGGTTTGGTTTCGAACAAGAGTATTTCATTATGGATACTAAAACTCAACTTCCACTTGGTTTCCCAGTTGGAGGATACCCTGCTCCACAAGGGATGTACTACTGTTCAGTAGGTGGAAAAAACACACACGGTAGAAAATTAGTTGAAGAGCATGCTGATTTATGTATTGCTGCTGGAATCAACTTTGAAGGAATCAACCAAGAGGTTGCTTGCGGACAATGGGAATTCCAATTATTTGCTAAAGGTGCTAAAAAAGCTGGAGATGAAATCTGGGTTGCTCGTTACCTATTAGACCGTTTAACTGAGAAATATGGTTACTATATTGAATATCACCCAAAACCTCTAGGAGATACAGACTGGAATGGTTCTGGAATGCACGCTAACTTCTCTAACGAAGTTTTAAGAACATGTGGAGACCAAGCAACTTACGAAAGAATCTGCGAAGCTTTCCGTCCTGTTACTGCTGAGCACATCGCAGTTTACGGAGCTTACAACGACCAACGTTTAACTGGTAAACACGAAACAGCTTCTATTCACGATTTCTCTTATGGAGTTTCAGACAGAGGATGTTCTATCAGAATTCCTTTAATGACTGTTCAAAAAGGATGGAAAGGATGGTTGGAAGACAGAAGACCAGCTTCAAACGGAGACCCTTACAAAATTGCTGCTAGAATTATCAAAACTGTTAAATCAGCGCTATAATTCAAAGCTTAAATTATATTCTAAAAAGTGCCATCGTAATTGTTGGCACTTTTTTTTATGATTTCGTTTGATGAGTTTTTTTTTTAAACCTTCCAGGTTTGGCAATTTTTGTAAACTTTCACAATATCAGAATCCCTGCTTTCCTAATCAAGAAACAACTTTTACACTAAAAAAACATCATAACTTTATAACACTTAACACTTTACAAATAACAAAAATTATTTAATTTTAAAAGTAAGTTTCTGATAAATTTAATTTTTAAGTTAAACATCAAAACTTATCTTTGTAAATCATTAAAAAAAATTATTATGATAGTCTGGTCACTCTTTTTACTTGCTGTAATTTTTATTCTTGCTTTAGATTTAGGTGTCTTTAATAAAACACCCCATATTATTAGCACAAAAGAAGCCAGCAAATGGACCTTAGTTTGGGTTACTTTATCTTTCCTTTTTTCAGGAGTAATTTACTGGCTATACACTACAGACTATATCGATAATCCAGATAATTTGAAGCCAGCCGTTGCTTCAATGAAGTTTATTACTGGTTACTTAATTGAGCTTTCTTTGAGTGTCGACAATATCTTTGTTATTGCTATTATTTTTGCTTCCTTTAAAATTCCGCAAAAATACCAGCACCGTGTTTTATTCTGGGGAATATTAGGCGCTATTGTTTTCCGCGGATTAATGATTTTCTTTGGAGTTATGCTGATTAATAAATTTGCTTGGACAACGTATGTATTTGGAGTCTTCTTAATATTTACTGCTATAAAAATGCTTTTTTCTGGCGAAGAAGAAGATTTTCACCCAAAAGATTCCTTCGTATATAAAACGCTAGGAAAAATTATGCCGATTACATCTGAAACGGACGGAGAGAAATTCTTCATTTCAACCAAAACAGCAAAAAAAGCAGCAACTCCATTATTTGTAGCTTTAATTGTTATTGAAGTGATGGACGTTTTATTTGCAGTAGACAGTGTTCCTGCAATTCTAGCTATTACCAAAGATCCGTTTTTAGTATTCAGCTCTAATATTTTTGCTATTCTTGGGTTACGTTCTATGTATTTCTTCTTAGCAAACATGCTGGCAAAATTCAGTTATTTAGAATACAGTTTAGTAGCAATCTTAGCTTTTGTTGGATTAAAAATGCTTTTACACGATTTCTTCCACGTTCCAGAATGGGCTTCTTTAGGATTTATAGCTTTATCTCTTTTAGTTGGAATTTTGGTTTCGCTTAAATTCGGACCAGAAAAAGTTTTAAATGATTCGTCAAGCGAAGAATAATTAGCTTTCAAAACATATATTCATAAAAAAAGGAAATCTTACGATTTCCTTTTTTTACATTCAATTTAAAAATTATTTTATTTGTTTGACATTGCTATCATCAATGTTGTACTTCTTAATTACTTCATTATAATCTGAATAATCAGGCTTGCTAGCAGATTTTCCTGTTGTTGAAAAAGCACCTGGAATAATTACGATTCTAAAAGTTTGATTTCTGATAAGATCTGGCGTTAAAGCCAAATCATAAGTTCCTCCAGCATAAATTGTAAAATCTGCTTTACTAAAATCAAAATCATAATCGAGCTCTCCCTGAGACACGTAAAGTGTTCTAGGAATTTGCTGCCAAATTGGAGTTGTGGGATTAACAGTTCCAGCCAATCTATAAATTAAAACAACGTCAGAATCATAAATATTCGGAGTCAATTTTCTATAAATATTATAACCATCTGTGCTATTAAAATCAAAATTTACGTTTTGAATTTCAAAAACTTCTGCAATTAATCCACCATCTTGTCCGTCTTGTCCAGGAGGTCCTGGAGGCCCTTCTGGTCCTTCGCAACTAGAAAATGCAATTAAACCGATAACTGCAAATAAGGTAAGTATCTTTTTCATAATTATTTTTTTTTAAGGATTATACTATAAAGGTATTTCAAAAATTAAACCAAAAAAAGTGATTTGGCTTATTTTACCATAAAAATGTCCTTATTTTTTTACAGTCGCCTGATTTTTAGTTAGTATTTTATTAAAAAATAATGCGTGATACGGAAGCGAGTTTTCCCAATAATCCCAAGTATGAGCTCCTAGACGTTCTGTATAATCGTGGTCAACTTTATTATAAACTAATCTCCTGTGCAATTCTCTGTTGGGTTCAATTAAAAAATCGTCTACACCGCAATCTATTATTAAAGGAAGCTTATTCGATTTTAATTTATCGGCCATTCTTAAAACAGAATTTTGTTCGTACAACTCCGTATTGCCACTTTTGTCTCCAAATACAGGCTGCATCAATTTTACAACCTGTGCCGAAGAATCTCTGTTAAGCATCGTACTCATATCTACTGCACCACTCATACTTCCTGCAGCACAAAATAATTCTGGATGTCTCGCAGATAAATACAATGCGCCGTGTCCGCCCATAGAAAGACCTGTTATCACTCTACCATTTTTATTGGCAATTGTTTTATAGGTTTTGTCTACTTTCTGAATCACTTCCTGAGTGATAAAAGTCTCAAACTGACTTTCTTTATTTACAGGACTATCTATATAAAAACTAAACGTTTCTCCTTCTGGCATTACAATAATCATATTGTATTGATCTGCCAGATTATGAACCAGTTTTTTGTTTGGAGTATTTTTAAGCCAATCACTAAAATGTCCGTAAGCCCCATGCAGAAGATACATTACCGGAAAAGCCGTTTTGCTTTTTGCATAAGAATTTGGTAAAACTACCGCTGCTTTATAGGTTTTACCCATTGCGGTACTCGCAACTTGAAGTGTGTCTACTTTTGCAGCATATGTCATGGTGGTAAGACAAAGCAAAAATGCAGACAATAGCATTTTAAATTTCTTCATTTTGATATTTTTTTTCTGATTAGGGTTTGTAAATATAACTTTTTTCAGAATAAAATATATGAAAAATCCGACTAGTGTTTGCGATAAAAAAATAGCCGCGAATTCACGAATTTCACTTTTAAAATCTTAAAAAACACTTTACTTATTTAATTACCAAAATCCTATTGACATTCTTTGAACAAAAATAAAAACCACGAATTCACAAATTAATATTAAAAAAAAAAATTCGTGAATTCGTGGCTAAAAAAAATTCTAGCTACAAAACTAGCTAATTATAATCTTATGTTCGTGACGGTATTGCGAAGCGCTTTTACCAGTATATTGTTTAAACGATTTGCTAAAATGGCTGAAATTATTAAAACCACTTTCGTAACAAACTTCATTAATACTCATTGGCTGTTCTGCCAAAAGTTTTGAAGCATGCACAAGACGATATTCATTCACAAACTCCGTAAATGTTTTATTGGATATCTTTTTGAAATAACGGCAGAACGATGGCGTAGTCATACTTACCAGACTCGAAACCTCATCTATAGAAATAGATTCTTGAAAATGATCTTTCACAAAATTGAAAACCACATTCATACGGTCATTATCCTGAGTTTGCAATTCCATCGAAAATCCGTCGGCATTCAAAATGGTATATTCCTCAGCCGATTCCAATTCGTCTAAAACACTCAAAAGCGTTATAAGTCTTTGAAATGGCGGTTCGTTTTCCATCATTTCAATTTTCTTTCCGATACGTTTTTTTGTTTCGCCTCCAAAAGCGATTCCGCCTTTAGCTTGTTTCAAAATATTCTGCACCTTTTTCATTTCGGGTGCAACAAAAAAGTCACTTCCCAAAAATTCAGGTTTAATATGGATAACGGTTTCCGTTGTATTTCCTGTCTGCTCATTTGTAAAACCACAATGAGGCAAATTAGCTCCTATTAAAAGTAAACTACCATTGGTATAATAAGAAACATGGCTTCCTATTTGTCTTTTTCCAGCCCCGCCGTTTATATAAACCAACTCAATTTCTGGATGATAGTGCCATAAATGAGCTTTACTATTGGTCTTTTCGGCGTGTTTACTGTAGGTAAAAGAACTTCCGTATGAGTTAGTTATCACTTCAAGAGCTGGGGCAATAGTCTTCATGATAATTTCTTTAAAAAATAATAGCAAATTTAACAAAAACACCTAAAATAATTTAAATTTTAACCTATAACGGTTTCGTAAATGCGAATTTTACATTAAAATAACGTTCTTAACACTGAAGATTTTATATCAAATTCGGCTTTTTTTTAGGGTCTTATTTTTTTTCCTCACTTTTTTTCTATTTATCCTATTTAAAACCCGATTTTATGCCAATATGTTAAAATTTGTAAGAAAAATAGAAATTTTAAGAAGTACTCCGTTTTTAAAAAACTTTGAATAAAAACAATCAAATTAACAAAAACACAACATTAAAGTCAAATTTTAACATATAACGGTTTCGTAAATGAGAATATAGCATATAAATTGGAAAATATAGTTGTTAAAATACCACACATGCTACTATAACTTTGCATCAGAGAAATGAACGAAAAAAATTTAATACTATAGAATATGAAAAAGGTTATGAAATTAAGTTTAGTATTTGCAGTACTTCTAACAGGAATGAGTACATACGCAATTGATGGAAATGAAGCATTAAATCTTCATGTATTAAAAGGAAATGGCAAGGTAATTGCTTTTGGAATTAATCAATTACAAAAAGCAGTTATTAGTATATATGATACAAATGGTAATTTAATCTATACTGAGAATGCTTCTGGTAAAGACGGAATCTTAAGAACTTTCAGTTTAGAAGAATTCCCTCAAGGAAAATATATTTTAGAGGTTGCCGACAGCTTCAAAAAAGTAAAATACGATATCACTGTTAACGCTAATAGTTCTGTTTTATCTTCAAAAGGTACAGTTTCTGTTAACTAAGAAAATATTAAGGTTAAGTGCAATTCTTCACGGCACTTAAAACTTTATACTCTAATACAGTATAAAAAGTGAGGTTAGATAGTTAGTAAGTTAAAAACTTTCAAAAGTTTTAAAAACAGCTCTTTGTGGTTACTGAGCTGTTTTTTTTTGCTTTTTATTTTTTGCAGATTACAACACAGAGATTCGCAGAGTTTTTTTTAAGCTTTGCGAATCTTTGCGTTTTTCTTCGTTTGACTTTGCGACATAAATGTACAAAGAATAAAACTTAGCATCTTAGAGCCTCACCCACATTCCTACATTTAGTAAAGAAATCTTTAACTGTATGTAAATTAAAAAACATTAAAAACGTTGAAAAATAATAACCGAATAAGGAAAAACAGTGAAAAATAACTCAAATTTTAACATATAACGGTTTCGTAAATGAGAATATAGCATATAAATTGGAGAATATAGTATTCATTTTTTACTTACAACTGAAGTAATTTAGCATCAGAGAATTAGAACTATTAATTTAAAAACTAAATACCATGAAAAAGATTGTTAGATTGAGTTTAGTAGCAGCATTGCTTTTCACAGGAATAAGCACATATGCAATTGATGGAACAGCAGATTTTAATCTGCATGTAATTAAAGCTAATGGTAAACAAATCACTTTTGGTCTTAACCAAACGCAAAAAGCCAACTTAGCAATTTACGATAAAGATGGATCTTTAATTTACTCCGAAAGTGCTTCAGGTAAAGACGGAATCTTAAGAACTTTCAGCCTAGAAGAATTTCCTGAAGGAACTTACTTCTTGGAAGTAGAAGACAATACAAAAAAAGCAAAATACGAAATCACCATAACTGATGAAGTTTCTGTTTTATCTAAAAACGCAGTTTCTTCTGTTTACAAAGCAGGTTTTGCTAAAAATACAAGCGTGGCAGCACGCTAAAAAGTTTATGCTTTCATAAAGTATAAAAGTGAGGTTAGATAGTTAGTAAGTTTAAAAACTTTCAAAAGTTTTAAAAACAGCTCTTTGTGGTTATAGAGCTGTTTTTTTTTGCTCTTTACTTTTAGGTTTTTACCGCAGAGATTCACAAAGTAAAGCACTAAGATTCGCAAAGCTGAGTAAAAAACTTTGCGAATCTCTGTGAAAAAACTTTGTGAATCTCTGCGGTAAAAACTAATTCTTTTTGTAAATAAATCCTTAATTCAATGTAAATACAAAATCAAGCAAAACATTAGAAAATAATAACTGAATTAACAAAAACGTTAAAAATAATTCACGTTTTAACCTATAACGGTTTCGTAAATGAGAATATAGCATAGAAATAGGAAAACACAGTTGCGCTTTTTCATGTAATACATAAGTAATTTAGCATCAGAGAATTAGAACTATTAATTTAAAAACTAAGTACCATGAAAAAGATTGCAAAATTGAGTTTAGTAGCAGCGTTGCTATTCACAGGAATAAGCACTTACGCAATTGACGGAAATGGAGAATTTAATCTTCACGTATTAAAAGCTAATGGAAAACTGATCACTTTCGCACTTAATAAAGTACAGAAAGCCAATTTAGCTATTTATGACAAAGACGGAACTTTAATTTATTCTGAAAGCGCTTCAGGTAAAGAAGGAATCTTGAGAACTTTCAGTCTAGAAGAATTCCCAGAGGGAACTTATTTTTTAGAAGTTGAAGACAACGTAAAAAAAGCAAAATACGAGATTACAATAACTGATAATGCAGCTTTATCAAGAACTGCAATTTCTTCAGTTTACAAACCAGGTTTTGCAAAAAATACAAGCGTTGCTGCACGTTAAAAATTTTATACTTTCAAACGGTATAAAATAAGGTTAGAAAAAATTAAAATATTTTATTGTTGAAGAAGAAAAACAGCTCGCGGTTGGTTACGGAGCTGTTTTTTTTGTGCCGAAAAATAAACGTGATTTTTACACTAAATTTTATATGAAAAAATATTCTTATTAATTCAAATATTTGATTTCCAACCGTTAAAAAAAAATTAAAAAACAGCAATCCACAAGCCCAGTAATTACGTACATAGTTCAAACAAAATATCGATATGATTACAATTCAGCAACTTAAGGCTCTAAAAATGCTGAAATTTTGCTAAAAATTAAATTTGTATTTGTAGTTTTACGCGTTCCACATTTAGTAATTAACAATTTAAAAAAAACATGACAAAATTTACCAAAGCTGGTTTAGTTGCTGCCTTTTTTTTAGCGACTGTGTTTACCTATGCCATTGATGGAAAAGGTGATTATATTTTAAACATTCAAACAGGAAACGGAAAAGTAGTTAGTTTTACTTTAGACACTGTAGAAAATGCATCTTTCTCTATCTATGATGAGAATCACAATTTACTTTATGCAGGAGACGCTGCAGCAAACAAATTGGAGGTTTCAAAAACAATTAGTTTAGAAAGTTTTCCTGCTGGAACTTATGTTCTTGAAGTGAAAGCTAACGACAAAATTGCGAAGCACGAAATTAAAGTTGCTGCTAAAAAAGTTAAGACTGTAAAGTTAGACCAATCTGCTAATCAGAGTCCGGCTTTCCGTCGTTAATTTTTTGCCACCTAAGAATTAGAAAAGCAGCTCGTACCAGGAGCTGCTTTTTTTTGTTTTTATAGTTTCTTTTTTCTTAAACTCAAACCTATTTTTGCCAATTCCCAAAAAAAATCTTTTTCTGACGGAATTATTATTTTTTGCAAATCTCTATATACTGAAGAATACATAAAAGCATAGATATAATCTAATAAATCTATTAATATGAAACTCTGTCTAAATTCTGGACGCATTTCCTCGTTATTAGCGAAACATACATTTCCAGTTTCTTGCTCTTCTAAAAACAACAAACCTAAGTTATTTGCGAACTGCTTTATCGCATTTTTATTTATAATAACCATTCTGGAAGTTTTTTCAAGTAAATCATCAAGCATAAAATAAGATTGGGCACTACCCTGCTGTATTTTCTGAATGCAAAGCTCCAGATCATTATCAGGAAATGTAATCTTAGTTTTTTCAAGCTCTAAACCTTCTATTTTATTCAGATATTCTTGTATGGTCATCTTAATTTGCGTTCTAATATAAAGTTAAATTATATTTTTTAACGAATGAAATTACTGCTTCCAAAATCATTTTTTTAGCTTTTCAGAAACAAATAAAACACACAAAATCAAATATTTACGAAACAACAATATAATCAATCCAATCAAAAAAACATTACTAAAAGCAACTTACATTACTGATTTACATATATTTGTATATTAAAAGTATCATTAGACGTAAAATAATAAACCCAAAATGACGTTTTTATAATGGATTAAAGTTTTTCCTAACAGAAATCATTTATAAAAAAAATAAAAAAAATACGATCAACTACCATAACCAAAACTAAACCTATGCAAAAACAACTAGCTATTTTAGTATTGTTCATCGTATTTTCAACTCGTGCGTCTGCACAAAGCGAAACCTTTTATAAAACAGATAAAGTCGGCGAAAAGTATGCCTATGTCGATGTTATAAGAACCTACGAAAAGGTCGCTGCAAAAGGCTACAAGTCTGTAGACTTATTTCAAAAATTAGGAAATTCATCGTATTCGAATTGCGAACTAGAAAAAGCAGCCGAATGGTACAGCGAACTCTTCGCTTTAACCACAGATTTAGATCCTGTTTATTATTACCGCTATGCAGAATCGTTACGTTCTATTTCTGAAAATGAAAAAGCAGATGCCCTTATCGAAAAATTAAAACGTAAACCGAAAACTTCGATAAAAAGTAAAGTTTAAAAGAACTTGAATTGATATAAAAAAACCTCTCATTTCTGAGAGGTTTTTTATTTAGCCACAATCTTGTCATTCAATTAATCTGCAATTTTATAATCGGTAAACTTATAAGTATTGTCTTTTTTTCCCATTAATTCAACCGATTGAAAATTAACCCCTTCCTCTGTAACTTGATAATCATAAACATCAATTACGCCATCATAGTTATGCAATTCATAATACTTTCCGTTTTCAACCCACCATTTACCATTTTCAGTTGTTTGATCCACTTTACCACTTGGGTAAATTACAACAAACAATAAAGTACTTGTTCCATTTTCAAAACGGCATGAAACCCAATACTTACTTACACCATCTTGCTGCTGTCCTATTTCAGACCCTTTCCAGCATCCAAAAAGTTTTGGATCATATGTTTTGTTTTCTGTTTTACTAATTGCTTTTATATCTTGCTTAACCTTTGTCTGGCCAAAACTCAAGCTCGTAATAAATAGTAATCCTAAAATAAAAATGCTTTTTTTCATTTAAAATTAATTTTTGAAGTTATATATAGTTTTTGGTTTTTATAATTGATTTGCCTTTCCGCTAAAGCCTTTCATTCTCCATTTTTCTGATTGCTAATATATACAAACAAATTTCTTCTAAATTGAGGAAAGCCGTAAAACGATATTTTTTTATAAAACAAAAAACCTCTCATTTCAATCCGAATTTATTTTCAATATATTTGACATTATGAATGAAAATACAAAAGACATATCGATCAGGCCAGCCGTAAATGCAGATTTACCTAAACTTGCCGAATTTCTACAATTTTTAGTAAATGCAGAAAGACCCTTTGATGTAACATTAAAAGAGGGAGAAATTTTTTATTATGATATACAGGAGATTATTTTAGACAGCAAGTCAGAGGTTTTGGTTATAGACTTTAACAATCAAATTATTGGTTGCGGATATGCTCAAATCAGGGATGCCAAACCCTATCAAAAACATGAATTTTTCGGGTATCTTGGTTTTATGTATGTTGATCCAGAATTTAGAGGTCGAGGCTATAATAACCAATTAATTAATTCTCTTAAAAAATGGGTTTTATCGCAAGGAATAACTGAGGTTAGATTAGAGGTATATTCTGAAAATGAAGTAGCAGTTAACGCTTATAAAAAGGCAGGATTTGAACCAATATCGACAACCATGCGTTTTGATATAAGCCAAATGAATGATAATTAAATGAAAAAAGCATTCGCCAACACGAATGCTTTTTTATTTTTTACAATTACTATTTCTCTTTTAGCAATTTCTCTAAATATTCGATTTTATCTTGTTCCGCTTTCAGCAAACGCTCGTAAAGCTTTTTATTCTCTTCTACAGTTTCCATTAATTTATCTAATGGATTGAAAGTGCAATGATTATTATTCCCAAAGTGACTATTATGAACAGCATCGTTAAAACTATTAAAGTAATTAATAGCTGCTTCGTCTGAAAAATTCTTAATCGCTTCAACCGTTACGCCAAGCGCTTTTGCCACCTCAACAAGTCTTTCTTCTTCTATCGTTTCGCTGTTTTCCATAGCCGAAATTGCTTGCTGGTTTGTTCCTAACGCCTGCGCCAAAGCTTCTTGTTTCATATCTCGCAGTTCACGAATACGGCTTATTTTTCGCCCTATATGATTTGGTTTTGTTAGTGTGCTCATAATTCAAAGATAATAATAAAGTGTCAAAATTGGTAAAATGTAAAAAACAGATTTTACGCCGTGCGATACAGCAAAAAATGATTTCGTAAAGCAAAATCTATTTCTTCCTTCGCCGAATCAAACAAAAGTACAATTTTTCTTATACAAATTTTATAAAAGCCAAATTGTAAACCAATTAAAAATATAAGCCTTATGGAAAACAATGCAACTGAAACTTTACAAAAGCTACAAAAATTAACCGTTCAGTATTTTACAACGCTAAAACCAACCAATGAAGCCAATTCTTATACCGCACAATTTAAAGTGGTCAATTATTTAGAACTCGGCTGCCTTATTACCGATTTACTGAAATTATGTATTCTGGCACTTGACAATGATATGCATAATTTTTCTAAAAAAGATAAAAGTGCAACTATTAATGTAAGTCTTATTTTGGAAACGGTTCTGCATTTGTTTCCTATGGATGAAATGGAGTTTTTGGGGTATGTTGGGGAGGTTGTTGGTCCTCAATAAAGCTATTCTAAATATGTTTGTATTTTTACATCTCTCGTGCAACTAATAATAAAATACAAAATGGCTAGAAGAATAGAATTAGAAGTTGATTATGATAATTCAAACTCACCTGGATTTTATACAAATTTTGATGATTATGGGGCAATATTGTATTATGCTTATACAGTTAATAAAGATTTAGCATTCGAACTGTATAAAGCTATGGTCAGTGAATATTATTTTAAATTAGAAACTGATATGCCTTTAGAAGGATTAACTGAAGAGGATTCAAATGTTTATTTACCATTGAATGATTTGCCTCAGGTAATTACATTTATAAACAATCAAGTCCTACCTTCTTTACAGCTACTAGATTTAGAATTAGATTTAACTACTACGTGGAATATAGGAAGTAGTCTTGATGCTTTTCTAATGAATCAAGGTAGCTTTTTTGAATATTTTAGTATTGATGATATAGAACAGGATGGTTACACTGTTGAATATTTTATTCGTGTTTTTAATAAATTGAACACTTTTTTTCAAGAAGTTGTAGATCAAAATGTAATTTATATGGTATCAATCGTTTAATGTTTTGCATCGGACTCTTTGCTATTTTTAATAAAATTCCATTGAAAAATAACCGTAATATTGTCATTTCGACAGAGGAGAAATCTTCGCAAGTAGCTCCGCAACAGTGCGTGCTCAACGTACGAAGATTTCTCCTTTCGTCGAAATGACAAACTGGAGAAGGTAAACTTTTCATTCACAGGCGAGACAGTCGCGCAAGCGAAGGAAATTTTTAAGATAAAAAATAATTGTCTTACAAAAAACAAACTATATTTGAAAATTCATATTCACCTAAAATTATAATAAAAAAAAATGGAGTTAAGGCAATTTAGCAATCTAATTTTTAAACTTTCAGGTCTATTTATAATCTATGGTTTGCTCTTCAAATATACAATAGGAGCTGTGTTTGACATCAATAAAAGCAGTATAAGTGATAGTCCTTTTGGCGGGTATTCTTTAAATTGGAATATTGTCTTTATTAGTATTTTATGCTTTGTAATTTTAATTAAAAACTCAAATTTTCTGACTTATCTTTTTTATCGAAAAAATTACGTTGTTGAATTAAATGAGGTAAATCAATATCGAATTTTAAAAGTTATTTTTATAACATTTATTTTTTTTCAGTTTATTACTAATTTACTCATTCCAAGAGGAGAAATCAGCTTTTGGAGCGTTTTATTCTCTAATAATCCAATTATACTTTTTGTTTTAATTTTATTTCACAGGATTATCATAAAATTTATGATTAAGCAAATTAATTCTTATTCTGAAAAACAATCAAATCATATTTTTATCTTTTCGATGATTTCAATTCTTTTGTATTTTTATTTTTTCTGGGATTATGGATTTGTTTCGATAAATCCTTTTCAATTTACTTTTCGTATTATCATCTTACTTATTACTTTAAACTCTCCTTTTGTTTTTAGATTATTATTAGAAAAAGACATATCAATTAAGAATAATCATTTTATTTTCATCTTGTTTTTCTGGACTTTATTTCTTTACAATTCACAAGAGTTCTTATTGAAACTCCCTAATTATGAAAGAGATAACACTTATCTTGTTAGAGATTTATCACTTCATATGATACTTCCTTTATTCCTTTTAGTTCTCCATTCATTCTTTGCAAAAATTAAAAGTGTTTCGGCATTACAATTTACATGCATTATAATTGGAATTTTATCTATTTTCTGTTTCATTTTAAAATATTTACATGGATACCAATATGCAACTAAAGTATATTTAATAAGTGGTATCATAGCAATTGCCTTGTCTACAAGAACTGGTATACTAGATAAAAAACTTGCAAAGTTAAAGTTTACAAATAGGGTGAGATCTGTAGAACCATCTTTACAAACTAGTTCTTCATTTTTATTTATAGCACTAATATTTCTTACAGTTTCAAAGCCTATTATTATGCTTTTTGATTACAACTCAAGTTTTACTATTGATGAATTAGCATCTTTTAGTATTGTAATAATCCAATTAGTCATTATTCTAATAATCATATCGAAAAAGAATTTAAAATTAGATAATGTGGATAGTTTTATAAATACATCATTGACGTTCTTTTTAATTTTAATATTCTGTAATAATTACTTGTTCTTTCTTAGCCGCTTACTTTTTTATAGAAATCATACCTTTTTTAATGTTAGCACTATTGACATTATATATTTTATAGTTTTAATAATGGCAATACTATTTTCATCTTATTTGGCAAAGCTCATAAAAATCATATTGCCTAAAGGTTATTTTAAAAGCTTTTCTAACTAACCTCATTTTATCTCTTGTAAATCTGCCACAAAATAAAACTAACAAAAACAGATACAAAAAAACCTCCCATTCACATGAGAGGTTTCCAATATGATTAAAAAAATAAAAATATTACATATTCCTCCTATACTGCCCGCCCACTTCAAACAACGCCGAAGTAATCTGACCTAAAGAACAAACCTTTGTAGCTTCCATTAAATGGTCAAATAAGTTTTCATTTTTAATAGCGGCTTGCTGTAACGTATTTAAATGTTCGTTTACTTTTGCTTCGTGGAATTGATGCAAATTATCCAGCATCGTAATCTGGTATTGTTTTTCTTCTTCGGTTGCACGAATAACCTCAGCCGGAATTACCGTTGGCGAACCTTTTGAACTCAAGAAAGTATTTACACCCACAATTGGGAAATCTCCGTTGTGTTTTAAGGTTTCGTAATACAAACTTTCTTCCTGAATTTTAGATCTTTGGTACATCGTTTCCATTGCGCCTAGAACTCCTCCTCTTTCAGTTATTCTGTCGAATTCTTGTAAAACGGCAGCTTCTACTAAATCGGTTAATTCTTCGATGATGAATGAACCTTGAATAGGGTTTTCGTTTTTCGCTAAGCCTAATTCTTTATTGATAATCAGCTGAATGGCCATGGCACGACGTACCGATTCTTCTGTTGGCGTTGTAATCGCTTCGTCGTAAGCATTGGTGTGCAATGAATTACAGTTGTCGTAAATGGCGTATAATGCCTGTAAAGTCGTTCTAATATCGTTGAAATCAATTTCCTGTGCGTGTAAAGAACGTCCAGAAGTTTGAATATGATATTTCAGCATTTGTGCTCGTTCGTTGGCTCCGTATTTGTTTTTCATGGCTTTTGCCCAAATTTTACGTGCCACACGACCAATAACCGAATATTCTGGATCTACTCCATTCGAGAAGAAGAACGATAAATTTGGTCCAAAATCGTTGATGTTCATGCCTCGGCTCAAATAATATTCCACGTAAGTGAAACCATTTGAAAGCGTAAATGCCAATTGCGTAATTGGGTTTGCTCCCGCCTCTGCAATATGATATCCTGAAATCGAAACCGAATAGAAATTACGAACGTTTTTGGTAATAAAATATTCCTGAACGTCGCCCATTAATCGCAGCGCAAATTCGGTTGAGAAAATACAAGTGTTTTGCGCCTGATCTTCTTTTAAAATATCGGCTTGAACCGTTCCACGAACTTGCGATAAAGTTTTGGCTTTTATTTCGTTATAAACTTCCAAAGGTAAAACCTGATCTCCGGTAACGCCCAAAAGCATTAATCCTAAACCGTTGTTTCCTTCTGGCAGATCGCCTTGGTATTTTGGTCTTTCGATTCCTTTCTCCTTATATATTTTGTTGATTTTGGCTTCAACTTCTTTTTCTAATTCGTTGGCCTTGATGTACAATTCGCATTGCTGATCGATTGCAGCGTTCATAAAGAAACCTAACAGCATTGGCGCTGGTCCGTTGATGGTCATACTTACCGAAGTTAGAGCATGAACCAAATCGAAACCTGAATATAGTTTTTTAGCATCATCCAAACAGCAGATTGAAACTCCTGCATTTCCGATTTTCCCATAAATATCTGGACGTAAATCTGGATCGTTTCCGTATAAGGTAACGCTGTCAAAAGCAGTCGAAAGACGTTTTGCAGGCATTCCCGCACTCACATAATGAAAACGTTTATTGGTTCTTTCTGGTCCGCCCTCGCCCGCAAACATTCTCGACGGATCTTCGCCTTCACGTTTAAACGGATATAATCCCGAAGCAAACGGAAATTCGCCAGGAACATTTTCCTGTAAATTCCAACGCAGAATATCGCCCCAACCTTCATATTTAGGCAAAGCAATTTTCGGAATTTGTAAATGTGATAAACTTTCAGAATGCGTAGCAATCTTGATTTCTTTATCACGAACTTTAAAACTATAAACTGGATTTTTGTATTTCGCTACTTTTTCATCCCAATTCAGGATAATTTCCCAATTGTATGGATCTAAATCCATTTTTACTTTATCAAACTGATTCAGTAAAAGATTTAAAAAGATTCTGTTTTCGTCGTGTGGTTGGGCTGCGCTTGGCAAAACTGTAGAATCATCAATTCCTGCTTTTGTAATTTGCGGCACTTTCCCAGAAACCGATTCTATAGTTTTGAAAATTCCGTATAATTTCTGAGCTACTTTTTGCTGCGAAAGTGCGATTTCATCATAACTTCTGTTATTCTCTGCAATTTCAGATAAATAACGTGTTCTTCCTGGCGGAATCACGAAGATTTTCTCGCTCATTTCTTTGGTGATTTCAAAAGTCGATCTCAAATCAGAATCGGTTTTCTCCACCACTTTATCCATAATCGCTTTGTAAAGCGTGTTCATTCCGGGATCGTTAAACTGAGAAGCGATTGTTCCGAAAACTGGCATTTCATCAGGACTTTTATCCCAAAGATTATGGTTTCTTTGATATTGTTTTTTTACATCGCGCAAAGCATCCAATGCGCCGCGTTTATCAAATTTGTTTAAAGCCACTAAATCGGCAAAATCAAGCATGTCGATTTTTTCCAATTGAGTTGCGGCTCCAAATTCTGGTGTCATTACATATAAGGATACATCAGAATGATCCATAATTTCAGTATCAGACTGGCCAATTCCTGAAGTTTCCAAAATAATCAAGTCGTATTTCGCAGCTTTCAAAACCTGAATCGCCTCAGCTACATATTTAGATAAAGCCAAATTCGACTGACGGGTTGCCAGCGAACGCATATAAACACGTGGATTATTGATGGCATTCATACGGATTCTGTCTCCTAAAAGTGCTCCACCCGTTTTTCTCTTAGAAGGATCGACAGAAATTAATCCGATTGTTTTTTCTGGGAAATCAATCAAAAAACGGCGAACCAATTCATCGACTAAAGAAGATTTTCCCGCTCCGCCTGTTCCTGTAATTCCTAAAACTGGAATTTTAGAACTCTCATTGCTTTCGTGAATTTTATCAAAAACAGGTTTTGCAATTTCTGGAAAGTTTTCTGCTGCCGAAATCAAACGCGCAATCGCCGTAGGCACTTTGTTTTCGATATGATCAATCTCTCCGTTTAGTTGATCTCCGATAGGAAAATCAGCACGTTCAACCAAATCGTTAATCATTCCTTGAAGACCTAACGAACGTCCGTCATCTGGAGAATAAATTCTAGTAATACCATATTCATGTAATTCGGCAATTTCGCTCGGCAGAATCACGCCGCCGCCGCCGCCAAATATCTTAATGTGCCCTGCCCCTTTTTCATGAAGCAAGTCATACATATATTTAAAGTATTCATTATGCCCGCCTTGGTAAGAAGTCATCGCAATAGCATTGGCATCTTCTTGAATAGCGGTATTTACCACTTCTTCAACGCTTCGGTCATGCCCAAGGTGAATGACTTCTACTCCTGTTGACTGAATAATACGACGCATAATGTTTATTGCGGCATCGTGTCCGTCAAAAAGTGAAGCAGCTGTGACAATTCTTACTTTATTTTTAGGAATATATGGTATTTGTTGTTCCATTTTATGAATATGATAATTTTAAGCGACCAATGTACAAATTATTTTAATATTTGATTAACCAAATAGCATTATGTTAATAAAAAAGAAAATATTTTTTCTTCAATATAAAGGTAACAATTCTTGACACTAAGTGATATAAGTTAAAGAAAGCTTAAAGACATGGCAATTTCGCAACATTTAAATAAAATCAGGAAACATGTTTTGACCACTCCTATAGTAATTTAGCATTGTAGAAAAGCCCCAAATTTTTACCAAAAACTTACGTAGAAAAGTAATAACGTAAAAATTAAAAAAATGAAAACATTTTATTCATTCACCGCAATTTTAAGTTTGAGTTTTTTTGTATTTTCTTTTAGCAAAATTGAAAAAAGTAATCTAACATATACAAAAGCTTCAAATCATTTAACCGTTTACCATAATCAAAATGATGTAAACGAAATTTCGAACGATTTCTTTAAAAGATATTCAGATTTGAAAAGATACAAATCAGATGTAATGTCATTGTACAAAACCAGAACTCTTGGCACAATTTGGTTTGACGAAAACGAAATCAACGAATTTGGCTCTGCTTTGTACGAAAAAGCAAAAAAAACAAATGATTTAATTATTCCTTATCAAAAAGAAATAGACCAATTGTTTAGTTCTTCATCAGACAAAAGTACAATTTCTCAAACTGATGCAGATATGCTTTTGAGCTCATTATATGTAGTATACGCTAAAAAAAGTAATGCCGATAAGAAAAAGCTAGCTTATGATGCTATGCTAAAAGATTTCTTAAACTACAGCACATTAGAAGAGGAAGAAAAAACAGCAGTTGCCACAAATGAAAAAGTAGAATTTGACCAGTATTACAAATTGCAAGATGTTCTGAAAAAATACAAAAGATTAGAAAAATCTAGCAAATACAAACCTATTGTTCCGGCAGAGTCTCCTTATAAAGAGTTACGTCCCGATGCAGTTTCTAGCACCATTTCGCAAGTTAGAACTCGTTTGTATTTATTAGGAGATTTAAAAACAGATTCTAAAAGTGATGTTTACGATCGTGAATTGATGGATGCCGTAATGAAATATAAAGTTCGTAACGGATTTAAACCCAATTATATTCTGGCTGAAGAGCATATTAACGAAATGAATATTCCGCTTGAAGATAAAGTTTCGACTTTAAAACTTAACATGGAAAGATGCCGTGAGATTTCGGCTCAAATTGCTGCCAGTGATGAGTATGTTTTGGTCAATGTTCCTTCTTATGAATTGTTTTATGTTAAGAACGGAAAAGTTGTACTGACTTCGAGTGTTTTTGTTGGAGCTCCTCTTACCAAAACAACCATTTTTAATGGAGAAATTGACCGAATCGTTTTTAGCCCTTACTGGACAGTTCCTCAAAGTATTGTTCAAAATGAGTTGAGATCTAAAATTGCTGCAGACCCTAATTATCTTGCAGAGAAAAATATGGAAATGGTTAATGGTCAAGTACGACAAAAACCGGGTCCAGACAATTCTTTAGGATTGGTAAAATTTATGTTTCCGAATCCAGATGATATCTACATGCACGATACGCCATCTAAAACTCTGTTCGATTTTGAAAAAAGAACTTTTAGCCACGGATGTATTAATGTAAAAATGGCAAAAGAATTGGCTGTTGCCATGCTGAAAGATTATCCAGAATGGGATCAGGCAAAAATTGACAAAGCGATGGCGGGTAAAGTAGAAAACAGTTTTAAACTGTCTAAAAAAGTACCAATTTTCATTACTTATTTTACTTCGTTGGTAAATGAAAACGGAGAAATTGGTTTCTTTCAAGATGTTTACGAAAAAGATGCGGAATTGAATAATCAATTGTCTCTTAATTAAATAATCAATTCTGTCTTACTTCAAATTAATGTAAAACAACATACATAAAAGAATAATCGGGAATTCATTCAGTTGAATTTCCGATTTTTTTTATTTAAAAATGTCTTAAGTTATTAGTTTTAAAACTTTTAAGGACTTTTATATTTTTATTTCTGTCGCAACTTTGCATCGTAATACTACCACTAACATCAAATTAAAAACAATAGATCATGAAAACAGAAAATATTGAAGGTTTATCATTGTTTGAAATAAATTTATTGATACAACAAGGCGGAAGATTTGTAATGTTTCCAAATCTGATGACAAAACTTAAAGACTACACTATTTATTTTATTCGTCCTGACGAAAAAACAATTAAATACGCATTAAAACATTTCTTTAAAAATATAGCGCTTGGCTGGCGCGCACTTCTGTTAAGGCCATCTTACATTTCAAAGTCTTTATTCTATTTGACATTTGGCGGCAAAGATTGCACGCAGCATATTTTAGCCAATTTAAAGCAGATTAATCCAGTCAACAACCCGAATTTATACTGTTTACAGTACGTTTAAACACCTTTTTTGTCCCTTAAACTAATTGTACAATTTGAATTAAAAAGCATCAGAGTAACGGGAAAGCCTACATCCTGAAAACAAATTGCTTCTAATGCTTATTTATCTTAGTGCAAAATTTAAAATCATCTTATTTTATAAGGTGATTTTTTTTTGTCTTATTCTATTATTTTTAAAGCCTTTTGAGACTGGTATGATTATCCGTTAAAGAGAGATTTGCAAATCTTTTTTTAATAGAAAATCAACAATGAAAAAATACATTTTAATTTCTAATATTATTATCTCAATTCTCCTTATTTCCTGTAATAATTTCAAATCAGAAAACCAAATTACTTCCAACGGTATCAACAAACCTAAGCCGCCAAAGACCGTAGGTCCTCCACGTATATTATTTATTGGAAATAGTCATATCGAATATTTTGTAAGCACTCCCACTTTATTTCAGGAATTATGTAATGCCAATAATCAAAATATAAATATTCAGCAGCTGATCACAATAGGTGTTCCGCTCAATAAAGTTTATTTCACTAATAAAACAGAGGCCGACCAAAACTTTTCCAATATAGATAAGGATGGAAACTATTATGATTATGTTATAATTCAAGAATCGACACCAATTGCACTGACAAATCTTTCTAAGTATAGAGACAATTTGAAATTGTTTGCAGAAAAAATACATAAAAACAGCCCAGATGCAGCCATTTATGTCTATCAAAATATGTCTCCCTTATCTTATGCAAACTCAGAATACAATAATTATTATACGGAATTACGTAAAAATGCCATTCTAGCTGCAGCTTTTATTAAAAATGTAGGCGTATTAAGAGTTGGTGATGCTGTTAAAGATGCATATGAAGGCAAAAGCGGTTATAAGTATCTAACAAATAATAAAGACCATCTTCGTGATGGCAAAAATACCCTTCATTTTATAAATGATGGAGGTTTTTTACAAGCCGTTTTAATATATTCTACCTTATTTGATAAAATGCCCATTATCCCTAAAAAGCTTATTTTAAGCACAGGAACTGGAGATAATGATAATATGAGAAAGCAGGAAGTTACCAAAGCAATTACCAACCCCAAAGCTCTAGAGGAAATTGCTTTTAGTAATAGATAAATAATCTGGAATCTATTTATTTATTTTACACCAACATTATTAATCTAACCCAATTTAATGTCTTAAACTAACACTTTTAAAACTTATCAAGGCTCTAATTGTTGCCGATTAAAATGAGATTTGCCGAAATTTTTTTATCAAAAAAATAGGAACCTTTTTAATTAAAATTACAATGAAAAAACACTTTTTAGTATTTGGTATTGTTGCAATCCTTTTTTCAGCTTGCAATAACAAATCGACTTCTACCGAAAATTCGACAGCAACTTCAGAGAAAATGGCACATCCTAAAGCTCCAAAAGCAGAAGGAAGCCCAAGAATATTATTCATCGGAAACAGCCATACCGAATTTTTTGTAAGCGCTCCTATTCTATTTGGAGAAATTTGCAAAGCTAACAGCCGGCCAATGAACATTGATCAATTGGTTACTATGGGAGTTTCTATTGATAAAATTTATGACGATCATAAAACAGAAGCAGAACAAAATTTTGCAAAAGCAGACAAAGATGGTAATTACTATGATTATGTAGTTCTTCAAGAATCTACTCCTGTGGCTTTGGCAGAACTGGATAAATATCAGGCGAATGTAAAAATGATCACAGATAAAATACGTAAAAACAGTCCTGACGCAGCATTTTATATCTACGAAGGAATGTCTCCACTACCTATTACAGATTCAGAATACAAAGATTATTTCGACGAAATTCGTAAAAATGCAATTGCTGTTTTGGAAACTACAAAAAACTCAGGTTTGCTAAGAGTTGGTGATGCAGTCAATGATGCCTATAATGGAAAAAATGATTATAAGTATTTGGTTGGAAATAAAGACAATCTACGTTTTGGTGAAAATACATTACACCTTTTGAATGATGGAGGATTTATGCAAGCTGTATTGCTTTATGCAACAATTTTTGATAAAAAACCTTCAATTCCTAAGGAGCTTACCTTAAGTACAGGAACTGGAGATAATGACGACATGAAAAAACAAGAAGTAAGTAAAGCTATCAGCAATGTAAAAGCTTTAGAAGAAATTGCTTTTAGTAATAGATAAGTTTCTAAATAATCCTATTCAAAAAATCATCTTATAAAATCTATAAGATGATTTTTTTTTATTTAATACGGAACACTGAAAACCAACAAAATTAATTCTTACTTTAGCTCTTACAATTAATTAAAAACCAACATTATGGATGATTCAAACGAGTTAGTACAAAAGCAGAGCTGGCTAAACAGAAATTGGAAATGGTTTATTCCAAGCGGATGTTTAACGCTTTTGCTATTAGCAGCTTTATTTGTTGGAGGAATTTTCTATGAAGTAACTTCAGTTCTTAAAGATTCTGAAGCTTATAAAGAATCTATGATTGCGGTAGAGAATAACAAACTCGTAGTTGAAAAACTAGGATCTCCTGTAGAAACAGACGGAATTGTTTCTGGAACTGTAACTTCACATAATGATGTAAGAACTTGCGATGTACAAGTCCCAATAAAAGGCCCTAAAGGCAAAGGAACTTTGTTTATCGTTGGCGAAAAAAGAGGCACGTGGAAATACAGTGAAATGTCGGTTTATATTGAAAATACAAATGAAAAAATTGATTTATTACAGAAGTAAAAATCTGGACCAAATAAAATTTATAACATGAAATGCTTCTTAAGCCTGTTCTTAGGACTTTTTTTGTATGTTTCATCTTTTGCACAATCTACCGATAATTATAGAATCTACGTCAACCAAATAAAACAATTCTCAAAACCTGCAAAAATATTAAGTAAGAATGTTGACGCAAATGGAGACGGCTACGTTGAATTTTCAAATACCAAAAACCAGATACTCCGTTTCCGGTTGCATAATAATAAACTTCAGCAAGGATCTTGCAGTATCGCTTTTGAAATATACTATTATGAAAACAATTTTCTAAAAAGAATTGAATCGTTTGACAAAAATGGAAATTTAATTGGATGTCCTTTAAAACTAAACGGAGAAGCCGTCACAGAATATACAATTGAAAAACCTGATTTGTATCTGAAAAAGAAAAAACTAATTGATGATGCCGAGGGCAATATCAGTATGAAAGATGACTCTAGTGAAAAAATTATTCGTGTTAGGTACTTTGGCGCGAATAACATACCAATAGTACAGCCTAAACCTACATACATTTCGAGTAAAACCTATTGGGAATTTAATATTCGAATGTCTTGGCCGTAATTTTGAGACGTTACTTTCACTTATGTTAAGTTTGCAACAAAATGTTACTTTGCTTTAAATAAAATTGTGGCGTTGTTTTTGAATAAGTAGTATTTTTGAAACTTAAATAAAACCCCATAATGAAAAAGATTTTACTATTAGCCGTTACATTTTCGCTTACTTCTTGCGCACAGGTACAACAAACATTAAATCAGTTACCTCAAATAGCATCTCAGATTCCTGGAAATGGCACTGTTGATATTGCTTCAGGTTTAAAAGAAGCGCTAAATAAAGGAATTACACAACAAGTGAGTAAATTAACCGCAGTAGATGGTTTTTATAAAAACGAAGCTGTAAAAATTTTAATGCCCGAAGAATTACAAAAAGTAGATGCAACTCTGCGCAAAGTAGGTTTAAGCTCTCTTGCAGATGAAGGTATCAAAATGCTGAACCGCGCTGCAGAAGATGCCGTAAAAGAAGCAACCCCAATTTTTGTTACAGCAGTAAAAAATATGACTTTTACAGATGCTAAAAACATTCTTTTAGGAAGCGACAACGCGGCAACAAATTATTTGCAAGGAAGCACAACAACTGCTTTATATGCCAAATTTAATCCTGTAATTAAAAACTCTTTCGAAAAAGTGGGTGCAGATGCGGTTTGGAAAAATATTATTACGAAATACAACACTATTCCGTTAGTAAAAAAAGTAAATCCAGATTTAACGGATTACACGACAAATCAAGCTTTGTCTGGCGTTTTTAAAATGATTGCTGTAGAAGAAAAAGAAATAAGAAACGATATTTCTGCAAGAACAACACCTTTATTACAAAAGGTTTTTGCTCTGCAAGATGGAAAATAGTTTTTTTTCTGTTTAAATGTTTAATCGTTTATTCGTGTAATCGAAAAACGGTTAAACAATTTAACCATTAACCGATTAAACCAAAAGACCAAAATGCAAAAAATTACCATACTCATTCATTGCAAAGATCAAAAAGGAATTATCGCTGCCGTGACTACTTTTATTGCTAAAGTAGAAGGAAACATTACCTACATTGACCAACATGTTGATGTAGAACAAAATGTATTTTTTATGCGTTTAGAATGTGAATTTACCAATCAAAGCAGTAATATTGAAGACATAAAAGAAAAATTCAGCAAGACCATAGCTGCCGACTTTAATATGTCTTGGGATTTGTACAATCAGGAGCAAAAACCTAAAATGGCGTTATTTGTTTCTAAATACGATCATTGCTTGTTTGACATTTTGGGTCGTTATAGCGCTGATGAATTAGGTGTTGAAATCCCTATGATTATTAGCAATCATAACGATTTACGTTCGATTGCAGAGCGTTTTGATATTCCTTTTCACTATGTTCCTTTCACAAAAGAGAACAAAGAAGAAGGAGAAGCAAGACAAATAGAACTTTTGAAAAGATATCAAATCAATTTTATTGTTTTGGCGCGTTACATGCAAATCGTGACTCCAAAATTGATCTCGCTTTACGAAAATAAAATCATCAATATCCACCATTCGTTTTTACCTGCTTTTCCAGGTGCAAAACCGTATCATTCGGCTTTTAAACGCGGTGTAAAAATTATTGGTGCAACAAGCCATTATGTAACAGAAGAATTAGATGAGGGCCCAATCATTGAACAGGATATTGCAAGAGTTTCTCATATTCACTCTGTAGAAGATTTTATCATGAAAGGACGTGATTTGGAACGCATCGTTTTGGCAAGAGCAATTAAACTACATGCTGAAAGAAAAACAATGGTTTATAGCAATAAGACGGTGGTATTTTCTTAAGGTTCAAAGGAACAGAGATTCTTCTTTAGCTAAAAAGACTTCGGCTTCGCTCAGTCTGATAATAACAATATAAAAATAACAAACCCGACAAGTTTTAAACTTGTCGGGTTTTCTTTTATAATCCAGTTCAAAAACCTTTGCCTCTCTGAACCTTTGTCACTTTGAACCTAAAAAAACTTATCTCGCTTTAATCGCCAATCTAGGATCATCAAAGGCATTTACTTCATCCATTGTCATTCCTAAAGCGTTTGCTACACCTGCACCATAAGCTGGATCGGCTTGATAACAATTTCTAATATGACGCACTTGAATAAATTTCTGCGCTCCTCCTACTTGACCCGCTGTATTTTTAAACAAAAGTTGTTTTTTCTCTTCTGTCAGCAAGTTGAATAAAAGTCCTGGCTGCGTAAAATAATCGCTATCGTCTTCTCTAAAATTATGTGCATAAGCATCTCCATAAATGGCCAATGGCGGTTCTTTTACTTCTGGCTGGTCCTGCCATTCGCCAAAACTATTTGGTTCGTAATGTTTTCTTCCACCGTAATTTCCATCCACACGCATTGCTCCGTCTCTGTGGAAACTGTTATACGGACATCTTGAAGCGTTTACCGGAATCTGATAATTGTTTACTCCTAAACGGTAACGGTGTGCATCTCCGTAAGAGAATAAACGACCTTGAAGCATTTTATCTGGAGAAAAACCAATTCCTGGCACTACATGAGCAGGATTAAATGCTGCCTGTTCTACTTCTGCAAAATAATTTTCTGGATTTTTATTCAATTCGAATTCTCCAACTGGAATTAACGGAAAATCTCCTTTTAACCAAACTTTAGTCAAATCGAATGGATGAAAACGATACGTTCTCGCCTGTTCTTCTGACATAATCTGAACAAACATTTTCCATTTAGGAAAATTACCTTCTTCAATTGCATTAAACAAATCTCTTTGATGGCTTTCTCTGTCTCCGCCCACCAATTTAGCAGCTTCTTCATCAGAGAGATTTTCGATTCCCTGTTGCGAAACTAAATGGAATTTTACCCAATGCCTTTCGTTTTGTGCATTGATGAAACTAAAAGTATGGCTTCCAAAACCGTGCATTTCTCTATACGATCTCGGAATTCCACGGTCACTCATTACGATCGTAACTTGGTGAAGAGCCTCTGGCAATAAAGTCCAAAAATCCCAATTGTTATCAGCACTTCTTAAATTGGTTTTTGGATCACGTTTTACAGCATGGTTCAAGTCAGGAAATTTCATTGGATCACGGAAGAAGAAAACTGGCGTATTATTTCCTACCAAATCCCAATTTCCTTCGTTTGTGTAAAATTTCATGGCAAAACCACGAATGTCTCTTTCGGCGTCAGCAGCGCCTCTTTCTCCTGCAACAGTCGAAAATCGCACAAACATTTCTGTCTTTTTACCAATTTCAGAAAACAAGTCTGCTTTTGAGTACTTGGTAATATCGTGCGTAACAGTAAAAGTTCCGTAAGCCCCAGATCCTTTGGCATGCATTCTTCTTTCGGGAATCACTTCTCTATCAAAATGAGCCATTTTTTCTAAGAACCAAAAATCTTGTAATAAAACGGGTCCGCGAGGGCCAGCTGTTTGAATGTTTTGATTGTCTGGAACGGGTGTTCCTGTTGCAGTTGTTAATTTTTTGTTTGATTCCATATTGCTGATTTTTAATGTTTTATCAAATATACAAACTTATCTTTAGCATATTCATAAGCAAAATTGATTGTTATTATATTTTAATAAGTAAATATTATTTAACAGTGCAGAAAGCTCAAAACAGTGGTTTGACAAATCTTAACGTATGGTCAACAAAGTAATAACAAAACCTTAACAGCATAAGATTGATATATGTCGGACATTTGTAATGTAATAAACTGGTTATTTATTATTTTGGTTTTGGTTAGTTAAATGATGCCGGCGTCTTCGAGATGCCGGCATTCTTTTTTTGTATCAATTCGGTTTATTTTGTTTCCAATTTAAGGTTTCAGGTGGCTTTACTTTGCGTTTAGTTTTCTGCAAAAAGCGCAAGTTTTTTAAAAAACACATTTCTTAAAATGTGACATTAACTTATATCCAACAAAGTAATAACAAGATCTTAACAGCATAAGATTGATATATGTCGGACATTTGTAATGTAATAAACTGGTTATTTATTATTTTGGTTTTGGTTAGTTAAATAATGCCGGCGTCTTCGAGATGTCGGCATTCTTTATTTGTATCAACTTGGTTTATTTTGTTTCCAAGTTTCAAGTTTCAAGTTTCAAGTTGCTTTACTTTGAACATAATTCTGCCGCAAAGAGCGCTAAGTTTTTTAATTAAGAGGTTTTGTATAAAACGTAAAATTCGCAAAGCTTTGTTTAAAAAACTTTGCGAACTTCATATAATTCCCTGTTTTCTTAGCGGTTAAACTTTCAACAACTTGAAACTTGAAACCTGAAACCTGAAACAAAAAAACTAACTCTTTAATCTTTCGTGTAGTACTTTAAAATACGTGAAAGCCTTCAATAATCTGCTGCCATGCCAAGAAAACATTTCGCCATCAACGAAAATGGTTTTGGCATGATGTGTAAACCTTCCTATTTCGAAAGCATCTTCTTCTTTAAAAGGATAAGGCTCTGACGAAAGAAAAACAATATCAGGATCACCTTCTAAACGCATCTTCTTTAATTCGATTTCGGGATAACGGCCTTTGTCTTCGTAGATATTTTTAAAATGATTTAATTTTAGCAACTCATTTATGTACGTATCTTTTCCTGCCACCATGTATGGATTCTTCCAAATAAAATAGGCCGCTTTTTTTTCTTTTATATCCTTAATATAATTTTTAAAATCGCTTAAAGCGAAAGCCAATTTGTCGTTCCATTTCTGCGCTTCGGTTCTGCAATTGAATAACTGCCCGAAATCTGAAATCATCTGGAAATTATCTTCGATAGTAATAATATTGGTAACCCAAACTGGACAAATTGCACTTAACTGTTCTACAATCTCAAGTGTATTTTCTTCTTTATTGCAGATAATAATATCTGGCTCTAAAAGTTTTATTTTCTCGAAGTGAATTTTCTTAGTACCTCCAACAATCTTTTTAGTCGATTTAAAGTGAAACGGATGAACACAAAACTTCGTTATTCCGATAATTTTCTCTTCTAAACCTAAATCATACAATAATTCGGTTTGCGATGGAACTAGCGAAATGATACGTTTGGGAGCAGTTTCAAAAGAATGAACAGTGCCCAGCTGGTCTATTATTTGTTTCATATTTCAAATCTTTTTTGTTTCAAGTTTGTTGGAGTGTTTTTTTCAACCACAAAGTTCGCAAAGATTTACGCTAAGAACACAAAGTTATTTCCTTGTGAATCTTGTAAAACCTTGCGAACTTTGCCGTTAAATTATATTCAAAGTAAAGCAAATTGAAACTTTAAACCTGAAACTTTAAACCAATAATCTCCGCCATTTCCTTCTGTACTTTCAAAGCCTCTTCTCTAGCCTTTTCAGCAAAATCGGTTCCTTTTGAAGCATAGATAATAGCTCTTGCAGAATTTACCAAAAGACCAACTTTATCATTCATTCCATATTTACATACTTCAGATAAGCTTCCGCCTTGAGCACCAATTCCTGGAACTAGTAAGAAACTATCCGGAACAATTTTTCTGATTTCAGTAAAATATTCTGCTTTTGTTGCACCGACAACATACATCAGATTTTCGCTGTTTTTCCAAGTTTTAGAAGTTTCTAGAACTTGTTTGTACAATTCTTTTCCATTGGTATTTAAAGTCTGGAAATCGAAAGCGCCTTCATTAGAAGTTAAAGCCAACATAATAGTATGTTTATTTTCGAATGCCAGAAAAGGCTCTACAGAATCTTTTCCCATATATGGGGCAACGGTTACACTATCAAAATTCAGATCTTCAAAAAAAGCCTTCGCATACATGCTAGAAGTGTTCCCTATGTCTCCACGTTTTGCATCTGCAATCGTAAAAATATCAGGATAATTTTCGTTGATATAATTGATTGTTTTCTGCAAAGACATCCATCCTTTTATTCCGTATGCTTCAAAAAAAGCAGTGTTAGGTTTGTATCCAACCGTCAGATCGTGCGTTGAATCGATTATCGCTTTATTAAATTCAAAAATAGGATCTTCTGTTTCTAATAAATGCTGCGGAATTTTAGTCAAATCAGGATCTAAACCAACGCATAAAAATGATTTTTTTTGAAGAATTTGTTCGTGTAGTTGTTGTGTTGTCATATTGTATTTTTAGTTCTTCTATTTCAAAGAATTAATTCTTTTTAAAAAGTATGCAAAAATAAAAAAAGCCACTCAATTAAGAATGGCTTTTTACTTTTATATTATGCAGTGCTTACAAATTGCCTAAATAAACAATTTCAGTTCTTCTGTTTTCTGCTCTTCCTGCAGCTGTTTTATTTGATTTTACCGGTTTTGTCGAACCGTAACCTTTAGAAGTTAAATTCTCTGGATTTACTCCTTTTTCGATTAAAAGATCCATCACTACTTTTGCTCTAGCTTCAGATAATTTTTGATTTGCTTTTGCATTTCCAACATTATCTGTATGTCCGTTAATAGCAAATTTGGCATTTGGATAATTTCTTAAGATTTCTTTTATCGCATCTAATCTTCCAGAAGTTTCTCCTTTTTTAGCGTCGTTTAAAGTTGCTTTTCCAGTAGTAAAGAAAATAGATCTTGCTTCTACTTTAAGCTGTGCCAAAGTTTCTTTAGTCACTTTTGGACAACCTTTATTATCTGCTGGACCTGCAACTGTTGGACAAGCATCATCTTTATCCAAAACGCCATCCTTATCTGCATCTAATTCTGGACAGCCTTTATTTTCTGCCGAACCTGCTTCATTTGGACATGCATCATCTTTATCTAAAATTCCATCTCCATCAGTGTCTGGCCATGGACATCCTTTATTTTCTACAGGACCAGCAATTGTAGGACACGCATCTACATTATCCAATAAAGTGTCTCCGTCACTATCTTTCCAAGGACAACCTTTATTTTCTTTTGGTCCAGCCACATCTAAACAAGCATCATCTTTATCAAAAACACCATCTTTATCTGTATCTGGCCAAGGGCAACCACCATTCTCAGCTGGACCAGCAACTTTTCTACAAGCATCTTCTTTATCAATTACACCGTCTCCGTCTGTATCTTTAAATTGTTTTTCGTAAACTGGAATCTTCATTCCTAAGTGAAAATCGGCTCCTTTAGAATTTTTAGACGCTAAATTTGTCAAAATAGACCCAGAACCAATAAAGAAAACTCCAGCACGCAAACCTGCTCCGGCCTGCATACCGCTATATTCCATATAAGTCATTGGCAAATAAAAACTAAACCATCTGCTTTCGTAACGTGGTGTCAGTGTAACTCGATCTGCAATTCCGTAACCATTCAGTTTACTGCTAGAAACCAGATTAATGTCTCCATTAAGGTTCAAATAGAATTTATTGTACATATTCCAATCTGCATCTGCTCGAATAGCAGTTGGCAAATTAGTTTTTACTCCTTTTGAAGTCGAAGTTTTGGTATAATGCTCATTTAAGAAATCATACAAATCTGATGCTTCATCGATCATCTCTTGTGTAATAACTCCATTTACATTATAAGTGTCAACTTTTGAGTTTTTATAATTGATAGATCCGATATCTGTTACCGATAAACCGAAACGTAATTTGTATTTATTTAAATCTCTAAAATTATTATCTGCTGGTTTTGCTCTCTTGAGATCATATTTATCAAAATCAGGTCTCCATTCGTAAACCAATCCAAAGTCAAAACCAAATCCGCGTGACTTTGAATCAAATTCGTAATCATCATTGGCTTCCCAGTCTTGACTTCCTCCTACGGTAACTTCACCATTTGAAATTAAAGAACCTTCTTTGGGATCTGCCGAGTTTTCAATATAAGCAACATTCACATTTTTTCCGTGAACATAGCCATTCACACCACCTTGAAGATATTTAGCAGTAAGACCTCCTTTTAAAAAGTGCTGCTCTTTTTGAAATAAAACTGCAGCATATGAAATTCCAAGTTCGCCCCAAGAATGAGAGGCTGCATTTGGACTTCCTAAATTATAATTGAAACTATCCGACTGATCTAATCCGTCTTTTACCTGATCTATAAGATACCCGTTAATTTTTCTAATATTAGAAACAGATCTTGCTCTTGTAAAAACAGCCAAAGAATGTTTTGGCGCAATATTAAACATAAAAGAGGGTCCCATAATATCAAAATTCGCCAATCCGTTGTTGGCATTTTTTGCAGAAACTTTTGACTGGCTTTCAAAATCATATCCGTCTTTGTAAACATCAAATAGTTTAACACCATATAAGTCATTTTCTACAGCACCACTAATTGAAAATAAATTAATGTCTGTTTTAAAACGGGAATCTACAATAGAAGCTGGATTGAACAAAACACTTTGAACTCCCGAATAATTGTCATGAAAATAACCTAAATAGGATTGTGATTTTGCGGTAAAAGAAATAATTAAAAAAAATAAAATTGGTAATTGTTTTCTCATTAAATTTAGTTTTAGATGGGCGCAAAACTACAATAATTAAAACCTAAAAGGGTTAAAAAAACATTGAATTCATGTAATTTCTTTGATGAATTATATAAGAAAAAATGAGGTGGTAAAAGTATCTTTGAGAATAACCTAATATACAGATAATTATGAGCCCAAATATTGGAATTACAGCAAAAAATTTAAAAAAGAGTGCGTCTATTTTAGCAACAATTTTATCAAACGAGATGACATTATATGTAAAAACCAGAAAATTTCACTGGAATATTTCGGGAAATAGCTTCATGGAATTGCATAAATTGTTTGAAGAACAATATAGAATTCTGGAAGCAAATATTGATGAAGTTGCAGAACGCATTAATCAGTTGGGCGAAAAAACAATCGGGACAATGAAAGAGTTTATAGATAATTCTACTCTGAAAGAATCTCCAAAAGAATATGCTTCTCAAAAAAGCATGCTGTCTGAACTTTTAGAAAATCACGAACAGCTAGTAACCGAATTTAGAGATTACATTCCGGTTTTTGAGAACGAAACCAATGATATAGGTTCTGCCGATTTTGTAACAGGATTATTGCAACAACACGAAAAAATGGCGTGGATTCTGAGACGATATCAGGAGTAACCCAGACCAAAAAATGAAAATTATGCAACAGTCAGAAAAATAAATGTAACACAAAGCCGACTCATAATTTGCAATTTTACAATACAATAATATATAAAAAGAGATATCATGAATACTACTGAAATAAAAGGAAACTGGAATGAGCTGAAAGGTAAACTAAAACAAAAGTTTGCAACTCTAACAGATGATGATTTGATGTTCGCTGAAGGAAAAGAAGACGAAATGTACGGAAGACTTCAGCAAAAACTGGGAAAAACAAAAGAAGAATTTCATCAGATCCTGTCAGAATTGTAAATCCTTGCAACTCAATCAGGGAAATACCGTCTAGTAAGAAAATATTAGACGGTATTTTTTTGAAAAATTTATTTTAAAATCACATTTTCGTGTAATTCTATACCATTTAAAAGCAAAAACACCAAAAAAAATAAGTATCTTTAACCAAATTTCTATAAAATGAAACTATTTATAAAGTTCGACATTAACACTATTTGCTCTCTTTATTTAAAACAGAATCTGGAACAAAACAACATAAATTTTACAACTCTAGGTTTTGGTGAAATTGAGATTGAAGACAATCTTGATGCCGAAGCATTGGATAATTTAAAAACTAAATTGGCTCCGTGTGGCTTTGAAGTAGTTGAGAATCAAAAAAGTGTATTAGTCCAAAAAATAAAAGATGCAATTATCGAACTTGTTTTTATGGATGACAATAATAATTATAAAAGTTCTGTATTTTTGGCAGAAAAATTAAACCACAGTTACGGTTATTTATCTAATGTTTTCTCAGAAGTAACATATTCTTCTATTGAAAACTTTATTATTTTACAGAAAATTGAAAGAGCAAAACAGTTGATTATTATCAACGAAATGAGTTTGACCGAAATTGCTTTTTTACTCAACTATTCGAGTGTAGCGCATTTGAGTACGCAGTTTAAAAATACAACCGGAATTACTCCGTCTGCTTTTCAGAGAATTATTAAGAAACGAAGAGAAAATTTAAAATAAAAACCCAAATACCACATTAAAATGCAAAAAAACGCATTACACATTTTATTGGCCGATGATGATGAAGATGACCGTCTTTTCTTTAAAGATGCATTTGAAGAAATAAAGATACAAACGAATGTAAATTTTGTTCATGACGGGATGCAGCTTATGGATCATTTAATGAATACAGACAATAAACTTCCAGATATTTTGTTTCTAGATTTAAACATGCCTAAGAAAACAGGTAAAGAATGTTTGATTGAAATCAAAAAAACGGATCATTTAAAAGATATAATCATTGCGATATATTCTACTTCTTCTTCAGAAGAAGATATTGAAGATACCTTTATTCAAGGCGCCAATATTTACATCAAAAAGCCTAGCGATTTCAATACGCTGAAAAAAATAATTAATGAAGTCGTGACTGTAAACTGGCATTATCATACTTCTGGTTTAAACCGTGATAATTTCTTGCTTCGACTAAAATAAAAGCATTCCAATAATGAAGTGGATACCAAATTTTAATTCTTCAAACTCTTTGAGAGTTATTTTTGTAATCGCAGTTTTCATTCTGTTATTTCTTTCTTCAATTGCTTACAAACATAATCAGGACTTGAATGAATCAAGCAAACTGGTTATGCATACTTACGAAATCAACATTCAGCTCGAACGATTAATGTCGGCTATAAAAGATGCAGAGACGGGCCAGCGAGGGTACATTATCACTCGCAATGCCCGTTTTTTGACTCCTTACATTTATTCCCGAGACAAGGTAAACACTTCTTTTATTACCTTAAAAAAACTCACTGCCGATAATCCGATACAGCAGGAAAATCTCCAAAAACTTTTCAAACTCATTACCCAGCGTTTTGTTTCTTTTGAAAATTGCTTAAAATACAGCGATCCGAAAACATACGATAAAAGAAAATTGGACAATCATATGTTTGGCGGGAGAATCCTTATGGAAAATATTCGTTTTAAGGTAGATGAAATGAACGACATCGAGAAGGATTTCTTAAAGAAAAGACTTAAAATTTACGATTCGGAGATTTCTTTAAGTCCGCTGTTTTCTATTTCCTTATTTTTAGTTGCTTTGAGCTTTATTTTATTGGCTTATCGTCAAATTAGCCGTGATTTTGAACGATTGAAAGTATTCAATAAAAAACTTCTTATTTCTACTGGTTTAATTTCTGAGTCCGAAAACATTGGTAAATTCAGCACTTGGCAATGGGATCTGGATTCTGATAAAATAGATTTTTCAGACAACCAGTTTCGATTATTAGGCCTTGAGCCAAAATCTTTTGCTCCCAACAAAGCAACACTTTTAAAATATGTTCATCCAGATGATAAAGAATCTGTAGCAAAAGCTATTGACGGAATTATAGAGAAGAAACATCTTCCGTTTGTATATTACAAAATTATACGTCCAGATTTTGAAGTTCGTTACTTTAAAACGACGGGTAAATTAGTAACCGATCAGCAAGGAAGTAAAATTTTGCTCGGAATTAACTTTGACATTACAGACGAGCATCTTCTTAATATCGAATTGCAGGAACGAAATAAAGAATTGGAAAAAAGCAATAAAGAACTGGCTTCTTTTAACCATGTCGCTAGTCACGATTTACAAGAACCGCTTCGAAAAATACAAACCTTTATTTCAAGAGTTTCGAATGCCGACAAAGAAGTTATGTCTGAAAGCGGTAAAAATTACATCACCAAAATAGAAAGCTCGGCAAAAAGAATGCGTGTTTTAATAGACGATCTTCTTTTATTCTCTAGAACGAATACAACCAAAAAGGAATTCATTAAAATGAATCTGAATGAACTTCTGGACAATGCCGAATCTGAACTGGCTGAAACTATTGAAGAGAAGAAAGCCGTTATTCAGCGTATTGGCAAGCTTCCGAAACTTGCGGTAATTCCGTATCAGATCGAACAGCTGTTTATCAATTTAATTGGAAATTCATTAAAATATAGTCAGCCCGATGTTGAACCTGAAATTTCCATTTCGAGCGAAAAAGTAAGTTCTTCAGAATATCCAGAAATATTAGAACAGTCGGTAAAGAAATTTCATAAAATCACTTTTACGGATAACGGAATGGGATTTGATCCTCAGTTTAAAGAAACCATTTTTATTCTTTTTCAGCGTCTTCATTCTAAAACAGATTATCCAGGAACCGGAATCGGATTAGCGATCTGCAAGAAGATTGTCGAGAACCATAAAGGACATATTATAGCAGATAGTACTTTAGGCAAAGGCTCGACTTTTACGGTCTTTCTACCAGATTAAAATTTTATTTCTATTTGTAAGAAAAAAAATCTTCTACATTATATCAAAAAACAGAAAAAGAAATTATAGAAAAATCTATAATTTCTTTTTTTTTACACCAAACCCAAACTTCACAATCCATTGATTTTAAAAGGATAAACCCTTAAAATAAATCTGTTATGGGAATTATATAACGTTTCTTTTTTATGCTGTAAAGCAAAATCTTTCATTCATTAGCATCTTTGTAATGTAATACTTTAAGAAGTAATAATGAAAGCAATTCCCCCCATGAAGGCGGCATATTTTAGAGTCTTTTTCTTAATCTTATTGGTACTATGCATCACATCTTGCAGAAAAATTAATCCGATTGAAAATACTTTAAAGAATCAAGCTTTTGCAAAAAATGAAAGAGAAGAAACAGAAGTTTACTTTTTTATTTCAACGGCGAATATTAGCAAATCTATTATTTCGAAAAGTCAAATTGCACAACAAAAAAGTTCAGATGTTATTGTTCAGGAATTAAGTAAAAGAATTGAAGTCCAGGAGAATCAATTGCTGGATCAAATTGCCAAAATGGCCACATCAAAGCTCATTGTTATTACTGAAATAAACGCCACGCACAAACGAGACCTGTACAACCTCATCGATGCCAGCAATAAGGATTTTAATAACATTTATTTAAACGCCATGACAGAAGCTATATGCGACCAGATTGAGTTATTTGAGAACATCTCTAGAGAAACAAATGACAAACAAATTTTGGAACTGGTTCTTAGATTTTTGCCCGAACAATATAAACTCTTACGAGAGACTGAAAGAATAAAAAAACAAAATGAATAAACGCCTATTATCTATCTATTAACTAAATTTTTTACTATGAAATTACAAGCCAATTTTTTATGCGCCTTAACACTTTTTTTATCAGCATCATTTGGAATGCTGCACGCTCAGGACAATAATGTAAATACCGAATTCGGTGTAAAGGGAGGATTCAATATGTCTAACTTATATGGCAGCGGAGACGATGTAGATGATAACAATATCCTATACGGATTTAATGCCGGGGTTTATGCTACTCTTCCTATTTCAGACTTCGTAGCGATTCAGCCAGAGATTTTGTTTACAACAAAAGGTTCAGAGTTAGAATACAACAATGCTTTAGCATCTGGAAATGCAAAATTTAGATTGAACTACATAGAAGTGCCACTTTTGGTTAGAGTAAATGTTACTAAAAATTTCAACATTCATGCCGGTGGTTACGCATCTTATTTGGTAAGTTCTAAAGTAAGCGGAGATGGAAGTTTTGATTTTGACCAAGACATTGATACAGATGATCTAGCCAAATTTGATGCAGGTCTTTCTGCTGGTGTTGGAGTCGATTTTAACCCATTCAGCATTGGATTACGTTACAATTACGGTTTAACTACTGTGGGTAAAGAAAGAACGGTTGCAGGAACTACTTACACGTTTCCTGATGCAAAAAACAGCAACCTGACTTTATATCTTTCTTATAAGTTAAATTAAAGGAAAAACTAATTATTAACCATTAAAATAAAAAACCATGTCAAACTTATTATATACACTGGCTGTCATTCTGGTGATACTTTGGGCTCTTGGGTTCTTTGTTTACAGTTTTGGAAGCATAATTCATATTCTGTTAGTAATTGCCATTATTGCCGTATTGCTTCGACTAATTAAAGGTCGAGAAATTTAAAAATCACAATTTATTAAATCAACAAATTATTAAATATTAATCCATTAAATTATTTATTATGAAAACTAGTAGCACAATTTTAGGAATTTTAGGAGCCGCAGCGGCGGGAGCATTCATAGGTGTTTTATTTGCACCAGACAAAGGATCAAACACAAGAAAAAAAATCAAAGATAAATCAAAAGATTACGGTGATAATCTAAAAACAAAATTTGATGGCATTGTAAACACGATTACTTCAAACGGTAAAGAAATTATCGAAGAAGGAAAATCTAAACTTAACCAAGTTAAAGAAGATTACAACACGCTAAAAGATGATGTTAAAACAGTAAAATCAAACTATTAATAAGTAGAATTAATTAGTGAAATTTTCAAACCATAAAACCCTATATCATGGAACCAAATGCAACAACAAACGAGAATTTAAATCTTTATGAAAAAGCAGAAAACTATGCTAAAACAAGTTTAGAATTACTTAAACTAAAAACAGTATGTTCTGTTGCTGATGGTGCTTCATCATTGGCTTCAAAGATAGCAATTGGAATTGTTGTTGCATTTTTTACTTTGTTCCTGAATATCGGGATTAGTTTATGGATTGGTAAAGAACTTGGAGAGTATTACTATGGCTTTTTTATCATGGCGCTATTTTATCTTATTTTGGTAATTGTGGTTGTAAAATCACATCATAAACTGATAAAAACTCCTATTGGAAATACGATTATATCCAGTATTCTAAAAGAAACAAAAAACTGATTTAATTACCTTAAAAAACCGAAAAAACTATGGAGGCTATTTACACTATTGATCAGTTAAATCAAAAAATTGAGGAATTGGAAGTTCGCCAGGATAAAGAATGGTGCGCTATAAAAGACCAAATCGATGAGATTAAGGATAATTTAAAGCCTATTAATCTAATTCGAAACACAGTGGAAGAAATCAACGAAACGGTTGGTTTTAAAAGCCACATCGCTCAATCTGCCATCAGTATCGGAATTGGTTATTTAGCCAAAAGATTTATTGTAGGTAAAGGCGACTCGATGTTTAAAGGTGTTTTAGGCTCTATTGTTCAGCTTATTGTAACCAATCTGGTTTCCAAACCTCATCATGAATCTTCTGAATCTGAAGAAGAAGAAGAAGAATCATCACACTACGAATCATCTAGAGAGTAATTTGTCTAACTTAATTTAAATTATTATGGAAAAGTTTAGCGAAATAATGATAAAAAATGGCGTTTACGTTTACTCGAATCTATATAAATGTTTAGAATATACGAGAGTATTTTTAGGCGTCTAGCTCCATCATACGTGTTTGGGGAAACGGTTGATGGGGCGAAGACCTTCAATATATATTTTTTTAAGATACTAAGTTGCTAAGATTCTAAGGTTCTAAGTTTTATATTTCGGGTTTTTAATCTAGCTTACTAATCTTAAATAAAAAAAAACAGCATCTACTTTGTAGATGCTGTTTTTTTATGTTTTCAAACTTCATAAACTAAGAAACTCAAAACCTTAGCATCTTAGTATCTTAGTATCTCAGAATCTTAGGTTCTGAGATTCTAAGATTTTTTTTGCACAAAAAAAGCCGAACTTTGTTCGGCTTTAAAATATATTTTAAGTTCCAAGAGAAAAAAAACTTAGAACCTTAGCATCTTAGTATCTCAGCACCTTAAAAGTTTACGATTAGTAAACTTCAGAAGCTTCCTTCAATTTCTCCATATTGTTAACCAACTGAAGTTCCGAAACGATTTTCTGAATATCACCATTCATGATATTTCCTAGATCGTAAAGCGTTAAACCAATTCTGTGATCGGTTACACGGCCTTGTGCATAGTTGTACGTACGGATTTTTGCCGAACGGTCTCCAGAACTTACCTGAGAACTACGTTTTTTAGCATCTTCCTCCTGCTTTTTGGCCAATTCCATTTCGTACAAACGAGAACGTAAAACCATCAAAGCTTTATCTTTATTCTTGTGCTGCGATTTCTCATCCTGACATTGCGCTACCAATCCTGTTGGAATGTGCGTTAAACGTACAGCCGATTTCGTAGTATTTACCGATTGTCCTCCAGGTCCAGACGAACAGAAGAAATCTACACGAACATCGTTCATATCTACCTGAACATCAAACTCCTCTGCTTCTGGCAAAACCATAACCGTTGCAGCCGATGTATGCACACGTCCTTGAGTTTCTGTCTGAGGAACACGCTGTACACGGTGAACACCAGCTTCAAACTTCAAAGTTCCGTATACATCTTCTCCAGTAACCTCAAAAATAACCTCTTTGAAACCTCCAGAAGTACCCTCGTTCATATCTACAACAGATGACCTCCATCCCATAGATTCGCAATATTTCGTGTACATTCTGAATAAGTCACCTGCAAAAATACTCGCTTCGTCTCCACCCGTTCCGGCGCGGATCTCCACCATAACGTTTTTCGCATCTTCAGGATCTTTAGGAATAAGCATAAATTTGATTTCCTCCTCCAATTCTGGCAGACGTTCTTTTGCTTCATCCAATTGCATTTTGGCCATTTCCACCATTTCAGCATCGCTTCCGTCCGCAATAATTTCGTTTGCTTCGTCAATATTTGCTAAAACTATGATGTACTCTTCTCTCTTTTCAACCAGCGCTTTAATACCCTTATATTCTTGGTTAAGCTGCTTATAACGTTTTTGATCAGAAATAACATCCGGCTGAATAATCAAATCCGAAATCTCATCGAAACGCTGCTTTACATATTGAAGTCTATCTAACATTTTCTAATTCCTTTTATTGGACGGCAAAATTACAAAATTTTTATCGAAAATTCTAGTGTTCATTTTTTGGGGAATTTGAGGAGGAATTTGATGTTTTTTGTTTTTGAAAAACAGGGGTTTTTACTTGGTGGTGGATTTAAATTAAATCAGATGTTTGTTTTTATCAATTTACTTTACAAGATACTTGCATGAGAAGCAACAATCATAAATTTAGCTTTTTCATTTATGGTTTTCCGTAAAGAAATTAAGTCACAAGTAGTTATGTTTGAAACATTAAAAATTGTAATATGGATATTCCTCATCATTTAATTGAACAAATAAAACTTGGGAATACTGTACTTTTTTTAGGTGCAGGTGCAAGTTTTGGAACAAAAAATCAAAAAAACGATACTATGCCTTTGGCTTCAGAGTTATCAGTATTATTGTCTAAAAAATTTTTAGGAGACATTACAGGTGATTTAGCATATACCTCAATGCTAAGCATTTCTGAAAGTTCTTTATATGATGTACAATTATATGTTGCACAAACAATTTCAGAATTTAAACCGTTACCTCATCATTTAAAAATTCCAGAATTTAAATGGAAAGCTATTTTTACAACAAATTACGATTCTATTATTGAATCTTCATATCAACAATGCAAGAAACCCTTACAAGTTCTCAAACCAATTTCAAAAAATACACCGAGAACACAAGTTTTCACTTCTGATGATATCCTACCTTACTATAAACTACATGGATGTATTAATGATATAGCAGATAATCAAGCTCCGCTAATTTTGACACTAGATCAATTTGCGAATTACGAAAGCAAACGTGAGAATCTTTTTCGGGAATTACAAGAATTAATGATTAATTACACTTTCATATTTGTTGGCTTTGCAATGCAAGATTCAGACATTAGGTCAATTCTGAATAAACTTGACGAAAACCATTCAAGTCGAGTTCGATCCTATATTGTCAGACCAAATGTTAACGAACCTGAAGAAAGATTTTGGGAAGGAAAAAAAATATCTTGTCTAAAAATGACTTTTGCAGAGTTTATCGAAAAAATAAATAATGCTATTGACATAAAAACAAGGATATTATCAGAAATTAGAGTTGCAAATGACTTACCTATTTATGATAAATTTGTTTCTTCTATACAAGATTTATCTCCAACTGAGCATTTTTTAGAATTTATCGAACATAAAATTGATTATGTCCATCTGTCAATAAGTGCTCCTAATATGGATCCAAAAGAATTTTATAAAGGAAATTTCACAAATTGGGATCCAATTTTAAAAAATCTTGATATTCAAAGAGATATTAAAGATGGCCTTTTATTTGAAATTTTCTCAAAAAATGACGTTGATGATGAAGACCAGTATTTATATTTAATTAAAGGAAATGCAGGAAGTGGTAAAAGTGTTTTACTTAAAAGGCTAGCATATGATGGTGCAACAATACTTGAAAAATTTTGTATATTTTTAAAGAGTGACACGTTAAGTTTCCAAGACATATATGAATTAAATAAATATGTAAATGAAAGGATATACTTGTTCATTGACAATATTGCTGCTCTGGAAGATGATGTTATTTACATTTTAAAGAAAGCAAAAAAAGAAAAAATTAAACTTACCATTATTGGATCTGAAAGATTGAATGTTTGGAATACTGAATGCAATGATCTTTCAACTTACCTGTCACAATCATATCAAATACAATATTTATCAGATAAAGAAATCAATGACTTAGTAAATTTACTTGACAGACATCAAGCGCTTTACAATTTAAAAAATAGTAGTCATGAGGAAAGAATTCAAGCATTTTCAAAAAAGGCAGGAAGAGAACTATTAGTTGCATTATATGAAGCTACAAATGGAAAACCATTTGAAGAAATAATATTTGATGAGTATAACTCAATTAACAACATTAAAGCACAGTCACTCTATTTAACAATTTCAATATTTCACAAAATTGGAACTTATGCACGTGCAGGATTTATATCTCGTGTTCATAACATCCCTTTTGAAGAATTCAAAAATGAACTATTTAAACCACTAGAACATATAGTGTTCGACAAAAGAGACTACACAATAAACGATTATGTATATCTTACTAGAAATAGAATGATTGCAGAAATTATCTTTGAAAAAGTACTTTTAAGTCCACAAGATAGATTTGATGAATATGTACGTATTATAAATAATCTAAATATCGATTATCAAAGTGATAGAAAAGCATTCTTAGAAGTTGTTAATGCTCGAAAGTTAATTGAAATATTTCCAGATCCTCAAATGATCAGAAGACTTTATGTCTTAGCGGAAACAGTTAGTAAAGATGATCCTAAATTATTTCAACAACAAGCTATTTTTGAAATGGTTAGTTCGGGAGGAAGTATGATAAGTGCTGAAAAACACCTAAAAGAAGCTAATGATTTATCAGAGGATGATCCACTAATTTTGCACACTTATGCCGAGCTTCTTTTAAGAAAAGCAGAAAATACTGCTCTTGCTCCTGAATTTTTTTCACATATTGGAAAAGTCATCGACATCTGTAATCGAATAATTAAAGCAAAACCTACTAATTCACATCCCTACCATACTATACTTAAGGCAAATATTTTAAAACTAAAAAAGATACTTGATATTAATGATGTTCCTGCAATAGAAAGGGCTTTAAAAGATACAGAAAAAGCATTTTCAATTGCAAAGCAATTTTTATCCAATGATCCTTTTATTTTAGAGATCGAATCCTCTTTCAATGAAATTCTCGAAAAAAATACAGCTGCTAAACAATTATTAGAAAAAGCTTTTAATGCAAATAAATCAAGTCCTTATATTGCTTTAAGACTATCTAATTTTTATGATAAAGAAGGTGAAAATAGTCAGGCTGTTGAAGTTGTAAAGCAGGCTCTTGAATTAAATCCAAGCGAAAAAGATTTAAATTTTCGTTATGCAATGCTTCTCGACAAAAGTGACAATCCCTCTTATTCTGATATCAGTTATTATTTAAAAAGATCTTTCACTAAAGGCGATAGCAGATTTCAAGCACAATTATATTATGCACGCTCATTATTTCTTTTAAATAATATGGACTATAAAGATTGCTTTTTAAGTCTAGCAAAAGCTAATGTTTCTCCTGAGATCAAAAACTATATATCAGGTGTAATATATAAAAATGGACAAAAGGAAAAATTCTTTGGAGCAATAAATTCCGAGGAGCTCAGTTATGGATATATAAAAAGAGATTTAATTTCAGATACAATTTATTTTTACAAATTTCAACAAAATTATAAATTAGGAAATTTAAAACGAGGTACAAGAGTATCCTTTTATATTGGTTTTAATTATAAAGGACCAATAGCTTTTGATTTAAAAATAATTTAAAATATATACTCAACAAAGCATTCTAGAAAAACGCAAAGTGTCTTTCCTGACTTTTGCGTTTTTTTGATACTCAATAAAATTAAAACCTACACAAATCATCCAACAACTCCATTTCATCTTCTGGCAATAATTGCAGGGCGATTTCAAGTAAAGTCAGTACATTGACATTATTGTCTTTTGTAAAACTCGACAAACCGTTGGCATCTGGATTAAGCAAAATAATACTGGCTTTTAGCAAATCTGAAACCATTAGATTTAATTCGTTATAAGAAGATACTTTTAGCGGTAGGGTAAACGAGTTGGCTTCTTTAGGCTCTGGTTTTAGTTTGGTGAAATATCTTCCTTTATTTATGAATTCTAATAATTCTTCAGCTCTTTCTTTGTTTTGCGCTTCCATGATTTTAATTATTTTTCTTTGAAACGAAATTAGAAATATTAGATTATATTTAGGTGATCGTAAACAATCGAGTGTATACAACCGATTTTTCATAATCAATTTTATAAATCAAAAATCCTACATGGAATACATTGTATTTGTTTGTAGTCAAATTATATTTTAATGGAAGAAAAATTTTGCTGGCGTTGCGATATGAAAGTCAAAATGCTAAATGACTATGATTTCAATTTATGCCGAGAAGCATTCATTTTTGGAAAAAAAGAAATTGAAAAGGAATTGAAAAGAAGAGATATTCAGAACTATGTTTGGTTGGACAAAATTGAAACATTTGAAAAATATCGTTATTTACTAGAAATGTATAAACTCATAACAGGTGAATATGAACCAAATCCTTTAGCTATTTTACATCATCAAAGAAGTCAGTTTGGAAAAGAGTGTCCTAATTGCGAAAAACTATTCCGAACTCCAAAAGCAATATATTGCGTAAGTTGCGGTTATGGTTCAGAAAACTTAACAAAAATCTAAATGAAATCATAAAAGAAATTAATACATGCGTAATCAATAACTCCATAAAATTATAGAATGAAATCACTTCCTCTTTTATTTTCTATTTTTCTTTTCAACTTTTCGTATTCGCAAGGCATTGACTTTAAAACCGAAAAAGAAATTATCAAGCAAACGCTTAGTCAATATCTGGACACTAATCCAAATTCAATGGTTAGTTTTATTAAAGGTGGAAAAGGTTACAAACTTGCTGCTTTTGGGCTCGAAATGGGAATTGCAATGGGGGAAGATTCACAAAAAAAAGAAGAAAACAAAAAGGATTTAGAACATTTGAATTACTTTTCTGATTCTATTTCAAATGCTTTGAAAACAAAAAAAATTAAAGTGTTTGTTAGCGATACTTTATTTGCGTATAAATATATACCTGCCGCGAACAACTTACAGAATGAAACCGATTGGAAACAAAACTATCAATATTTACTTGCTGATTTTAAGTACAATGAATTGGCAAGAATGGACACGATTATTGGTGAAGAATATATCGATTTGATTAAAAAGCAAGTACATTATAAAGGTGAAAACAAAACATTTGCAAGAGGAGAGTTAGACTATTCTTATTATAAATTTGAAAAAGAAAACCTTAGTTCTAAAGATCAATCCAGTATTCGAGCTTCCAAAATATATCGATTGGTTTTAAATGACAATAATACTAAAGGCTGCTATTTGTTTTCTTTTTACTGCAGTCAAAATAGAATTTGCAGAAGTTTTATATTCATTAAAAAAGAAAACAATAAATGGGTCTATGTAGATGAATATCCATCTTGGATTGTAGATGAATCATAATATTCAAGCTAGTGAAGTAGAAACTTTCTATATTTCGAAAAATATAACTACTTTACAAGTTCAAAAATACCTTTGTACAATCTTAAAAATAAAACTAATCTCAAAAAAAACAGAAAAAGGTTGCTTCAAACAACATTAAAAAAATGTAGCTTTGAATGTTTGATTACTAAAAATAAATCATGGAAAACTTCGATTGGACCGCTTAAAATGGACTTTGAACAAATAATATCAGGACGAATTATTCTGGAGTTTTTGGGCGCTTCAGCAAGATTTCTTGGTTACAATTTATGGACTCTTACCAACGACAATGATTTCAGAACATTTGCAAGTTTCTGGTCACCCCGGGGAAGCAGCCAGAAAAAAGAGGATAATAGCAATCGAAATCATATGATTGGAGTTCTTTTTTTGGGAGGTTTCGTAATGCTGCTCATTGTTTTTAATACCTAAATCATCACGCTACAACACATTCCATGTTTTTTTCTTCCATGATCTGCATATCGATATTTTTGGAGCGATAGTTTATTATTTCAAAAAAAATCCCAAAAGAAAACTCTTTTGGGATTTTACTAAACTTAAAACGAAAACGAAACGATATTCAACCTATTCCTCTACTTTTAAAATCTCTAATTTTAGATTTCCTTTTTTAGCAGGCCATTCCACAATATCGCCTTCTTTGTAACCCACCATTGCAATTCCTTCGTCTGAAAGAACCGAAATTTTGTTTTTACTTGCTTTTGCTTTTTCTGGACCAACTAGAAGGATTGTTTTTTCTTCGTTATTGATGTGATCTTTGTAAGTAACTTTTCGATCTATCGAAACTACATCTTCAGGCAGATTTTTTCGCAATACTTGCGTAGCATGTTTTAGCTGGCCTAATAAAAGTTCTTCTTCTTGTACGGTTACTTTTTTTCTTCTTACGTGATCTTTAATTAAATCGTATGTTCCTGTTGTTAATATTATGTTTTGTGACATGACTTTCTTGTTTGCTTCATTTTATCTAAAACATGACACAACTCTTCGCTGAGTATTATGCAAAAACGAGTCATTCAGCGATATCCTATCCTGAATAAAAATGAAGATTAAAATAAATGAGTAATTAAATCGGAAAAGATTTCCCTGCCTAGAGTTGTGACAGGGCAAAAGAAATAAACTCTTTTGAGTTTTTTAAGAAAGTATCGTCATGCAAATACAATAACGTGCACATTAAGCACATCAAAGAACTGTTTATTAAATAAAAATTTGCAGTGACCATTATAATATCAAATTGTTTTGGCAATATACGCCTTTTTTATCTTCCAAAAAAATGAAGACCAAGAGAACTTGCTTTAATTTTGTAGTGCAATCCAAATAAAGCAGCAAAATAATTCAACTCCATTTATATTGCAAACTTTTTCCTATTTTTTAGTTGATAAAAAACAGATTATCAATACCATTACAATATATTCCCAGAGTAGTTTTATCATTCATCAATCACCAAAAACAAACCAAACATGATTAAAAAATCGATTTTATCCATTTTAGTTCTTTTGGCAATGACTTTAAATTCCTGCAAACAGGAACCAAAAGAAACACCTGCCCCATTAATTGATGTAAAGACTTTCTTCAAGAATGGAGAAAAAAGCTCTTTCAAAATTTCGCCCGACGGAAATTACTTTAGCTATCGTGCCGATTATAAAGGAAAAACCAACGTTTTTGTTCAGAAAGTAAACGATACCAAAGCGGTTCGTGTAACCAACGACACTTTGCGAAGCATTTTCAATTATTTCTGGAAAGGTGACCGAATTATATATGCCCAAGACGTAGGCGGAGATGAGAATTTCCAACTCTTTTCGGTAAAAACAGACGGAACTGATTTAAAAGCATTAACTCCCTTTCCAGGTGTTAGAAGTGACATTATAGACGCGCTAATTGACGTTCAAGGCAAAGAAAAAGAACTAATTGTACAAATTAACAAAAGGGTAAAAGAATATTTTGATCCTTATCTTTTAAATGTCGAAACTGGAACTCTGACACTGCTTTACGACAACAAGGAAAATTTTGACGGATGGGTTACAGACAATAATGGCGTAATTCGTCTTGCCTCAAAAACGGACGGTGTAAACATTACTTGGAATTATCGAAATTCTGACAAAGAACCTTTTACGCCTCTTATTACGACAACTTTCAAAGATTTCTTTTCTCCTGCATCTTTTGACAAGGACAATAAAAACATTTATGCTCTGAGTAATATTGGCAAGGATAAAGTGGTTTTGGCTGAATATGACCCAATTGGCAAAAAAAATGTAAAAGAATTGTTTGCTGACCCTAACTATGATTTAGATGCAATTAATTACGATCGAAAAAAACAAGCCTTGACTTCTGTAACTTGGGAAGCTGAAAAACAGGAAGAACATTTTTTTGATAAAGAATGGGAAGCAATCAAAAACGATCTGAAAAAGCAGATTGAAGGTTACGAAACCGAAATTGTAAACTACGACGATGCCAGAACCAAAGCTATTGTTTGGGCTGGAAATGATAGGACTCCAGGAAAATACTACATATACGATTTCAAAACCACAAAAGTTAAAGAAGTTGCGAATCCGTTTCCTTGGATCGAAGAGAAACACATGAGCCATATTAAACCTATAACGTATAAATCGAGAGATGGTCTTGAAATTCACGGCTATTTAACGCTTCCGTTGGGAGTTGAACCTAAAAATCTGCCTGTCATTATCAACCCTCATGGTGGTCCTTGGGCAAGAGATGGCTGGTACTTTAATCCAGAAGTTCAATTCTTGGCAAATCGTGGTTATGCTGTCTTACAGATGAACTATAGAGGAAGCACCGGTTATGGAAAGAAATTTTGGCAATCTAGTTTTAAACAATGGGGTAAAAAAATGCAAGATGATATTACCGATGGTGTGGAATGGCTGAAAAAAGAAGGCATTGCAGATCCAAATAGAATTGCGATCTATGGCGGTAGTTACGGTGGTTATGCAACACTTGCCGGAATCACTTTTACGCCCGATTTATATGCAGCGGCAGTAGATTATGTGGGCGTAAGCAATTTATTTACTTTCATGAATACGATTCCGCCGTATTGGACACCTTATCTGGATCAGTTTCACGAAATGGTTGGCGATCCTAAAAAAGATAGTTTGCTGCTTGCATCTGCATCGCCTGCCTTACATGCAGACAAAATAAAAACACCTTTGTTTATCGCACAAGGAGCAAACGATCCGAGAGTAAATAAAGCCGAAAGCGACCAAATGGTTGAAGCTTTGAAAAAACGTGGTGTCGTTGTAGAATACATGGTTAAAAATGACGAAGGGCATGGTTTCAGAAATCAAGATAATCGTTTTGATTTTTATGGTGCCATGGAAAAATTCCTGGACAAACATTTGAAACAAAAGAAATAAACAAATAGTAAACCTAAACTTAAAAGCTGCAGAGAAATATTTCCTGCAGCTTTTTTTGAAATAAAAAGCAACAAGAAATAGCTTACATTTGTTTTAATCATTGTTTTAATTTTAGATCTCTTTCCTCTAACCTCAAAATACTATAAAACATCATGGAAAACTTCGATTGGACTTCTTTCACCAAAAAAATAGCCGTTAAAGCTAAACTTTCAGATATATACGATGCGTGGACAAAAGCAAATGAGTTAGAAAAATGGTTTCTCGAAAAGGTATCTTTTTTTGGCGCTAATCAGCAATCTATAAACCAAGACAAAAACGTAGAAAAAGATAACACATACGAATGGCTTTGGTATTTGTATGATGACGCTATGTCAGGAAAAATTGTTTCTGCCAATGGAATAGATCAATTGCAATTTACTTTTGAAGGAAACTGTCTTGTAGATATAAATCTAACCGAAAAAGACGATTACACGATTGTCGAACTTCGTCATTATAATATTCCAACAGATGATCATTCGAAACAATACATCAGATTGGGTTGCTCCAACGGTTGGCATTTTTATCTCACCAATCTTAAATCGGTTTACGAAGGCGGATTAGATTTGAGAAATAAGGATAGTAATTTGAACCCGATGATTAATAATTAGAAAGAATTTAAAACCAATGAAATTAATAATTACCTCTTTCCTTTTAATTTTCAGTTTAACTTTATTCCCACAATCCAACCCATTTTCGGGCAATTATACGCGCTCACTTTCTACTGAAAAACATATAATTGAATACAAACTGACTTTAAACCCAGACGGAACTTTTGTGTTCCATTCGTATTCTAAAATACAAAACGGAAATCCTGCAGAAGAAAATAAATACGGAAAAGGAAAATGGAGCGCAAAAGACAATCTGATTACTTTTTCGGCGAACAAAAAAGAAGATTTAGACCCAAAATATACGCTAGATTTTAATAATTCAACTGCTCGATTTGTTGCTAAAAATCCGAGAGATAAAAGTGATAAGATTGTGAAAACAAAACTTCAGTTTTTAGAATCTGGTATTTTCTGGATCAAGAGTATCGTTTTTTTTAAATTATAAATGAATGAAAAAAGTATTTATTATAACTTTTCTGCTTTTATCAGTCGTAACATTTTCTCAGACCAAAAAAGAAAATCCAATAGATGTTTTAGAATCAAAATGTCTCAATAAAGAAAATATTTCTAATGCAGAAATGTGCAATTGCACCATTCAAGCCCGTGAGTCTTGGGATAAAGAACTGAATAAATATTACAGTTTACTGAAAACGAAACTCTCAAAAGAAGCTTTTGAAACTTTGAAAGAATCTCAAAAACAATGGCTTGTTTATCGTGATAAGGAATATGCTTTTATTTCGAAATATTTTTACGAAGTAAAGCAAGGAACCATGTGGTACGCCGTTTCCGAAAGCAAAAAAAGAGACATAGTAAAAACAAGAGCGGTTGAACTGGAGGGATATTACAAAATGTTAGAATATTAAACTTTCTTTTTAGAAAACCTTTGCCCCTTTGTACCTAATAACCTTTGCCCCTTTCCCATAAAATCCCTATTTTCGCATGTCCAATTAGAAAAGAAAAAATGAAGGTCTGTATTGCTGAGAAACCAAGTGTAGCGCGTGAAATTGCATCTGTTTTGGGTGCCAATACCAAACACGATGGCTATTACGAAGGCAATGGTTATGCTGTAACCTACACTTTTGGTCATTTATGCACTTTAAAAGAACCCAACGATTATAAACCGCATTGGAAAAGCTGGGATTTGAACAATCTGCCTATGCTTCCTGAAAAGTTTGAAACCAAAGTAGTTCAAAACTCAGGGATTCAGAAACAGTTTAAAATCATTAAAAGTCTTTTTGAGAAAGCCGAAGTGGTTATCAACTGCGGGGATGCTGGACAAGAAGGAGAATTGATTCAGCGCTGGGTAATGAACGAAGCGCATTACAAAGGCGAAATTCAGCGATTATGGATTTCATCTCTTACCACAGAAGCTATTAAAGAAGGTTTTGAGAACTTAAAACCGTCAGCCAATTACGATAATTTATATTACGCTGGATTTTCTAGAGCTATTGGAGATTGGCTTTTAGGAATGAATGCCACACGTTTGTACACTGTAAAACATGGCGGTTACAAACAAGTTTTGTCTATCGGACGCGTACAGACGCCAACTTTGGCGATGGTTGTAGAGCGTTTTAGAGAAATCGAAAACTTTAAGCCACAGCCTTATTGGGAATTGCAGACTTTGTATAGAGAAACGCTTTTTAGTTATGAAGAAGGTCGTTTTCTAAACCAAGAAGACGGACAAATTATCGCGGCCAAAGTCAAGGAAAGTGATTTCGAAATCGTTTCTGTCGACAAAAAGAATGGAAATGAATATGCTCCAAAGCTTTTCGACTTAACCGGTTTACAAGTTTATTGCAATCAAAAATTCGGATTTTCTGCTGAAGAAACGCTTAAAATTGCGCAGACTTTGTATGAGCAGAAAGTCATTACATATCCCAGAGTTGATACGACTTTTTTACCAGGTGATATTTATCCGAAAGTGACTGGAATTCTGCAGAAATTAACCAATTATGCCGAATTGACTCAGCCCCTTTTAGGAAAAAAAATCAAAAAATCGCCAAAGGTTTTCAATGATAAAAAAGTAACCGATCACCATGCGATTATTCCAACGGGAGTTCAAAACAATCTGCCTCATAATCAGCAGCAGGTTTACGATATTATTACCAGACGTTTTATTGCCGTTTTTTACGATGACTGTCTCGTTGCGAATACAACCGTAATTGGAAAAGCCGCCGACGTGACTTTTAAAGCGACTGGAAAAGAGATTTTAAAAAAAGGATTCCGCGTTGTTTTTGAAGATCCGAATGCGAAGGAAAAAGAACCCGATTTACTGCCCAGTTTTACAGTGGGCGAAAAAGGTCCGCATGAACCTTCTTTTCTTCAAAAAGAAACCAAACCACCTAATCAGTTTACCGAGGCAACTTTACTGCGTGCGATGGAAACGGCAGGAAAACAAGTTGATGATGAAGATTTGCGTGAACTGATGAAAGAAAACGGTATCGGTCGTCCGTCAACGCGTGCAAATATTATCGAAACGCTTTTCAAACGCCAATATATTGTTCGAAACAAAAAACAGGTTTTACCTACTTTAACGGGAATTCAATTGATTGATACGATTCAGAACGAATTGGTCAAATCGGCCGAACTTACAGGAACTTGGGAAAAACAACTGAAAGATATTGAAAAAGGAACTTTCACCGCAGCGGCATTCATCAGAAACATGAAAAGAATGGTGGAAGCTTTGGTTTATGAAGTTCGAAGCGAAACCAAGCATGCTAATATTTCGCATGCGGCAACGATTCAGAAACCAGTTGTAAAAGCAGAAAAAGAGAAAAAGAAAGCCTCTGGAATTTCGGCAGAAACTTGTCCGAAATGCCAAAAAGGAAAGATACTGAAAGGAAAATCGGCTTTTGGATGCAGCGAGTACAAATCGGGTTGCGATTTTGTACTGCCTTTTGTTTTTCATGATAAAAAAATTACCGAGAGCCAGTATTTACGATTGGTTCAAAAAGGTTCTACAGTTAATATAAAAGGCTTTAAAACCGATTCTGGAACGGTTGAAGGTTTAATTCGTTTTGAAGAAAATTATAAACTGAAATTGGAACCGAAGAAAACAGATAAAAAAGCCGAACCAAAAGAAAATTCAGATGCATTAGTTTGTCCGAAATGTAAAAAAGGAACGATCCTAAAAGGTAAAACCGCCTATGGCTGTGCCGAATATAAATCGGGCTGTGATTTTAAAGTCACTTTTGATGAAGTTCGCGAAAAACTAAAAGATCAAAAGCCTACTAAGGAATTGGTTTACTCAATTTTGAGTGCAAGCGTTTAGTTTTTTAGCCACAGATTAAAAGGATTCGCACAGATTTTTTCTGCCACTAATTACACGAATTTCCACAATTTTTTTCTCGCAGATTCAGCAGATTTATTTTGTAATCTGAATTATAAAAATCTGTTATATCTGCTAAATCTACGTGAGACAAAATCATTTTAATTCTTTAATCTGTGGCAAATAGCACAAAATAATTTGTAGAAATTAGTACAATTCGTGGCAAACATTTTTTTCATACATTAGTGCTATCAAAAACCTTATAAATATGTTTCAGAAAATTACTCTTTTAGCACTTGTTATAGCCGCAGTTTCTTGCCAGAAAAAAGAAACGGTAGAAAAAGATAAAATCAAAAAAGCCGACTGGCTAATTGGGAACTGGGAAAACAAATCTCCTGAAGGAGTTTTATCTGAAAATTGGCAAAAGCTAAACGACAGTACTTTCAGTGCTTCTTCTTATTTTATAAAAGGAAAAGATACTTTGCATTTTGAGACTATTGTTTTGGCCCAGCTAGGTGAAACGCTTACTTATAAAGCAACTGTAAAAGGACAAAACGATGACAAACCGGTCTTCTTCCCTTCTACCTCAGAAACAGATCAGCAATTGATTTTCGAGAATCCAAAACACGATTATCCTCAAAAAATCACTTATACAAAAGGGGCCAATAATACATTAACTGCCGAAATTTCTGGAAACATGAATGGAAAACCGAATTCTGAGAAGTTTGTTATGACGAAGAAATAATTTTCGTGTACTGATTAGAATTTTAGAAATAAAAACATTTCAACCCAAGAATTAATTTCAGATTGATTCAAACAAAATCATAATGTATTATGAGACTAAAAAGCATTTTATTTCCGACACTAATAACTTTAGTAATTTTCTCTTCTTGCAAAAGAGAAGTTAAAACCGAAATTCCCGTAAAAGCCTACCCTAGTCTTGCAAAAGCAAAATGGTTTATTGGAGAATGGGGAAATAAATCGACTGAAGGTGAACTTACCGAACGCTGGAAAAAAGAAAATGATTCGGTTTATCTAGGTGAATCTTATTATGTCGTGGGACAAAATGATACAGTTTTTGCTGAACATGTTCGTCTTGAAGAAGCGAATGGCAAGTTGTCTTATATTGTGACAGTTCCTGGACAAAATAAAGAATTGCCTGTAAGTTTCGAAATGACTTCAGCTACAGGTACTCAAATTACTTTTGAGAACCCAAAACATGATTATCCTAATAAAATTATTTACAATCTGGTGGAAAAAGATTCATTAATTGCAGAAATTTCAGGGCTGAAAAACGGCAAACCAAATACAGAAAGATTTGTCATGAAAAAACGCTAAAAAACTTAGAGCCTCAGCATCTTAGAACCTTAGCACCTTAAAAAAAACTCTACTCATTCTCCCCGATCTTATTCACCATAAAAATCATCAGAATTCCTAAAAGTGCCATAATAAGGAAAGCCCATTTCATACTTAAATACTCAGAGATAAAACCAACCATTGGCGGCACCAATAAAAAGCCAAGATAGCCAATTGTTGATATCGAAGTCAAAGCAGAACCACTGCTTAATTTTGAAGATCTTCCGGCGATACTAAATACCAACGGAACAACACAAGAAACCCCAAATCCGATTAAAACATAACCAAAAATAGTTGGATATGCATACGGTAGGATAAAACAAATACCAAAACCAACTGTTATTAAGATGCCGCTATAAAGCAGGATTTTTTTAGTTCCAAATTTCATCACACCATAATCACCAAAAATACGTCCTAAAGTTACTGCCGATGCAAAAAACACAAACGCAGCGCTGGTTAATTTTGGCGAAGCTTTCAATATATTCTCAAAATAAATTCCGCTCCAGTCGTACATCGTATTTTCGCAAGCCATTGACACGAAACAGATCATAGCAAATTTTATCAGATTTTTTTCGGGCATTGAGAAAAACTTCTTCTTAACCGGAACAGGTTCATTATGAATACTCATCGGATAAAAACAAGCCGTCAGTGCCAGCATAAAAATACTTACTCCCAATAAATGATGCGAAGGCGCAATTTTCTGGGTCACCATTACATAGCCTAATCCAGCTCCCGAAAAAACGGCAATACTCCAAACGGCATGAAAACGTGTTATAATAGATTTAGGATACAGTTTCTGCACTTCAAGAGACTGTGCATTTATCGATAAATTGAAAATATTGCGAGAAGCTCCGAAAAATAAAAGTATAATAACCAATTGCCAAACAAATGCTGCCAGACCAGGCAAAGACAGCGCAACATTGAACATAACTGCACCGAGAAGCATAATATAACGGCTGCTATATTTATTTAACAACTTTCCTGTAAAAGGCATTGTCAGCATTAAACCGATTGGAAAAGCAAATAAAACCGCTCCAAATTCGGCTTCAGACAACTTTAATTGTGCTTGTATATGTGGAATTCTTGAAACCCACGAAGAATAACCAAAACCCGAAAGAAAGAAAAAAACAGTATTGGCAATACGATATCCTCGAGGCGTATTTTGAATCTTTTTAAAGAATGGTAAAATCATGAAGTCATTTTTCAGACCGCAAAATTAAGGTTTTTTAAAGTTTATCGCACTACAACTTCTGATAAGAATTTTGATTAATCGTTCTAAAATCAACATTTAACAATTTCAATACTAAATGGCAAAAAATAAAATTGTTAAAGTTATTTTAATTTTTACTTTTGTATTGTTTTTATTTATTCTAAATAAATATTATTTACAAACCAATTAATAAATAGCAATGAATTACCTCAGTTTGAAGACTTCACGTTTTCTATTTTCAATCAGTTTTTTATTTTCGTTCTTATCGGTTTTTGCACAGCAAAATCATGGAAAAATTAAAGGAACCATAACTACTTCAGACGGCGATGCTGCAGCGGGAGTAAATGTTATTCTTAGAAACTCTAAATATGGTACTGTTTCTAACTATGACGGAAGTTTTGATTTTAATAAAGTAAGAGCCAATTCTTATACACTTCAAGTATCTTTGGCAGGTTACGAAACCGCAGAAACCGAAGTGATAGTTACAGAAAACGAAACCTCAACAATTAATTTACAGCTTAAAGTTTCTAATAAGGAATTGAATGAAGTTGTCGTAAATGGCAAGAAAAGCAACTTATCCAAAAAGACCGATTATGTTGCCAGGATGCCGTTAAAGAACCTAGAAAATCCTCAGGTTTATAATGTTATTCACAAAGAACTATTGCAAGAGCAAATTGCGGTAGATATAAGAAGCGCGGTTCAAAATGCTACTGGCGCAATCTCAAAAATATATCCTTCTGGAGGACTTGAAATTAGTTTTAGAGGATTCAGTACAGGTGTAAACGCACGAAATGGCATGGAAACTCTTTCTGGACGAAGCTCAATCTCAATTGATAATGCCGAACGAATTGAGGTGCTAAAAGGCCCTTCTGGAACCTTGTTTGGTTCTTCTGTTTCCTCATTTGGAGGAGTTGTAAACTTGGTTACCAAAAAGCCTTTTGAAACTAGCAAAACAGAGATATCTTATACAGGAGGAAGCTTTGGACTGCAGCGTGTTGCGGTAGATTTTAATATGCCTTTGACTTCAAACAAAAAAGTTTTGTTTAGAATGAACGCCTCGGCAAACACAGAAAATAGTTTCTTAAATTATGGTTTTAATAAAACAGTCTTATTTGCACCGAGCATTATTTATAAAGCAACCGACAGATTAACGCTGAGTTTAGACACAGAGATTTTCAACACCAATAACACACGTCCTACTTACGGACGTTCTTATGCGGCAGGACTCACCAACCCAACAGACCTAAAAGTAAATTATAGAACAAGCTTATTTGCAGATGATCTTGATGCTAAAACGACTTCTCCTAAAATATTTGCTCAGGCAGAATATAAAATCTCTGATAACTGGAAATCTACAACACTATTCTCATTAGTAGATGAACGTGTCGATCATAGTTATCAATACTACACTGTATGGAAATCGCCGACAGAAGTTGAAAGAATGGTATCGCGTTTTGGACCAATCCATAATAATTTTACCAATTTTCAGGAAAACATTAATGGTGAATTTTCTACAGGAAGCATCAAACATAAATTCTTAACAGGTATTAATTACAGATTTACAAAAGGAACATTTAAATATGCCACAACACAAGTATTAGATGTAATTGATGTGACGACAAATTTTGAACCAATTCGAAAAAGCGATGTAGATCCAAAATTGAAAGAAATGCAATTTGGCGTCCCAAATGAACAGACTTTCAGTGTCTATGCTTCAGATGTAGTTAGTTTTACAGATCGCTTGTCTGTAATGTTAAGTCTTCGTCTGGATAACTTTGTTCAGAAAAAATTGGAAGATACAGATGGTTACAACCAAACAGCTTTGTCTCCAAAATTAGGTTTGGTTTATGAAGTAGTTAAAGATCAAGTTTCTTTATTTGGAAATTATATGAATGGTTTTCAAAATTCAGGTCCAGTAAATCAGCCAGATGGATCAATATTAATCTTAAAACCAATTTATGCGAATCAATATGAAGGTGGCGTAAAAGTGGAAACTTTTAATAAAAAATTGAGCACGACACTGAGCTACTACAATATTACAATTGATAATGCCACAAGAACAAATCCCGATGGATATAATATTCAGGATGGAAAACAAGTAAGTAAAGGAATTGATTTTGAATTTATTGCCAATCCAATAAACGGTTTAAACTTGACAGCTGGTTACGCTTATAATGACAATCGTATCGTTAAATCGTCTGACGCTTCCATTGAAGGCAACAAGGCTAGCGGCGCACCAGAAAATGTGCTCAATTTTTGGCTTTCCTATAAATTTCAAAACACATTAAAAAATTTAGGTTTTGGTTTTGGAGGAAATTATGTAGACAAACAATATAAATTTGAAGATGAAAGCTTTTATGCTCCTTCTTATTCGATTTATAGCGCAACAGTATTTTACGACAGACCCGTTTGGAGACTTGGAGTTAAATTCAACAACCTTACAAACACAAAATACTGGGATTCTTATGGAATGGCTCAAACTCCATCGAACTTCTTAGTAAACCTAACAGTAAGACTTTAGTTTTCTTACGCAAATATTTTCCACCACCTCGAAATACATTCAATATGAAATGAATTTCGAGGTTTTTTTACGTTTTATTTTTAATTATTCTAAATAAGGCTTATGTTTGTAAAAAATATCATTCTAATAATTTAAACTTGATCTTATGAAATCAAATACTTTAAAAACACTAAGCTTTTTATTTCTAATGCTTTTTGCTGCACCTCAGCTTTTTGCCCATGCCCTTTGGATTGAAACCAAAGCAACAGGAACAAAAGGAAAAGCTCAGGAAATTTCTGTTTATTTTGGAGAATTCTCTGATAATGATATTACAAAAGCTGATAAATGGTTTTCTGATTTAAAGGATTTTTCTCTAGTTGTAATTTCTCCTTCAAAAAAAGAAACTAAGTTAACTTCTAAAGCTCTAGATAATAAATACCAAGCTTTCTTTACGCCAGACGAAGATGGAGTTTACACCATTGTAATGCACCACACTGTAAAAGATGTTTACGGTACTATGAAATTAGATTACAACTCTAGTGCAAATGTTGTAGTTGGAAATAAAGCTGCAGGAAACAATATTGCTTCTAACACGAATAAAATTGCAGTTTTCTCAGAACAAGCAGATGTTGCAAAAAAAGATACTAAAATCACTGGAGTAGCTTCTTATGACGGCGCTATCGCAAAAGAAACAAAAATTAAAGTAATCGCTCCAAACGGATGGGAGAAAGAGTTATGGACAAACGATAAAGGAGAATTTTCTTTTACACCAATCTGGTCTGGAAACTATATGGTAGAATATGCGCACACAGATAAATCGGCTGGAGAACACAACGGAAAAAAATACGATGAAATCTGGAAAATGGCAACTTACCAAATTGCTGTAAAATAATTTTACAAAATCTCATTCTTAGGTTTTAATTTCAATTTAAACAGGGCTGACTCAAAAAAATGAGTCAGCCCTGTTTTTTTTGTAGAAATGCCTTTGTAGAATATCCTATGATGGATTTTAATTCGTTTTAAATACAAAATTAAAATAACATTAGAAAATTCTTAAGCAAATCTTAAGAAAATACTAAGGAAGGTTTAAGTAAGAAATCAACTTCATAATTTCATGTTAAAGAATATGTCTATTTATATTTGCACTCGATAATTTTTATTGAATCTAAATAAACACCATGAAATATAATTTACTATTTGCATTAGGATTATTGAGTTTTGCCTCTTATGCGCAAGATTATTCAAGCAGCGAATCTACTTCTTCAGTAAACGATACCGTTAAGAATAAAAAAGGAGAAATTCTTAATGAAGTTGTAGTTACCAAAACCAAAGAACCAAAACCAGTAACAGCAGTTCGCTCTGGATTAAAACCAATGGATAATCCACAATCGATACAAGTTATTGGTTCTGAAATTATCGAACAGCAGCAAGCAATTAGACTAAGCGAAGTTCTTAAAAACGCTAATGGTGTTTACGTTGGTTCTGCTCGTGGTGGTGCTCAGGAATCTTTCTTTTCTAGAGGTTATGACATGTCTGCCAATAATATGTTCAAAAACGGATTCCGTTATAATGCAGGATCAATTCCAGACGTTTCTGGTTTAGATAAAGTAGAGTTCTTAAAAGGGGGTTCAGCTTTACTATTTGGAAACGTAGCACCAGGAGGAATTCTTAATTTAGTAACAAAAACACCTCAATTTAAAAGTGGCGGAGAAGTTTCAATGCAATTAGGAAGCTACTCTTATTATAAGCCAGCATTTGATTTCTACGGAGGCTTAACTAAATCAATCGCATTTAGAATTAATGGTTCTTACGAGAATTCAGAAAGCTTTAGAGATGTTGTAAAAAACGAACGTTTGTACATTAATCCATCTTTGCTTTTTGTAATTAATCCTAAAACACAAATTACAATACAGGGAGATTATTTAAGTGCAGATTGGACGCCTGATTTTGGAACAGGAATTATTGGAACACAAATTCTTGATTTACCTCGCAATACTTTTTATGGATCGCTTTGGTCTAATGGTACAACCAAATCTTCTAGTGCTTCTGTATTATTAAATCATGATTTCAACAAAAACTGGAAATTAAATTTTAATTCTTCTTTCCAGAATTATGACAGAGCTTCAAAATCTACAGCACAATTATCATCTGTAAAAGATAATGGAGACTGGACAAGACCATTGGTTCAAAACGACAACTCAGAACAAATTTTAGGAGATCAATTAAGCCTTCAAGGAAACTTCAATACAGGATCTGTAAAACATCAGATCTTTACAGGTGCAGACTGGGAAAACTCATTTGCAACAGCATATACTTTTGCATTTGATCCTGCAAATTATGACACTATTAATCTTTTCAATTTTGATCCGTCAACACAAAGAAATGATATTCCAGACGCAAGAGCCACTCAAATTGCAAAAACAGAAACGAATCGTTTTGGAGTTTATTTCCAAGATTTGATTTCGATTACAGAAAAATTCAAAGTATTGGCAGGTGTACGTTGGTCATGGCAGGAAGCCGAAGTTACTACTTATAAAGAAACTTATACTAATAAGGTGCAAACAGTAAGCCCTGAAAATGCAGTTCCTACAGTAGGCGCTAAAAAATTAGACAATGCATTTTCTCCAAAATTTGGATTAATTTATCAGCCTAGAAAAGATGTTTCTATCTTTGGTAGTTATTCTACTTCATTTACTCCAAACACAGGAACTACAGCAGATTTAAAACCAATTGAACCTTCTATTATTGATCAATATGAAGCGGGAATCAAAACCGATTTCTTACAGGGATTGTTAAGTACGAATGTTACGGTTTATCAAATCACAAACAGCAATTTAGCTCAAACTGCAGAATTTAAAGCTGATGGAAGTTTAAACACAGACACAAACGTAAAAGTTTTAAGTGGCGAAACTAAAAGTAAAGGTGTCGAGATTGATGTTACCGCAAAACCTATTGAAGGCTTAAGCATTATCGCTGGTTACAGCTACAACGATATGAGATACACTAAAACATCTGGCTTAAATGGAAGTTTTATAGAAGGTGATCGTTTGGTTAGAACTCCTGCTAATACGGCAAATCTTAGCTTTTATTACTTAGTGCCAGAAGGCTTCTTTAAAGGGGTATCTTTAGGAGCGATAGGAAATTACATCGGTGATCGTTTAGGAGGCTGGAATGACCAATACAGCACAGATACGACTAAATATCCTGACGGAATATACCACAGAGAAATTCCTATTGATGGTTATGTTACAATTGATGCATCTGTTGGATATACTTGGAGAAAAATTTCAATTCTTTGCAAATTATCAAACATTACAAACGAATTAAACTATACGGTTCACGAGAACTACAGTGTGAACCCAATCGCGCCTCGTCAAGTTTTAACAAGTCTGCGATACAAGTTCTAAAATATTGAATTAGATGTTTTTTTGATTTATCCCAAGATTTTCTGTTTCTCTAGAAATAGAAAAATCTTGGGATTTATATTTTAACTCCAATTATAATTCAATTAACACTATTTTTGCCAACCAATACTATCCTTTAAAAACAAATCTAAATGTCAGATTCTCCCAAAAACCAATTGCAAAAAACTTTAGGCTTTAGTTTTAATGTTGCCGTTTTAATTGGAGGAACAATCGGCGTCGGCATTTTACGCACACCAGGAACCATTGCAGAAATGCTGAATAATTATTGGCTGATTCTTGCTTCTTGGCTCTTTGGCGGTTTGTATGTCCTATTAGGAGCAAATTCGTATTCAGAATTAGCTACAATGCTGCCAAAAGCTGGTGGATCTTACAACTACATCAAAAGAGCTTTGGGCGAGTATGCCGGTTTTCTTTCTGGTTGGTACGATTATATTGTGAATGCCATTCCTCCTGCTTTTTATTGCATCGTAATTAGCGAATACACGATTATTTTATTTCCGCAATTAGCGCAGTATTCAACCGTATTATCGGTTTCTTTATTAGTTGCATTTGTCCTATTGCATTTAAGCGGAGTCAAAAACGGAAGTGTAATTCAGCAGATTACCAGTTTCTTAAAAGTCATTTGCTTTGTGGCTTTGGTTGTGGCTTGCTTTATGTATTCTGGAGTTGAAGTTCCAGCGATAAAAACGGATAGTTCTATTTTTCAAATCGGACTTATTTTTGGATTCTTCAAATCATTACAGCTTATTATTGGAACTTATAATGGTTGGAACGGCGTTTGTTTTTTTGCTGAAGAAAATGAAAATCCAAGCAAAAATATTCCGAAATCTTTATACAGCGGCGTTTTACTAGTTGTAGCCATTTATATTTTGGTAAACGCAGCATTTTTCCATGTTCTGCCAATAGAGACATTAGCAAAATCTAATCTGGCTGCTGCCGATGTTGCCAAAATTCTTTTCGGCGAAAATGGTGCTAAAATCGTTACCGTAATTTCCATTTTCTCCTTAATTAGTATTCTGAATGCTTTTATGATGATTCCGCCAAGAATACTTTATGGATTAAGCCGCGACGGTTTCTTTATCGAAAAAGGAACAACTGTAAATAAAGGTGGAACACCAATTGTAGCGCTATTGGTTTCCTCACTTTTCAGTTTGTTTTTAATCTGTATAGGTTCTTTTGAAGTCCTATTTTCTTTCGCTGCTTTTATCTCGATAATTGTTTGGGGACTGGCTTATTATTCGCTTTTAAAATTACGAACTTCTGAACCAGATTTACCAAGACCTTATCGTTCATTTTGGTATCCTTGGACGACTATACTCGCTATTATATTTTCGATCGCCTTACTTGCGGGATTTATTTACAGTGATCCTATTAGTTTTCTTATTATTGTTGGAATTGCTGTTGTTTCTTATCCTCTGTTTTTGGTTTTGAAGAAGAAGAAAAAATAACACATTTTTGTCATTCCGATTTCTATGATAAAACCAAATCTTTTTGATAAGGGATTTGTTTTTTTATTACTGCAAAAACTCTATGAATTATTTTATTTCTCACAGCATTCAAAACACTCATTTTGTTCTTTCCTTCATCAATTTTTCTATGATAGTATTTGCTTAAATCATTATCCAAACGTATTGCACTCATTGCTGCCAGATGTAAGATGGTTTTGAGTCCTTTATCTGCAAGCATGGAAACTCTAGGTCTTCTTTTTAATGATGTTCCAGATTGAAAATCGAATGGTACAACCCCGCTGTAACAGGCCATTTTTCTTGGATCTGTTATAACCGTAAAACCTTCTGTTTTTGATAATAATGTCCACGATAGAACTTGGCCTACTCCTGGAACTGATTTTATCAGTTTCTGCTTCTGGCTTAGACTTTGGTCATCATGGATTACTTTTTCAATATCATTTTCAATAGCTTTAATTTGTTCTTCAACACTTTTAATGAGTTTTACATTTAGACTTTTTAGTTCTTTATCCAATCCAATGCCTTTCATTAATTTATAATCATGCTGCTGGGCCATAAGCTGTTTTTTAATTTTTATCCTTAAAGCTCTTTCGGTCAATAGTATTTTTATCTTTTTGATAGAGCGAGAACTTGGCTTCCATTCTCTATTTTCCTGATAATTTTTCTCAATGAAATTACAAATCCTCAGTGCATCGATTTTATCATTTTTGCCTCTGACAAGACCTATGCTTTTTTTGATATGCAGAGCTGATATGACATAAACTCTAAAATTGAATTTCTCAAGCACTTCAAAGAGATTCCAATTGTATCTGCCTGTGTTTTCCATACCTATAATCACATTTTCATCTGAATATCTTTTGAAAAAACGTTTTATAACCTGAACGTTGTTCTCAATTGAAAAGTAATTTACAGATTCTTCCTTAACACAAATATCCAAAGTCTTGCTGCTGATATCAATGCCGACAATAATGTTTTTCATAACTTTGCTTTTACGATTCAACAATGATTTGAGAAATTCATCATAAGCTCAACTCCTTAATAACGGGTCACTAGCCCAAATTTCTATCTGAGTCTTTGATGAAAGGGAAGCTAAAGTCTTAATCGAAATATGAGTCACAAGCTCTGAGGAACGAACAGTTTACTTTTGCTTCCTTTCTCAATCATAAATCTACTTAAATTTCAAAAAACAAATCTAAAGGAGGAACGAGGAATCACACTAGAAATTTCACATAGAAAGTCGCCAATCTTTGTCGATTCACTAGTGTGATTCCTCGTTCCTCGGAATGACAAAACAAAAAAAAGCTGTCCATTTTGGACAGCTTTTATATTTTAAAGAAACTCTGATTCTTATTTCAAACCAGCTAAACTCTGCTCAATTGTCGCAATTTTTGCTAAAGCATCTGCTTGTTTTTGTTTCTCTAGATTAAGAACTTTCTCTGGAGCTCCGTTTACGAATTTCTCGTTTGAAAGTTTTGCTTCAACAGATTTCAAAAATCCTTTAGTATAATTCAATTCTTCTGTCAATTTTGCAATTTCTGCTTCAACATCGATGTTTCCTGTAATCGGAATGAAATATTCATTTGATTTTACACGGAAAGATAATGCTCCATCTACTTTTTCTGAAACATATTCGAAAGCAGAAACGTTTCCTAATTTCGTAATGATTGAATCAAAATAAGTAGAAACATTTTCGCTGTTGATTCCTTTTAATTCGATTGCATCTTTAAACGGAATATTTTTGTCTTTACGAATCGTTCTAATTCCAGAGATTACTTCAATAGAATTTTCAAAATCAGTAATCAATTTAGCATCAAATGGTTTTAATTCTGGCCAAGTCGAAACAATTAAAGCTTCTTCTGGAGTTCTTTCAGCAATTAACTGCCAAATTTCCTCTGTCAAGAAAGGCATAAATGGATGAAGCAGTTTTAAGTTGCTTTCTAACATTTCGATCGCTTTCGCGAAAGTTACGCTGTCAATTGGCTGTTGGTATGCTGGTTTAATCATTTCAAGGAACCAAGAACAGAAGTCATCCCAAACCAATTTATAAATGGCCATAAGAGAATCTGAAATTCTGTATTTCTCGAAATTATCTTCAATATCAACTAAAGTCTGCTGTAATTTCGCTTCATACCATTCAATAGCCACTTTTGATGATTCTGGCTGTACGATGGTTTCTGAAACTTCCCATCCTTTAATCAATTTAAATGCATTCCATATTTTGTTTGAGAATGCTTTTCCTTGGTTACATAATTCTTCATCAAACATAATATCGTTTCCTGCAGAAGCACTTAAAAGCAATCCTACACGAACTCCGTCTGCACTGAATTTATCGATCAAGTCTAAAGGATCAGGAGAATTTCCTAATGATTTAGACATTTTACGACGTTGTTTATCACGAACTAGACCTGTCAAATATACGTTTGTAAATGGTTTTTCGCCTGCATATTCGTAACCCGCAATAATCATTCTCGCAACCCAGAAAAATAAAATATCCGGACCTGTAACCAAGTCATTTGTTGGATAATAGTATTTAAAATCTGGGCTTTCTGGATCCATAATTCCACCGAAAACAGACATTGGCCATAACCAAGAAGAAAACCAAGTATCTAATGCGTCAACATCTTGTTTTAAGTTGTCGGCTGTTAGTTGTTGGTTGTTGGTTTTGGCTTGTGCTAATTTCAACGCATCTTCAATGTTTTCTGCAACTACGAAATCTTCTTTTCCGTCACCATAATAATACGCTGGAATTTGTTGTCCCCACCATAACTGACGAGAAATGTTCCAATCACGAATATTGTTCAACCAGTGCGCATAAGTATTTTCGAAACGTTTTGGATGTAATTTAATATCTCCTGTTTCTAAAACCGACTTAATTGCAGGTTTTACTAATTCTTCCATTTTCAAGAACCATTGGTCAGATAATCTTGGTTCGATTACCGCTTTTGTTCTTTCAGAAGTTCCTACTTTATTTAAATGTGTTTCTGTTTTTGCTAAAGCTCCAATTTCTTCTAATTCTTTTGCAATCTCAGTACGAACCACAAAACGGTCTTTTCCTTGATAATGTAATCCGAAGCTATTTAAAGTTGCATCTTCATTAAAAATATCAACGATCTCAAGGTTATGTTTTTCACCAAGAGTTTTATCGTTCATATCGTGAGCAGGCGTTACTTTCAAACATCCTGTTCCGAATTCAACATCAACATATTCGTCTTCAATAATTGGAATTACTCTTCCGCAGATTGGAACGATTGCTTTTTTACCTTTTAAATGTGCAAAACGCTCATCGTTAGGATTGATACAGATGGCAGTATCTCCAAAAATAGTTTCAGGACGCGTTGTAGCAATCGTCAAGAAATCTTCTGAACCTTCAATTTTATATTTTAAGAAAAATAATTTTCCTTGCTGTTCTTCATAAATTACTTCTTCGTCAGAAAGAGTAGTTTTTGCTTCTGGATCCCAGTTTACCATACGGTATCCTCTGTAGATTAAACCTTTGTTGTATAAATCTACAAACGATTTAATTACAGATGCAGACATATCTGGATCCATTGTAAATTTAGTGCGTTCCCAATCGCAAGAAGCTCCTAATTTCTTAAGTTGTTCTAAGATTGTTCCACCGTATTTATCTGTCCATTCCCAAGCATGTTTTAGGAATTCTTCGCGGGTCAAATCGTTTTTATTGATTCCTTCTGCTTTTAATTTCGCTACCACTTTTGCTTCAGTTGCAATAGAGGCATGATCTGTACCTGGAACCCAACAAGCGTTGAATCCTTTAAGACGTGCACGACGAATTAAAACATCCTGAATCGTATTATTCAACATATGTCCCATGTGAAGGACTCCAGTGACGTTTGGCGGCGGAATTACAATGGTGTACGGTGTTCTATGATCTGGCTCTGAATGAAAATAGTTGTTTTTCATCCAGTAATCATACCATTTACTCTCAATCGTCTTAGCGTCAAATTGTGCTGGAATTGTCATTTACTTAGGTTGTTTAATCGTTTATTTGTTTAACTTTTTAATCGATAATAAGGGTTATACGTCTCTTTTTAATTGTTTTAACTGTAATAATAAAATCATTTACAATTCAACCTAAAAAACGATTAAACGAAATGACGATTAAACGGTTAAACAAAAAACTGGTTCAATTTTTGTATTTATAACTGACAGCAAAAGTAAATAATTAAGTAGACTATAAAAAGAGAAATAATAATTTGTGTGTTAATTAAAAGAATGTATATTTACTTACAATTAAAAAAAAGATTTCATATGAAAAATGCAGCCTCTTTTATTGCAGTCTTATTGTTTAGCGCAATAAGCTATGCACAAAACGGCCCGAAAATTGAATTTGCAGCCCCAGACAATACAATTGATTATGGAAAAATTTCTAAAGGTGACAATGGACTTCGCTCCTTTGAATTTACAAACACTGGTGATGCTCCTTTATTAATTACAGGCGCAGAATCTACGCTAAGTTCAATCGTTGTTACCAAACCTGCGGCAGCAATTATGCCGGGCAAAAAAGGGAAAATCGATGTAAAATATAATATGGTAGCAGGACCTATTCGTAAAACAATTACTGTTGAAACAAACGCAGTAAACTATCCTGACGGAAGAGTAGCTCTTAAAATTAAGGGTGAAGTTCAATAAGAATTTAAACTTCTAAAATAATTAAAGCCGTTTCTACAGAAACGGCTTTTTATTTTTTATAGAGAACTATCTTGCCTCTCTAATCTTGGTTCTCTAGTCTTGCCTCTTTACTTACTTGGCAGCACATTCTACTGAGTCAAATTTATATTTTACGCTTTCAAAATCAATTGGCTTATCTTTTACCAAATACGTAACGCCCATTGTAGTTTGCATAACACCATTTCCTAAAATAAGCTGATTGTTACGTTTTAAAAGTGCCATCGGATTCTTAAATGTTTTATTTCCATTCACATTGTCTTTAAAAGTATAATCTACAAACAATGTATCACCATGAAACTCACCTGCAACTTCTCCTGTTCTAACGGTTGAAGGAGCAACTCTCATAATCATATCTCCCGCTAGTTTTCCGTTTTTTAAAGTATTCAATTTTAAATCTATTGTATCCTTTTCATAAATTGCTTTGTAGCATGCAGTGCTTACCACTGCCTCACCTTCTGCTTTTGCAACTTCGGCGGCTTTTTGTTTTTCTTCATTTTTACAGCTTTGCAATCCGATAAAGGATAAAAGCAAACAAGATAAGGTTAGATTTCTCATATTTTTTTTATTTCGTTGATATCACTATAAAATTAAAGAAAAAAGATTTCCGCAAAAAGGTTTTGGCAAAGTTTTTCTGTAAAAATGAAACCCGACAGGTTTTAAATACCTGTCGGGTTTACTATGTTTCAAAAAATTATAAATTTTTAATTACAAATTCAGACCTTCTATTCAATTCATGCTCTTCTTCTGAGCAAGATTCGTCTGTTTTACATTTTATAATTGGCACCGATTCTCCGTAACCTTTTGCTGTAACTCGTTTGGCATCAATACCAGACTGAATTATAAATTCTCGTGTTGAATTGGCTCTTTTTTGAGATAAATCTTCATTAAATTTGGCGTTTCCTCTAGAATCGGTATGCGAACCAATTTCTATTTTCATATCTGGATATTTCTTCATCAGCTCTACAACCCTACCCAAAACCACTTTTGATTCTTTTCGGATATACCACATATTGTAATCAAAGTAAATTGGATCTGTTTTAATGATTAAACGATCTTTATCTTTAACAACATCTTTTTCCTTTGCTAGTATCTCTTTTACTTTTTCCTGCTTTTTAACTTCGGCAGCAACGATTGCGGCTTCCTTGGCTTTTTTCTCTTTTTCTTTTAATTCAATTGCCACCAAAGCTTCTTTTTTCTTGTTTTCTTCTTCAATAATAATTTCTTGCTTTCTCTTATTTTCAGCAATTTGCTTTTCTTCCTGTTTAATAACTTCCAATGATTTTAAAGCTAAAGAACCGTCATTAATTTTATCTCTTGTTTTGTCTAATGTCAATATTTTTGAAGCACTAGTATAGTTTTCTCTGGAAGCTGAAATTTTATACGAAGCCTCACAAGCAACCGTAAAACTGAATTTTCCATCAGCAGAAGTTGTAATGGTATTTAAAGTTTTATTTTCAGAATCTTGCAATAGTACCGTTGCATTTTCTAGAGCCAATTGCGTATCAATATCTGTAACTATTCCAACTATTAATTGCTTGCAATCTTCAACAATCAAATCTTTTATTTCTTTGAATTGATAAATATCATCGCTCCCTTTTCCTCCTTCTCTATTAGAAGCAAAAAATCCTTCTTTGGTATTGGAATCAATATTAAAAGCGAAATCATCTAAATTAGAGTTCAATGGAAGTCCGACATTCACTGGTTTTGAATATTCATTTCCGTTAATTTCAGAAACAAAAACATCTAAAGATCCATAGCCCAAATGTCCGTCAGATGAAAAATAAAGTTTATTATCTGCTGACGCAAAAGGAAATTGCTCTCTTTTATTTGTATTAATTTCTGAACCCAAATTTTTTGGAGTATCAAATGCTCCTTTATTAATATAAACGGAATAGATATCGAAAGAGCCTAAAGATCCTGGCATATCTGAAGCAAAATACAATACTTTTTCATCTGCACTCAAAGCAGGATGTTCCACAGAATAATTCGGACTATTGAATGGAAGCGACGTGATATTTGTCCATTTTCCCTCCACCAATTCTGCTTTAAAAATCTGAAGATTGGAGATTTTCTTATCGTCTTTTTTCTTCTTTCCGTTTTTAGAATTGTTTCGGGTAAAATACATCGTTTTGCCATCTTTTGTAAAAATAGCATTCGATTCGTGCATTCCGGTTTTTAATTCTTTAGCAAAATAATGAACAATAGAATCTGCTGAATTACTATTTTTTAAAGGAATTGAAACCAAATTCAAATACGTTTCGTTATCCCATTTAAACTTTTTATCAAATAAACCAGGCTTCAATTTAACTCCTGCAAAAACTAGATCTTCTTTATATTTTACAGCTCCAAATTCTGAATTTGGTGTATTTATCGCTAGGTTTTTAATTTCAAAACGTTTACCAATTGCCGTAACATTTTCTAATGTTTTAAAGTCTTTTTCAAAATTGACGATATCTTCTGCATTTTCAGATTTAGCATAATATTCTTTTAAATTAGCATTTGCATCGTCGTAGCTATTTGTTGCTTTTAAAGTCTGTGCGTATCTAAAATAATATTCTCGATCTAAATTATTGCTGTAATTTGAAATCAAAAGTCGATAATAACGCTGTGCTTTTACTAAATCGTTAGTATAGAAATAAGAATCGGCTAGATTTTTAATAACTTCTTGAGACGGTTTTTCGTCTGCCAATTTTTGGTATAAAATAATAGCTTCGCTGTAATACGTTTTGTCAAAAAAACGTTTTGCTCTAGCTAGTTCTAGATCTTGTGCATTTATAAACTGTATTGAAAATACGAATATAATAACGAGTAATTTTTTCATATTTTTCATTTTAGAAGAATCTTGGAGATTTATCAAATCCTTTTCCTAACAAGTCCAGATCGAACAACAGCATAATTTCGTGTGTTCCAGAATTAAACTGTCCAAAGTTTGTAAGCGTATAGTCGTAGGCGTATCCCACTCTTAATGTCGGCGTGACGTTAATATTGAAAAGCGCACTGACAGAATCATCTATTCTATAAGAAGCTCCAAATTCGAACTTTTCGTTGTAGAGAACATTCGCTGAAACATCTAAAGTTATTGGCGCGCCTTTTACAAATTTTGACATAAATGCGGGTTTCAATTTCAATGCATTGTTCAGCTGAAAAACATAACCAGCAGTTAAAAAAGTATGAATCTCTTCGGAACCAAAAGCATTCACTCCTGATTTTTCTTCAATATATTTTGACTTCAATAAGTTTGGGGCAGACAACCCTACATATAGATTATCTCTAAAATAATACGCCCCAACTCCAATATTAGGTTTTGTTGCATTTATATTTTCTGAAAAAGCAATATCTGTTTGAGGATCTGTAAAACGAAAACCATTAAAATTGCTTTGCATAGACGAAAATCCAGCTTTTAAACCCAGAGACAATTTATTTTTTCCTCCTAGTTTTAAAACATAGGCAAAATCGGCATAAACATTATTCTCTTTTTTAGCTCCATCTCCTATATCATCTGAAAGGAATGAAATACCAGCTTCTATTTTGTCGTTAATGGCTGTGTGTCCAAAAAAGGTAAATGTTTTTGGAGCGCCATAAGCACCAACCCATTGCGTTCTGTACAATCCTCCAAAATTCATCATGGCAGGAACTCCAGTCGCATACGCAGGATTGACAACACTCATATTATACATATAATGTGTGTACTCTGGATCTTGCTGAGCAGAAACGGATAAATAGAGAAGGAAATTTATTAGAAGTATTATTTTTTTCATTTGAAAATTATATTAAAATGTAAAAAGGTTTTATCGATTTAAATAAAGACGGCCTTGCTGTGGCGGTTTATTGTCTTTATTGAAATGCAACACATAAAAATAAACTCCATTGGGTGCAATACCTCCAGCGATACCGCTTTTTTCGTAATTTTTGCCATCCCAAGCAGGTTTATTATTATCTCCTTTATACATTCCGTTTCCGTATCTATTATAAATTTCAAGTGTATAATTTGGATATAAAAATTCAATATCTTTTATCACAAACGAATCGTTTACACCGTCTCCGTTTGGCGAGAATCCATCTGGAATAAAGAACTCATACTGTGCGACCTCGCAGTCTTGAAGTGAAACTTTTACTTCTTTATAATTTTCTGACAAACAGTGGGTTGTTTCATTTAAATCATATCCATAATAAGTCGTATTATGAACCAATAATGTAGTTGAAGCCAGTAAATTTCCATCTACCGCATCATACCAGGCCACCGTTGCTGGAACATTTGTTTTATTAGAAAGATCACTTATTTTTGGATTCGCCAGTCCGCAAAAATCTGCCGTTTCATTCATTTCCGGCGCAGGCGTATCGTTTATAAGCACCGAAACTTTTGCAGGTTCTGAAACGCAGCCTGTAGCGGAAGTTTCCCTAATGAAATAATCTTCTGTTTTTAAAACATAATCAACTGCAAGTGGCGTAGTTGCTGTTGCAGAATTGTACCATTTGTACTGAGTTCCCTTTGGCTCTAAATTGGCAATTACAGCTTCATCAACTTTACAAAATTGCTGATCTGAAACAATTGGCCCTGGAGGAATCGGATTTATTATAAAATTATCTGTAACGTTGATTAAATCTACATCACAATTTGTAACTGTATTCGTTAGATTCAATAATGTAATTTTTGTCTCACCTGCATTTAAAAGCAATTCAGCAGGAATGACAAAATCTAGCTTACCATTTGCTACTGCTTTTGTAACGGTTTGTACCGCAGAAATATTAGCTTCTGACAATGCATAAGAAATACTCACATTAGCTAAAGTTTCTAATCCTGAAACGGCAACGGTAACAGGCGCATTCAAACAATAATCTTTTACCGCAGCTTTTACTGTTATGGCATTTGGCAATGGATTTATATACAGATTTCCTGCAACATTTGCTGTATTGGTACATTGTGGTGAAGGATTGGTAATATTTGTTATGCTATAAATAGTAATTACAGACAATCCGCTTCTTCTGCTCAAGTTGCCTGGAATTGTAAATGATGCTTTTCCGCCAACAGACTGTATTTCTGCTGTTTCGCCTAGAGCTAGATTATCTCCGTTTATATTGTAGGAAATACGATAAAGCCCATCAAGTAATTGAGGTGCAGCAATTTCAATTGTTGCCACATCATTTTGGCAAATTGGAAGCGCTGTTAATGTAGCATCATTTAAGCGTGGCAACGGATAAATCTTTAAAATAGTTGAAAACGGATTAAATATGTTTACACATGTTCCTTTGCTTGTTGTAGACGTTATACCTGTAACAGTAATAGTATACTCTCCTACTTGCTTAAAATAAGACGATCGTATTGGGAAATTAAATTCGCCATTCACAAAATTTCCCCTTACATTTTCAGATGATGACACTCCTGGACCGACAACACTAAAATTGACATCGTATGTTCCATTAGGAATATTATCTAGCCCTTGCGTAATTTTTGCCGAATAAGTCGCTGTTGAAATTTCAGATTCGCAAATATCTTTACTTGCTTCAATTTTAGATCCTGTAAAATCAAGTCTTTTTTCTAGAGTTATATTTACTTTGACATCTTTATTGGCGCATATATTATTACCAGGAACTGCTAAAACAGTATAGGTGTAAGAATATACTCCAGGTCCATTCGTATCAAACAATTCTTGAAGATTAATATTATGATCTATGGCAGAGGTTAAACCTATACCCGTCCAGGTACCACCTCTGTCTCCTCCAATTAGCTGGTCAAATAAATCTAGATTGGTGTAACCTGCCAAATCTGTCGTTCCGCATAACTCCAAATCTTGTGGTTTTCCTATTTTCGGAGCTATATAAATGGTCACTTGCACATTGGTCGATTTTGAGCTAGGAGAACAAGCAAGCACTGGTGGCACAGTATAAATGAAGTTAAGTGTCGTTTTGGTTGTATATTGTCCGATCGCTATTGTAGATTCTACAGGCTGACCTGTATCTGTGGTAAATCTTCCGTTTACATGCGGTCCCATTACCTTACTATCAAAAGCCGTAAAAAGATTAAAAAAGTTGTTTTCGTTACAAACTGTTGCTTCAGATCCCACTCCAACGTATGCACCTATAGTAATTGTAACTACTGATTTATTATCTGTACAGCCCGAAGTAGCTGGAGCCGTGTAGGTATAGTGATATTCTCCTCCGCTAAGAATATACTGCGCATTTAAAATACCAGTAGAAGGATTTAGGCCTTGCAAATTATTATCATCTGTCCATGTTCCGCCAGGAACTGGAGAACCGCCTAACAAAGAAAATAAATTTACGGATTGATATATTGGATTAGTAACATCGCAAATTAATTCATTTACGTTATCAACACCAGCACATTGTGCCGTTAGTTTTGAAGGAAGAACGGTAAAAAAAATAAAAAACAATACAAAATGTAAGTAGCTAATGTAGTTTTTTGCCATAGATTAATTTTTTGTTAAACATAAGAAAATATTTAACCAAAAAACTAATTTTTAACAAACTTATTTTCACAAAAAACAGTCATTCCTTCAATATAGCAACATAAAACGCGGTTTTTAAAAATCGACCAAATACTATAATTCAATCTTTTACAGTTCATCTTCCAGTTTAAATCTAAATTTAAGCACCAAACTATTTCGTTCGACTTCAAGATTAATCCATACATCATCTTCTGATTTTAAAAGATTATTTATTTGCTGGAGAGTATATTTATAGGGCTGCGTTTTGTTAATACTGACAATAATATCTCCTTTAAGCAATCCGCATTTTTCGGCAGCAGAATTTTTTCGCACATTCACTATTTCATAAACAGGCTTAAGAGCAAATTTATATTTAAAGTTATTGTCGTTTTTGTCCTTTTCCTGCAATTCTCCCATTGAAGATGCAACTCGTACGGTTTCTAAATGCACTGTTTCCTGTACCCACTGAAGTCCGTTGTGCTGAACCGTGATTCCGCTTTTATTATATGTAAATGGTTCTCCAAATTTCCCATTTTTTTTCAAGTACAGTTTTTTTCCTCCATAGTCTAAAACCAAAGTAAATCGTTTCAAAACTTCGCCTCCAACAGATCCTATACGTCCTGGAACCATCTTAACGTTGCGAACTGAAGCAGAATCTGGAAAAGAAACAATTGGCTTTTTAAAATCAAATTCGTCAATAGAAAATTTATCAATTTTAGCACGATGTCCTTCAATGTCTCCACTAAATCCTTTTCCTAAAAAGTCTGGAAAATTTTTATTTGGGAGTTTGATTTTATCATTTTCAAAAATCCAGAAAGCATCGCTATTTCCAATATCAATTAGAAGCTTAGCTGGAACTTGCTCATTATTAACTGTCGCTGTTGTCATGATGTATGGTTTCGCTTTTTCAACAGTTATCGGAACCATTTTGAACTTTTTTTCTAGTTTTTCTTGATACTTAGCAGTCTTTGCGTGAACTATTATTTTCTTTTTCTGATAATTAACTTCGACAAAATTGTCTCTAAAGAATTTGTGACCGATAATTCCGTTGACAGGAATTCCGATATGAGAAGACAAATTAAAACTTTGATCTAGGATAATAAAAACCATATGATCGTTTGATTTGAGACCATGAGTTTCTAGAATATTTTTTGTCGATTTTAGACCTTCTATTTCCTCTTCACTTCCTAAACCACGAAGTTTAATCTTTACAACATTATTAAAACTAACTTCTTGTTGTTCTTCCATACTAAACAGAATTGTTTCTTCGACGCCCGAATCCAACAGAAAATTTAGTTCGACTCCATTTACTTTTATAGGAATAAAAATAAGGTTGTTAATCAATTTAAAAGGTATTGTAGCCTTAGTTGCATTGTTTTCTAATATGAAATCGCCTTGTCCAAAAAGCAAAAAAGGTAAGAATAACCCAAAAAACAATACTATATATTTTTTCATTGACAATATTTTATTATAAAATTAGTAAATATATTTATTATTGTTACATTTTTAGAAGTACCCTTATTATTTACGTTAAATACGAAAAAAATATGCAAATTTGCACTTCAATAATTTATACTCATGCCGACAATTTCACTCAAGGGAAAAAACATGCCCGAATCTCCGATACGCAAGCTGGCTCCTTTTGCTGATTTAGCAAAGAAAAAAGGACACAAGGTGTATCACTTAAACATTGGTCAACCGGATATCAAGACACCGGAAGTGGCCATCGAGGCGGTAAAAAATATTGATTTAACTCTTATAGAATACAGTCCGTCTGCCGGATATGAAAGCTATAGAAAAAAATTAGCAGAATTTTACCAGCGCCAAAATGTAAACGTTAATACAGAAGACATCATTGTAACTACTGGTGGTTCTGAAGCCTTACTTTTTGCACTGGCCACAATTACAGATCCTGGAGATGAAATTATTATCCCAGAACCTTTTTATGCTAATTATCATGCTTTTGCATCTTCAACAAGTGCAACTGTAGTTCCATTAGTTTCTACTATCGAAACTGCTTTTGCATTACCAAGTATTGAAGAAGTTGAAAAATTAATTACACCCAAAACAAAGGCCATTCTGATTTGCAATCCTGGAAATCCGACTGGATATTTATATTCTGAAGCAGAAATTAAACAACTGGCTGGTTTAATTAAAAAACACGATTTATACTTAATCGCAGATGAAGTGTATCGTGAATTTTTATACGATGGAGATGATGTTCATTTTTCTGTAATGAATTTAGAAGATGTGCAGCAAAACGTAATTATGGTCGATTCTGTTTCTAAACGCTACAGTATGTGCGGCGCAAGAATTGGATGTTTGGTAACAAAAAACAAAGACGTTTTAGCAACAGTAATGAAATTTGCTCAAGCACGTTTGAGTCCGCCAACAATTGAACAAATTGCCTGCGAAGCTGCAATTGATACACCTCAAAGTTATTTTGATGAAGTAATTGCAGAATATAAAGAACGCCGCGACACACTGATTGCCGAATTAAATAAAATTGAAGGCGTTATTGTAACAAAACCAAAAGGTGCTTTTTATTGTATTGCAGAACTTCCGATAAAAGATTCGGACGATTTTGCGCAATGGCTTCTTGAAAGTTACCATTTAAATGGCGAAACGGTAATGATTGCTCCTGCCAAAGGTTTCTATTCGACACCTGGAATGGGATTAAATCAGGTTCGTATTGCTTATGTTTTAAACAAAAAAGATTTGATTACAGCGGTAAATATTTTAAAGGAAGCTTTATTGGTTTATAATAACAGATAATCAATTCATTATAATAGATTTAAAAAGGCAATAACGTTTTTCGTTGTTGTCTTTTTTGCTTCTAATAAGGGTATTTGGCTTCAAATTTTAGATTATATCCAAAAAGGAGTAATTAAATCCTAAAAACCATAGAAAAGGTTTCCTATTTATTAATTATCTTTACCGCCTTAAAAAGGAATACATATACTAATAGTAGTTTTTAATGATAAACAACGAAGAATTTTTAGACGAAATAGGAGATAATCACTTTAGCAGTAATGCAAAAAATCCTCTAAGAGAAGATGCTTTTGATATAACTGACGAAGAAAAAATAGAAAAAATTAAAAAAGATGTTGAAAACATTCTGCAGACTCTTGGAATGGATTTGACAGATGACAGCATCAAAGGAACTCCAAACCGAGTTGCAAAAATGTTTGTAAAGGAAATTTTTGGTGGTCTTAACCCTGCAAAACAGCCAAAAGCTTCTACTTTTGACAACAATTATAAATATGGCGAAATGCTTGTAGAAAAAAACATTACGGTTTATTCTACTTGCGAACACCATTTACTGCCAATTATTGGACGTGCTCACGTAGCTTATATCTCAAGCGGACGCGTTATCGGTTTATCAAAAATGAATCGTATCGTTGAGTATTATGCAAAAAGACCTCAAGTACAAGAGCGTCTTACCATGCAGATTGTTCAAGAATTACAAAAAGCTTTAGGAACAGAAGATGTTGCCTGTGTTATCGATGCAAAACACCTTTGCGTAAACTCTCGCGGAATTAAAGATATCGAAAGCAGTACTGTAACTTCTGAATTCGGAGGAAAATTCAAAGATCCACAAACGAAGAGAGAATTTTTAGATTATATAAAACTAGACACTCAGTTCTAATTTTATACAATAATTCTATTATATTTATGGTCTAGCCCTGATAGAAGCGGCATCCTTTTGTGGTGGGGTTCACCACAAAAGATATAGCGAATAGCAGGATTAGCTACTAAAAAACATCAATAAACAATTATGCCGTTATACAATACACAACCGCTAAAAATATACAATTCGCTTTCTGGCGAAAAAGAAGATTTCAAACCAATCCATGAAGGAAACGTTGGAATGTATGTTTGTGGTCCTACGGTATATAGCAATGTTCACCTAGGTAATGTGAGAACTTTTATGTCTTTTGACGTAATCTTCAGATATTTTCTGCATTTAGATTATAAAGTTCGCTACGTTAGAAATATTACCGATGTTGGGCATATCGTAGATGATGTCGATGAAGGCGAAGATAAAATTGCTAAAAAAGCACGTTTGGAGCAATTGGAGCCAATGGAAGTTGTACAGCGCTATACTGTAGATTTCCATAACATTCTAAAAGCTTTCAATTTTTTACCGCCAAGTATTGAACCTACAGCGACGGGACATATTATTGAGCAAATTGAAATTATCAAAAAAATTATTGATAAAGGCATTGGTTACGTTGCCAATGGATCGGTATATTTTGATGTTGTAAAATATAACGAAACCAATAATTACGGCATCTTAAGTGGTAGAAATATCGACGATATGCTGGCCAATACGCGTGATCTTGACGGACAATCTGATAAAAGAAATCCACAGGATTTTGCGCTTTGGAAAAAAGCCGAGCCAGAACATATCATGAGATGGCCTTCACCTTGGAGCGATGGTTTCCCTGGATGGCATCTTGAATGTACTGCAATGAGCACCAAGTATCTTGGCAATCATTTTGACATTCACGGAGGTGGAATGGATTTAAAATTCCCGCACCACGAATGTGAAATCGCGCAAAACGAAGCTTGCACTGGTCAGGCTCCGGTAAATTATTGGATGCATGCTAATATGCTTACCTTAAACGGAAAGAAAATGGCAAAATCAACTGGAAATAATATTCTTCCAGGTGAAATCCTTAGCGGAGACAATAACATTTTAAGCAAACCATTTTCTGCTTCAGTAACACGTTTTTTCATGCTTCAAGCACACTACAGAAGTATTTTAGATTTTTCTGATGATGCAATTTTGGCCGCCGAAAAAGGATATAAAAGATTAATGGAAGCTATAAATCTGTTAAATTCACCAGTTGAGTTCAAAAGAAATAACTACATTGGAAATGTACTTGGAAAATATGAGAGCGATTCAAATGATATCTATCAGAGTAATTTCAATGTTCATACTTGGAGACAATCATGTTATGATGCTATGAACGATGACTTTAATTCACCTATTCTTATTGCACAATTATTTGAAGGTGTTCGCTTTGTTAATTTACTAAATGATGGAAAAGTAACCATAGGTGACGAAGACTTAAAATTGTTAACTAAGACCATGAATGCTTTCGTATATGACGTTTTAGGTCTTAACGATGACAAAGCTGCTGACGCTGATAGCGAAAAATTAGAAGGTGTAGTAAATATGCTTATCGGAATGAGAAATCAAGCTAGAGCAGACAAGAACTTTGCGCTTTCTGACCAAATTCGCGATCAATTAATTGCTTTAGGAATTCAGCTTAAAGACGGAAAAGAAGGAACTACTTTTAGCATTCAATAAAAAAAGTGATCAGTTCTCAGTTTTTTAGTGTTCAGTTTAATTCTTAGCATTTAAGTTAAATTAAAAGATAAATCTGAGCACTAAAAAATCGAACACTGAGCGCTAAACTAACTTATACAAAAAAAATATGTTTTCGAAAATTCTAATATATCCATTTGTATTGTTAGTCCGTTTTTATCAGACTGCCATTTCACCATTTACACCTGCTGCTTGCAGATTTGAGCCAACGTGTTCTACTTATATGATTCAGGCACTACAAATTCACGGACTGTTTTATGGCGGATATTTAGGCCTTAAACGCATCTTAAGTTGTCATCCTTGGGGAAGAAGCGGTTATGATCCTGTACCAGAAAAGAAATGCAACCACAAACATTAACTTTTAAAAAGCTGTACTTTACATTAAATATTTATTTTTACAGATATAAAAAATTTATACATGACACACGCCTTAAATTTAGTTTGGAATCCTTCTGAGGGAATCAACTTAGGATTTTTTATGATTCGCTATTACAGCTTAATGTTTGTAATTGCTTTTGGTTTAGGATGGTTCTTAATGAAAAAGATTTTCGAAAGAGAAAACGAATCGATTGAAAAACTAGATTCTTTGTTTGTTTGGACTGTTCTAGCAACTTTGATCGGAGCACGTTTAGGTCATGTTTTCTTTTATGATTGGGAATATTTCAGAAATCACATCCTTGAAATTTTTCTGCCATTTAAATTCGAACCTGAATTCCAATTCACAGGTTTCCAAGGATTAGCAAGTCACGGAGCTGCAATTGCAATTATTATTGCAATGTACTACTATAGCAAAAAAATACTAAAACGCTCTTTATTATGGATTTTAGACCGTGTAGTAATTCCTGTTGCAAGCGGTGCTATTTTTGTACGTTTAGGAAATTTCTTCAACTCTGAAATTATTGGTCATGAAACTAACTCTGCATTCGGAATTCGATTTCTTCATGATACATTCAGTAAAGCCGAAGCAGTACAAAAAACCGGAATTGCAGACCCAAAAGAAGCTTATACAGCAATTGCCACCGATCCAAAATTTGCAACATTATTAGCAGAAGTTCCTTCGAGACATCCAACTCAATTATACGAAGCTTTCTGTTATGTATTTGTGTTCGCTATTTTATTCTTTTTATACTGGAGAACAAATGCAAGACTTAAATCCGGTCTTTTATTCGGACTGTTTTTAGTATTATTATTTGCTGTTCGTTTCGTTGTAGAATTTGTAAAAGAGAGCCAGGGAGGTTTTGAAAGCGAATTAGGTCTATTCTCAACAGGACAATGGCTAAGCATACCTTTTATCATTATTGGACTTTTCTTTATCATAAGAGCTCAGAGAAATCCTTTAGCTGAATCATAAAATCAATTACTCTAAATAAAGAAGCCCAATATAACACATATTGGGCTTTTTCTCTTTATAATTGATAGTAGATACCAAATTCAATATTCTTTGTATTATAGCCTGCATTACTGCTTCCTAATCCAGCATTAGAAACATGCCTTATACTTGGACGAATATCAAACTGCAATTTATTATAACTTGTAGTGAAACCGAGTGCTAAAACATCTGCAAAAGCAAAACCTTTAGACATTCGTTCCGTTTCGGTGTCTGTAATCATTGGCCCAATGCTTCCTAAAACATAGAACGAACAAACTTTACCAATAGGTTTTCGAACTAAAAAACCACAATTAAGCGCAAATTCCCGAATATCTTTCAGGCGTGTATATTCTTCTCTTTTTTGCTGATAATTAGGTGTTTCAGGTTTAACAAAATAGAAATTAAGCAATTGATGTTCTGCAAAATTAATCTCAGGCTGAACCAATATTTGATATTGAAAATGCTTTGTTTCTTTTAGCAAATAATACAGCTGTAGTTTATAAAAATGGCTATTAAACGTATAGTTTCTATTACTAAACTCACTTCCAAAACCGTAATTAAAACCGAAACAAAAACGTGAATTACCTTCTTGTGCCGACATTTTTACAGCTAAAAGAAGCATTAAGATCAAAAGTAATTTTCTTGCCATAAATCGTTTTAAAATTCCTTTTAAATATAGTGCAAAAAAAAGATCCAGCTTTCACTGGATCTTTTTTATATAATTAAAATAGTAATTATGCTTTATTGTGTTTGTCTTCGATAGTGTGCTTCTCATCACTAGAAATCGTATCTACCAATACTGGAGTTGCGATGAATAATGAAGAGTAAGTACCAACGATAATACCAATTAACATCGCGAAGATAAATCCTCTGATAGATTCTCCACCGAAGATAAACATCGTTAATAATACGATGATCATCATTAATGAAGTATTCAATGTTCTAGATAATGTAGTATTAATAGAAGCATTTACGATATCTTCGAAACTACCTTTACGGTTTCCGATGATAAACTCTCTTACCCTGTCAAATACAATTACCGTATCGTTCATAGAGTAACCAATTACAGTTAAGATCGCAGCGATAAAGTGCTGATCCATTTCCATGTGGAATGGCATGAATTTGTAGCATAATGAATAAACTCCTAATACGAAGATTACGTCGTGTGCAACAGCTGCAATCGCACCTAATGAATATTGCCATTTACGGAAAGACACCATTAAGTATAAGAAAATAACTGCCATTGCTCCAAGTACAGCCCAATATGAATTAGTTTTGATATCCTCAGAGATAGAAGCTCCAACTTTAGAAGCTTGTAATACTCCAACTTTTTTACCATCAAAAGAGTTGATAAATTTATCGTAAGAAGTATTTGGGAAATATTTCTGTAATGAAGCATATAATTTTTGGTTCACTTCCTCATCAATAGCTACACCATCTTCTTTAATCTTATATTTAGTTGTGATTTTCAATTGATCATCATCTCCTAAAATTTTAGCTTCAACCGGAGTACCGAAAGCAGCAGATAATTCATCTGAAACAGCAGTAGCATCAACTGGTTTTTCGAATTTAACTTGGAAAGTTCTTCCTCCAACAAAATCAACACCTTCATCCAATCCGTTAACGAAGAAGATAGAAACTAAACTTACTACAACTACTATTGAAGAGAAGATGTAAGTGAATTTTTTAATCTTGATAAAGTCAAAGTGGAAATTAGTAAACCAATTTTTAGTAATGTTTGTAGAGAAAGTTAAATCACCTTTTCCAGCGATATTTCTATCAATAAAAATTCTAGCAATAAAGATTGATGTAAACAATGAAGTTACGATACCAATTAATAATGTTAATGCGAAACCTTTAATAGGACCTGTTCCGAAGATAAATAAGATTGCTCCAGTTAAAACGTGAGTAACGTTAGCGTCGATAATAGAACGCATTGCACCATGCCATCCGTAAGAAGCCGCAACTGCTTCAGAAAGCGATTTTCCTTCACGCAATTCCTCTTTTGCTCTTTCGTAGATAATAATGTTCGCATCTACCGCTGTACCTAACGTAAGTACGATACCTGCAATACCTGGCAATGTTAATACAAAACCAAAACTTGCCATAATTCCAAATAAGAATAGTAAGTTTAACAATAAGGCAAGGTTTGCATACCAACCCGCTTTACCATAATAGAATACCATCCAAACACAAACTAATAAGAAACCTAATACAGAAGAAATTGTACCTGCATCAATAGCTGCTTGTCCTAAAGATGGACCAACAACAGTTGACTGGATAATATCTGCAGAAGCTGGTAATTTACCTGCATTTAATACGTTTGCTAAATCTTTAGTTTCAGCTACATCAAATGAACCAGTAATCTCAGATCTTCCTCCAGCAATAGGACCGCTTGTTACACCTGGAGCAGAATATACGATATCATCTAATACAATAGCAATATAGCTTTTTTGAGCAAATGCTCTTCCTGTCAGCTCTTCCCAAACTTTAGCACCTTGGCTGTTCATCTGCATAGAAACTGCAGGCTTACCCATTTGGTCAAAAGTATCTTTTGCATCAGTTACAACACCACCGCTCATAGCTGGGTTATTGTCCCTGTTTCCTTTTAAAGCATATAATTCTACAACTTCAATATCAGCTGCACTTTTTACATCTTTAGCTTTAGGATCTTTTATAGTTGTTGGCTTGCTCCATACAAATTTTGCATAGTGTTGGTCAGCACCCAATAAAACTCTAATTTCTGGTCTTTTAAAATATTCATTGATAGTAGCCGTATCTTTAGGAGCAAAGTATCCTAAAACTGGTCCACCACCATTACCAATTATTTTATCAAATAGAGGATTGTTTCCTTTTTTAACATCTGAAGAATCTTTAGCATCAGTTAATAATGCATTCAATGAATCTTTAACAACTGTTTTAGTTTCAGTCTTTTTAACTTCAGTTTTCTTTAAAGCCTCATTAGCAGAAACTAAGAAATTACCAATTTCTTCAATTTTATAAGTTTCCCAGAACTCTAATTGAGCTTTTCCACCTAATAATTTTTTAATTCTATCAACATCCTTAGCACCTGGAAGCTCTACTAAGATTCTTCCTGTTTCTCCTAATTTTTGGATGTTTGGCTGTGTAACACCAAATTTGTCTATACGCTCTCTTAATACTTTAAAAGCACTTTCTACAGACTCATCAACTTTTCTTTTGATAACTTTTTGAACTTGCGCATCAGACATTTGAAAGTCTACTCCACCTTCTCCCTGAAGACTTCTGTTTGCAAAAATATCTGGAGATGCTAATTTTACAGATCCTTTTGAATTTGCTTCAAAAGCTTCAAAAAACTTATTTAAATATGTTTTGTTTCCTTCTAAATTTGCAGATGCATCAGCTAATGATTTATTAAAAACTGGATTTTTAGAATTATTAGCCAAACCTTTTAATACATCTTTAATAGAAATTTGAAGAATCACGTTGATTCCTCCTTCTAAGTCAAGACCTTTATTAAGTTGTTTGTTTTTCACTTCGTTGTAAGTGAAATCAGTAAAACCAAGGTTTAAAACTTTTTCTTTACCAATAGAATCTAAATATTTCAGCTCTTTATCAGGATTATCTCCTGCAAAAGCTTTAGCTTCACTTTTGACGCCATTTGCCACAAAAGTGAATGATAGTTGGTAAATACTTACCAATGCAAATAGAATTGCGAAAAATTTAATAAGTCCTTTATTCTGCATTATTACTAAAAATTAATTATGTTTTATTTTTGTTTTTGTTTTAAACTCCCATAAAATAAGCCCTGACATGATTTTTTAAAACAAAAAAACGAGATCACGAATTACCAATTTTTTTTTAAACCGAGCAAATATATAATTAACGAAAATATTAACCAATTTATTTATTAATTAATCTCAAAAAAAAAGCTGCAAAAGTGCAGCTTTTTTTCTTTTTTGCCGTTTTTATTATACTAAAATCGTTTTTAGGGCATCATTCATATTACGAACTGCATCTGCACTTTTGGCAAATAACGCCTTTTCCTGATCATTTAAGTTTATATCTAGAATTTCTTCTACTCCGTTTTTACCAATTATACACGGCACTCCTATACAGATATCATTTTGACCATATTCTCCTTCTACAAAAACAGAACATGCAATCATTTTTTTCTGATCATTCAAAATACTATCTACTAAATAAGCCACAGAAGCTCCTGGTGCATACCAAGCTGAAGTTCCTAGAAGACCTGTAAGGGTCGCTCCTCCTACCATAGTATCTGCAGCTACTTTTTGAAGCACTTCTTCTGAAAGAAACTCCGATACAGGAATTCCGTTGTAAGACGCTAAACGCGTTAACGGAATCATAGTTGTATCTCCATGACCTCCAATTACCATTGCTGAAATATCATTTGCTGGTTTATCTAAAGCTAATGAAAGATACGTTCTAAAACGAGAACTATCTAAAGCCCCTCCCATACCTATAATTCTATTTTTTGGAAGACCTGTAGCTTTTAAAGCCAAATACGTCATGGTATCCATTGGATTGGAAACTACAACAATTATAGTGTTTGGAGAATATTTCAGTACATTTTCGGCAACTGTTTTTACAATGCCTGCGTTTATACCTATCAATTCTTCTCTTGTCATTCCTGGTTTTCTCGGGATTCCCGATGTAATTACTACTACATCGCTTCCTGCAGTTTTAGAATAATCGTTGGTAACTCCAGAAACTTTGGTATTAAAACCTGTGTTTGTGGCGCACTGTGTTATATCAAGCGCTTTCCCTTCTGCAAAACCCTCTTTAATATCCAACAATACTACTTCGCTTGCAATTCCTCTATAAGAAATAACATCGGCACATGTAGCTCCAACATTTCCTGCTCCTACAATGGTAACTTTCATATTTTATACTTTATCGGTTATTAATTTTGTCTATTCTTTAAAAAGACAATTCGTTTAATTGTCTAGTAAATTTAAACAATTAAACGAATTGGAATTATTAAATTTTCATTTTATGCATCAATATTTGCATAAACTGCATTTTTCTCGATAAATTCTCTACGAGGCGGCACTTCATCACCCATCAACATAGAGAAAACTTGGTCAGCTTCTGCAAGGCTATCAATATTTACTTGACGTAAAGTTCTGAAATTCGGATCCATTGTAGTTTCCCACAATTGCTCCGCGTTCATCTCTCCAAGACCTTTATAACGCTGAATATTGGCACTTCCTCCCATTCTTTCGTTAGCCTGATCACGCTGAACATCATTCCAAGCGTATTCTTTCTTATTCCCTTTCTTAACTAAGTATAAAGGCGGCGCTGCAATGTAAACGTGGCCTTCTTCAATAAGCTCTTTCATGAAACGGAAGAAGAACGTTAATATTAAGGTAGAAATGTGACTACCATCGACATCGGCATCACACATGATGATTACCTTGTGATATCTTAGTTTTTCAAGATTTAATGCTTTACTATCTTCTGCAGTTCCTACCGTAACCCCTAATGCTGTAAAGATATTTCTAATCTCTTCATTTTCGAATACTTTATGATGCATCGCTTTTTCAACGTTCAAGATTTTACCACGTAATGGCAGAATCGCTTGAAAGTTACGATCACGTCCTTGTTTTGCTGTTCCACCAGCCGAATCTCCCTCGACAAGGTAAACCTCACATCTTGCTGGATCTTGCTCTGAACAGTCAGATAATTTACCAGGCAATCCTCCACCGCCCATAACGGTTTTACGCTGTACCATTTCACGAGCTTTTTTCGCTGCGTGACGTGCTTGAGCTGCTAAGATTACTTTTTGAATAATCAATTTCGCGTCATTTGGATTTTCTTCCAAATAATTCTCCAACATTTCTCCAACCGCTTGAGAAACCGGAGAAACAACTTCTCTATTTCCAAGCTTAGTCTTCGTTTGCCCTTCAAATTGAGGTTCAGACACTTTTACCGAAATAATAGCTGTTAATCCTTCACGGAAGTCATCACCAGCAATTTCGAATTTTAATTTATCTAATAAACCCGAAGCATCTGCATATTTTTTAAGCGTTCTTGTTAAACCACTTCTAAAACCTTGTAAATGCGTTCCTCCTTCGTGCGTATTGATATTGTTTACGTAAGAAAAAATATTCTCTGTATAACTTGTATTATAAATTAAGGCAACCTCAACTGGAATTTCTCCTTTATCATTATCCATACTGATAACATGAGATACAATTGGCTCACGGTTACCATCTAAATAACGAATATATTCTTTAAGCCCTTCATCAGAATGGAATACCTCACTTCTAAATTCGCCTTTTTCATCAACTTCTCTCTTATCTGTAAAAGTAATTGTGATTCCTTTATTTAAGAAAGAAAGCTCACGCATACGAGCTGAAAGCGTATCGTATGAAAACTCAGTAGTTTGAGTAAAGATGGTATCATCTGGATAAAAAGTCTGTCTTGTACCTCTTTTATCTGTTTCTCCGATTTGTTTAACTGGATATAAAGATTTTCCTCTTTCGTATTCTTGCTCATAAATCTTACCTTCTCTAAATACAGTAGATTTCATGTGAACAGAAAGGGCATTTACAACCGAAACCCCAACCCCGTGTAAACCTCCAGAAACTTTATATGAATCTTTGTCGAATTTACCTCCGGCTCCAATTTTTGTCATTACAACCTCAAGAGCAGAAACCCCTTCTTTTTTATGTAAATCTACTGGAATACCACGTCCGTTATCTTCAACTGTAATAGAACCATCTTCGTTTATTGAGACACCAATAGTATCACAATGCCCTCCCATGGCCTCATCAATAGAGTTATCAACAACCTCATAAACTAAATGATGCAGTCCTCGAACTCCTACATCTCCAATATACATTGATGGACGCATTCTTACGTGCTCCATTCCTTCTAATGCCTGAATACTATCTGCTGAATAATTGTTCTTCTTGATTTCTTCGCTCATATAATTTATTCTAAAATGTATTTATTGTCTAACACGCAAATATATGAAATCGCAAGCTATATACCCATTAAAATACGACTTAAAGCACTTAAGTTATTAACACAATTGTCTGAAAAACCAAAAAATAAACACAAAAAAGAGTTTAAATTCCAAATTTTTGAAAATCCCGAAATTTTAAATACCAAATTCCAATTTTTGAAAATTGCAAATTTCAAATCTCGAACTCCAAATCCTAAATCTGAAATACCGAATCAGAATTTTAAAATCCGTCTAATACATTAAAAATTAAAAAACCGAAATCACATTTAAATGCGTTTCGGTTTTTCTATATCTGTTCCAAATTGTAATTGGAATTTATTTTTTTTTGGAATTTGGAATTTTCCACTTTAAGCAATAACACTAGTTTTTACAGGTTCAAAATTACCATTTAAGTGGGCAGCATTTGCTCTTCCGCTTGGATCAAGATTTTCTTGCCATTTAGGAATCCATTTACGAACCGTTTGCGCTGCGCTGACCTGTGGATAGAATTTATGAAAAATCGATCTGTACAAGTACGCTTCTTTAGTTGTTGGCGAGTTATATGGAAACTCTGCACTTGCTCCAAATAGTTGCTCATCTGTAACCTGCGACGCACAATACTCAATTAATTCATCAACCCACTTGTAGCCAACTCCGTCAGAAAACTGTTCTTTTTGTCTCCATAAAACTTCTGAAGGCAAATAAGGATCTTCTGGAGTATCAAACGCTTTTCTTAAAATATACTTTTCAACACCATCATATGATTTAGGCTGTTTTTCTTCTGTTTTAATTCGAATGGCAACATCTAAAAATTCTGTATCCAAAAACGGAATTCGAACCTCTAAACCATTTGCCATTGTCGTTTTATCTGCACGAAGCAAATCGGCTGTAAACAGCTTTTGAACTCTTTCTATTGTTTCATCTTGAAACTCTTCTTCTGAAGGTGCATTTCTAAAGTATAAATGACCTCCAAAAACTTCATCTGCCCCTTCTCCCGATAAGATTACTTTTATACCTTGATCAGCAATAGCTTTAGAAAGCAAATACATAGGAACACCTGAACGCACAGAAATAATATCATAAGTTTCAATATGATAAATTACTTTTTCTAAAACTTTGACTCCTTCCTCTACAGAAAAATGTATTTCGTGATGTTCTGTTCCTAAAAATTCTGCCGCTTTTCTAGCCGCAATATTATCTGGCGCATCAGCATCTAACCCAATAGAAAACGAATGCAATTTCTGTCCTTTTTCTTTTAATAATCTTGAAGTAATAGCCGAAATCAAAGAAGTATCCAAACCTCCCGACAGAACAACTCCTAGAGGCACTTCTGCCAGTAGTCGCTTACGTGTTGCTTGAATAAGACTTTCACGAATTAACGCTAAATCTAATGCCTGATTTGCATTTTTATGATCTTCGTATTCTGGGTGATAGTATTTTACAAAACCTGTCTTTGCAGTATAATAATGCCCTGGAGGAAAAGTAGAAAACGATTTACATTGATCTGCAATGGCTTTCATTTCTGATGAGAAATAGATTCGGCCTCTTTCATCCAAACCATAATACAACGGTTTTACCCCTATTGGATCACGACCTGCAATATATTTATCCCCATCAACAACCACAAAAGCAAAATCTCCGTCTAGTTTATTACAGAAATCATATCCAAATTCTTCATAAAGATGCACAATCACTTCTGAATCTGATTCTGTTCTAAAAGTATGATTTTTTAAAACTGTATTTTTTAGTTCCTGATAATTATAAATTTCACCATCATGCACCATCCAAGCTTTATCAGTTCCTTGAATTGGCTGCCTACCCGAATTAAGATCGATAATCGATAAACTCTCATGACAAAGTATACTGCCATTTTCCATAATGCGAACATCACTTTCATCAGGACCACGATGCAACATTCTTTCAGAAAGTTCTTTTACAAGTTTCGGGTCTTTTCCTTTACCAATTACGGCCAACAATCCAGACATAATATTCTATTTTTTTATTTTATTTTTTCATTATTGTTCAGCTGTGAACTGAACATTAAAAAATCATTAAAATTTTCGACTGAAAGCAAAACTAAATATTAATTTTCGCTTTCCATTATTAAATTCGTTAAAATATCAAGTGTTTAACGATAATACTGCAGACACCAAATATATCAAAAGAAAATCAATTAATAGCTTGTCTGTTTGCAGTCAATGAGAAATTTAGCGTAGCAAATTACTTTAGACAAGAAAAACGCTCTCGACAGAGAACGTTTTTCCTAAAAAATATATACTAATTCTAAAAATTAAACTCGTATTATGCTTTAACGTAGGCATCATCGTGAACGCTTGAAACTGCTCTTCCAGATGGATCGTTCATGTTTTTGAAAGCTTCATCCCATTCCAAAGCAATTTTTGTACTACAAGCCACACTTGCTTCCTGAGGCACACATAACGCTGCTGCATCACTTGGGAAATGTTCTGTAAAAATAGAACGATAGTAATATTCTTCTTTTGAAGTTGGAGTTTGTAACGGAAATTTAAACCTAGCATTTGCTAATTGCTCATCCGAAACTTCTCTTGCCACTACTTCTTTCAAAGTATCAATCCAGCTGTATCCTACTCCATCAGAAAATTGCTCTTTTTGTCTCCAAGCAACACTTTCTGGAAGCATATCTTCAAAAGCTTTACGAACCACCCATTTTTCCATCGGATGTTCTTTGTTGATCATTTTATCTTGTGGGTTAATGCGCATTGCAACATCCATAAATTCTTTATCTAAGAATGGTACACGACCTTCGATTCCCCAAGCTGCTAAACTTTTGTTTGCACGTAAACAATCGTACATATGAAGTTTTCCTAATTTACGAACGTTTTCTTCGTGAAACTCTCTAGCGTTTGGCGCTTTGTGGAAATATAAATATCCTCCAAATAACTCATCTGCACCTTCTCCAGAAAGAACCATTTTGATTCCCATAGATTTGATAACTCTTGCCATTAACCACATTGGAGTTGAAGCTCTAACTGTAGTTACATCATACGTTTCTAAGTTGTAAATTACATCACGAACTGCATCTAAACCTTCTTGGATAGTGAATTTAATTTCGTGGTGAATAGTTCCAATATGATCTGCTACTTTTCTCGCTGCAGCTAAATCAGGAGAACCTTCTAAACCAACTGAGAAAGAGTGCAATTGCGGATACCAAGCATCTGTAGTATCATCTGACTCAATACGTTTTTGCGCAAATTTTTTGGCTACAGCCGAAGTAATAGACGAATCTAAACCTCCTGAAAGTAAAACTCCATAAGGAACATCACTCATTAATTGTCTGTGAACCGCTGCTTCTAAAGCTTTTTTGATTTCCGGAATACTTGTTTCGTTGTCTTTTACAGCATCATATTCTGTCCAGTCTCTTTTGTACCATTGTACAAATTCACCGTCTTTGCTTGATAAATAATGTCCTGGAGGGAATAATTCAATTTTAGTACAATATCCTTCTAACGCTTTCAATTCAGAAGCTACATAAAAAGTTCCGTGCTGATCCCATCCAATATACAATGGAATAATTCCCATATGGTCACGAGCAACAAAATACTCATCTTTATCAACATCATAAATCGCAAATCCAAAGATTCCGTTTAATTCATCTACAAAGCTTACTCCTTTTTCTTTATATAAAGCTAAAATAACCTCACAGTCACTTTCAGTTTGAAAGTTATATTTTCCTTCAAATTGTTTACGTAAATCTCTGTGATTGTAAATCTCACCGTTTGCAGCTAAAACCAATTTTTTATCTTCTGTAAATAAAGGTTGTTTTCCTGAAGCTGGATCTACAATTGCCAAACGCTCGTGAGAAAGAATCGCTTTATCATTGCTATAAATTCCGCTCCAGTCTGGTCCGCGGTGACGAATGATTTTTGACATTTCTAATACTTGAGGTCTTAACGCTTCGGCTTTTTGTTTAAGATCAAAGGCACATACAATTCCACACATAATTTTATATTTTAATTCTTTAAATTTTAATTTGATAGGGCAAAGATGTAATATTAGTTACAATTGAAAAACACAAATATACGTTTCAATTACAATTTATAATCATAATTTTGTTTTTACATATAAAATGTAAAATTTAGAAGTAAAAACAAGCGTGAAACTTGAAAACTTTAATTTCGAACTAAAAAAGACTATAAAATTGAAAGCTTAATCCAATTTTTTGAATTAATTTTTGAGTTTTTCAATTACAAATGAAAGATTCGTAAAGAAGAGATAGAAAGTTGTTCTGGAATTATTTTTTATACAAACACTGGCTATTTGCCATTTCACTTTGTAAAGTCTTAAAATTTGACAAAGATTCAATTACGCTACACTTTCAATAGTATAATGTGTCTTATTAATCTCAAACTGAAATCCAGCTTTATTTCCCATTAAATGATTTCCTAAAGGAGATTGCGGAGAAAGCGCAATCACATTAATTCCGTCAATTGTTATTTTAGGAAGTGCAACACTCACATATAAATAGATTCCGTTTGCTTTTACTAAACTTCCTAAAACTATATTTTCAGTAGTTTTAAGCGGATCTATTTTGTCTAAAATTGCTTTTTGTTCAATCGCTTCCTTTAGTTTAGTAGTCAGTTTTTCCTGCTCGATATGCATCATTGATAAGGCAGTTTCGTGTTTATCTCCCGCAGAACCTTTGGCATCGTTTTTTGAATCTTCGGTCAGATTTGAAATCATGTCTCTAAAAACATCTATTCGGTCCTGAACCATCTGGGTGTAATGGGAATATATTTTTTCTTTAAAAGTCATTTTTTTGAGGTACTGAAGTTCTAAGGTACAAAGATGCAAAGGTTTTTCCTTTATTAAAAAAAACAGCCACGAATTCACGAATCTACTCCAAAAAATTCATGAGTTCATGGCTGAAAAAAAAAAGGCACATTCATGTAAAATGTTTTTGTGCCTAGGTATCTTATGGCAAAGATCTCTTAAAAATCAAATTTATAATTCGCACCTCCTAGAACCTGGAATCCTTGTACTGGATAATTCAGCCATTTTTGGTACGCTTGATTTCCAATATTGTTCGCTTTTAAGAAAAACGTTAAACGTTCACTAAACTTATAACCAACATGAGCATTGGCGTCAAAATAGCTTTTTAAAGTAATTGGTGTAGTATCAATCGCCAAAGAAGTATTTGCCTGCATATCTTTTCTTTCCCCCACATAAAACACATTCAATCCTGCATACCACTGCTTGGTAATAGTAACGTCTAAAGTTGAACTTAATTTCATTGTTGGCAAATTCCACGCTTCAACAACGTTATCAGTATTATAACTATTAAAAGTTCCGTTGATCCCGAAAGTTACATTCTGCGAAAAATCAGCTTTTAATTCTGCATAAAAACGTAACGTTCTAATGTCTTCATAAACCACTCCAAAAGAGTTTCCAAAAGCATAATCTTCATTCGTAATCATTTCTGTATAATCATTAGCCTTAAATAAAGCTTTGTCTTTTTCATTTAAGTACGAGCCGGTCAGATTATAGTTTACGTTGTTTGCCAATTTCCCTTTTAAACCAGCAAAAACATTATATTGTGTACTTGACGGACGCATGTTTAAGGTCGGTGATAGAAACGGATTTTCGGTTACAAAATCGGCGTAAGAATTCTGCTTTAAACCTCCATCTACCCCTGTATAAAAAATCATTAAATCTCCGACCAATTTGTATGAGGCGTTTACCTTTGGATACAAGTAAAATTTATTCCCACTATTTTCCGTATCTCCACTGTAGAAAACTCCTGCTCCTAATTCTAAAGTCCAATCGTTTTCATGAATCACAAAACTTGGCTCGATTCCTACATTGGTAAAACCATATTTTACAGCTTCTGTATTATCTTGCAAATAATTATTCTTAAAAGAACCGCTTACGTGATCTACAATAACATTTGTTTTGATAGCCTGATCCATTACATCAACTGTAAAAGTTGGCTTTACAAAAAATCTGTTTTCTGATGAAGAATAACTGTCTGAAAAATGTGTGAATTTTGCAGCAAGATTACTAAAAATGCTTTCTGTAAATTCGGCATTTCCGCCCAACCAAATCGTATTATAAGAATGATCCGGATTGATGCTATTTACTAAATCATAGCGCTGATCTGGAATTGTCGAACCAAAGTCAGTTGGAAGTCCATACCAATTGTAAATCTGGTTTTGATATCCTAAATCTACATTCCAGTTGTTATCTCTATTATTCTGACCGTAACCTACATTAATTGCAGTATCGTAAAACTCATCATTCAATTCTACATCTTTAATGGCGCCCTGAGAAGAATGATGACGAAACATTCCAGCTACATAATCGTTATTTCCTAAATCCTGATTTACAAACAATTCTGCATTTAAAGTGCTATAATTTCCAACACCCAAAGTCGCATAGTTATTAAATAATCTTTCTTTTTTAGCTTTTTCAACCCCTTCTGCTTTTCCTTTTGAAGGAGTAAAAGTCGATGCCACAGGAACAGACAAAATACTGTATTTAATAACTTCTTTCGGCTGATTACCGCTATCATCAAGCGAAGGCGTTTCTTTTACTTTAAAAGCATCTGAAATAGTTGGCGAATAAGGCTTTACAACGTTTACAGTTTCCGTTCCAATACTTTCATTTTTCTTCTGCGCAAACGAAAATTGACCTACAAACAATACGAGTAAAACGATAATTTTATACTGGCAATTTAATTTCATATTTCTTTCTTTTTGAGAGAAAAGAATATAGAAGAAAGAACATAGACTTCTCTTCTTTTTCTAATTTCCTCTATATACTGTTTTTTATTTCTTGATTTTATATATCTATATTCCTTACTCTTTATTCTATTATCTTAGAACTAAGCTTCCCATTCTCCTTTAGCCACAAACTGAGCTTTTCCTCCTATTCTAATATCAAACAGATCTCCGCTTAGTTTTCCATTAAAATAAATTTCAGATGGGCGGCCAATGTAATCTCCCTGATGATTTGTCAATTCAAATTCAGGCTTATGATATTTTAACAAAAAGGCTTGTAGACAAGTACTGGCACTTCCTGTTGCAGCATCTTCTACCAACTGATTGTGTTCAACACAAAGCATTCGACTAAACAATTTTTCTCCTTCTAAATAATAAAAGTATAAACCTCTATGATCTGTTTTACAGTGCTGTTTCATCCATTCATCTGCCTTATCTTTATCTAGAGCCAAATTTTCTAAAGCCCTTTTACTGCTCAATCCAACCATTACAAAAGCGCTTCCGGTTGTGACTTCTTGAATTGGAAATTGATTCTCGAAATCACTTACTTTTAGATTACTGAAAAAGGTAAAATCTATTTTAGAAAAAGTATCCCAAAACTTTGGTTGTGCTGCTTTCAACCAGATCAAATCATCTGATTTATTGATTGCGATTGGTCCGATCGGCACTTCCAGTTTAATTTCATTAGGCGAATTATCAAAAATCTTATTCATCAGAACCCAAGAAGTACCAATGATTGGATGACCTGCAAACTGCATTTCGTGAGCAGGAGTAAAAATTCTGATTTCTGCTTTATTATTGGTTTTATCCAGTTTGGTTACAAATGTGCTTTCCGCAAAATTAATTTCACGAGCCATTTGCTGCATTTGTTCTGTACTTAGATTTTCTGCATCCATAAAAACCGCCAATTGATTTCCAGCGTATTTTTTATCAGCAAAAACATCAACTATGTAAAAAGGTAAACTCATAACTTGTAAAATGTGTTATGTGAGATGTAAAATGTAAAGACATTTAACGTTTCACTTCTAACTTCTAACTTATTTATTAATTGACGAATTTGTTTTAGACTCTTCAGATTTAATTGCAGCTAATTCTTTTTTCGCTTCTTCAACAACATCTGGATAATCTGTAAAGTTATTGATTACATTATCCAGAATATAAGTCGCTTGATAACTGTCTTTTAATCCGTAGAAATTTTTCGCCATTAAAACCAGCCCTTTTGCTCCGTAATATTTGTAGGCAGAATAGCTTTTTGCTAATTTTTGAACAGCGGTGTTTGAAGCATCAAATTTCCCTTCTTTTGTTTTAAAGTATGCATCATAATACAGTGCTTCTGCCGCTAATTCTCCTTTAGAAGTTGTAGCTAATTTTGCGTAAGCTGTTTTAGCTTTATCTTCATTTCCTGTCTGCATTGCTGCACGCGCAACAATAATTTGAGCATCTGCTTTTACGCCTGCGTCTGATTTTGGATTTTCTAATACTTTCTCAGCCGCAACTACAGAATGGTCGTAATCTTTTTTGTCGTAATAACACTTCATCAAATTCGCTTGAGCAAAAGTTTTATTCTGAGGATAATCGGCTTCGCTTTCTAATCTTGTTAGAACTGGAATTGCCTTATCGCAATCTTTTGCTTTCAAATAAATCTGAGCCAATCTGTTTAAAGCTTGTTCTGTAAACTCATTTCTAGGCTGATCAATTACAAACTGATAATTTGCAACAGATTTTGTTTCAGAACCTTCTGCGTAAGTAAGCTGTCCTAAATAGAAATTTGCTTCCAACGCATGCAATCCATTTGGAAATTTAGAAATATAACCTGCAAAACCAGTAATAGCTTGCTTAGAATTGTTTTGGCTGTATTGTTTGAAAGCTGCATCGTAAGTATCGTTATCCAATTCTGCATCGGTAACCGCTACGAAGTCCAATGTACGAACCCAAGTTGCATATTCATCAACTTTTCCAGAATCTACATAAATTAATCTTGCTGTTGCAACCGCTTCTAAAGCTTCTGGCGTTTTTGGGAATTCAGCAGCTACTTTTTTAAATTTCGTCAAAGCCAGTTGATCACGATCTGAATTGTAATAAATCAAACCTTGTTTTAAAATTGCTTTTGAAGTGAATGATCCCTCTTTAAATTCAGAAATCAATTGATCGTATGTTTTTATTGCTTGGTCGTTTTTCTTTTCTGCCACATATGTATTTCCTAACTCAAATAAAGCATCATCACGGTAAGATGACTTTTTATACATCTGAAGAAAATTATTCAACTCATCTATTTTCTTAGTATTATTAGACATAAATCCATAAGAAAGTGCTTTTTGGAATTGAGCATAATCTGCATCTACGCCTTTTGCCGCAATTGCTTTTGCATAAGCCTCATTTGCAGCACTATATTTTGAAGTTACAAAACGACAATCTCCCAAACGCAAATAAGAATCATTTAAACGAACTTTATCTGAAGGAGCATTATCAATTTGAGCTTGAAAAGAATTTGCTGCCTGATCGTATTCTTTCAATTTAAAATACGTGTAACCAATATTATAGTTGATGTTTTTATATTCGTCTGTAGATTTTGCCGCAGCCATTCCTGCAAACTGTTTGTAAGTCAGAAGAGCATTTTGCATATCATCATTCAAATATTCTGTTTCTGCTTTCCAGAAAGTGGCACGCGCTGTAAATTCAGGAGTTTTTTGTTCGCTAATTGCGCTTTTGAACATTTTACCTGCTTCTTGATAATTAGATTCGTTATACAATTCTAGTCCGCGGTAAAAAAGCACCTTTTGATAAGCTGCTTTGTTTTCAGCATTTCTATTTTTTTCTAATAAAGCCAAAGCTTCTTTGTAGTTTTTAGAAGAAATATAAGAATCAACCAAAAGTTTTTCCACCTCTGCACGGCTTGAATTGTTTGGATATTTTTTAAGGAAATCCAACAAAATACTAGGAACCGCTTGGTAAGCATTTCCGATATCATAACTCAATTTAGCGTAATTTAAAGCGGCATCTTCTTGAATTTGAGCATTAAAATCCATTTCAGAGGCATTCTTAAAAGCGTTTAAAGCTTCTTGCTTTTTACCTGTATTTAAATAGCTTAAACCTAAATGATAATAGGCATTTTGCGCCACAAAATCTTTTCCTTCAATAATTTTATTGAACTGGGAAATCGCTTTTTCATACTCTTTTTGCTCGTAATACGCATAACCTAATTGGTAAAAATCGGTGTTGTTCCATTTTCCTTTTTTACCTGCATATTGTTCTAAATACGGAATTGCTTTTCCGTATTGTTTCAAGTTAAAATAACTTTCTCCAATAATTTTATTCAGTTCCGATTTTTCAATATCATTTGATTTGTTCATCGCCTGCTGTCCTAAATCAATCGCTTTTTGGAAATTTCCTAATTTGAAATTCATATCAGCCTGATAATAGGAAAGCTTTTCTTTGTACTTTTCTTCACCCGAAACCTCATCAAAATACTTCGTTGCTTCTTTGTAATCGTCACCCTCATAAGCCATAAATCCTAAATAATATTTGGCTTGAGAACCATATTCTTTAGAATTTACCACTTTATTAAAATAGTTAGTTGCTTCTTTTTTCTTTTTAGCATTAAAATAGCTATAGCCTTTCATGAAGTTAAACTTATCCGATTCTGTTTTACTCATGTAGCTTTCATCCACTTTATCAAACCATTGTAAAGCTTTTGGATAATTTCCTTGTTCGAAGAAAAATTGCGCGGCATCGATATAAGCCTGATTTTGTTTGGTACTTGTTGGATAATCATTTACAAATTGTTCTACCAAAGCATCGGCATTTGCTTTATTAGTTCTTATGGCAGAATTTGCAATATAGTAAGCACAGTCAGACTGCACTTCTTCATTTGTAGTATTGTTTTTTACTTTTTCAAAAATCAATTGTGCCGAAGCATATTGTTTATCGTTATATAAAGCCAGTGCTTTGTCAAAATCCTTTAATTCATACGTATAAATCGCCGATTTTTGTGCCGAAGCTATAGTCGAAGCAAGGAAAATTTGGAATAAAAAGAACCTGGAAAGTTTACGCATTTTAATAATATTTAGTATTCAAATGTATCATTTTATAAGGGTTATAACGAAACGTTTTGAGGTTTTATTATGAACAAATTATGAAAGTGCCACTATTTTACGCTCTGTAAAACTTCAAATTATTGGTTCTCAAACTTTCTTAAACAAATAATTTTAAACCATATAAGCTCTCTTAAGTTATTATAAGCAGGAACCTTTATAGAGATGCTGTTAAAATGCACTCATATAGCAATTTTATTCAGAATTCAGCGAAATTTATTTTGAATACAACCGTTATCTTATTACTTTTACCATTCAAACCAATTTATTATGTCACAAACCGTACTATCTCTTAAAGAAGTCACTATATATCAAGAAGGAAGAAAAATTATATCTCATATTAATCTAGACGTTAATCATGGGGAGTTCATTTACATTATCGGAAAAACTGGTTCTGGAAAAAGTAGTTTTCTAAAAACTTTATATGCTGATTTACCGTTAATTGAAGGCGAAGGACATATTGTTGAATTTGATTTGGCAACATTGAAAGAAAACGACATTCCGTATTTAAGACGTAAAATCGGTATCGTATTTCAAGACTTTAAATTACTTCCAGACCGTTCAATCAAAGACAATATGCTTTTTGTTTTAAGAGCTACAGGATGGGTCGAAAAAGAAGCAATGCAACACAAAATTGATGAAGTTTTGGATAAAGTAGGCATGAAAGATTTTGTAAACAAAATGCCGCATCAGCTTTCTGGAGGAGAACAGCAGCGTGTTGCAATTGCAAGAGCACTTTTAAACGATCCAGAATTTATCTTGGCAGATGAACCAACAGGAAACCTTGACCCTCAGACTAGTTCTGAAGTTTTAGAAGTTTTAAAAGCAATTAATGCTGCTGGTAAAACCATCATTATGGCAACCCATGATTATGCTTTATTGATGAAATTCCCATCTAAAACCCTAAAATGCGAAGATGAAAGAATCTTCGAAGTGGTACAAAGAAGCGTATAATGCTTTCCATTTTAATTCCGGTTTATAATTACAATGTTTTACCGCTGGCTAGCGAACTCGTAAAGCAGTGCAATTCTTGTGGAATTATTTTTGAGATTATTTTTTTAGACGATGCTTCTCAAAAGTTTGCAATTGAAAACGAAAGAATTAATCTATTTGAAAACGCCTCTTATTCTATTTTAGAAAAAAATATCGGGCGAAGCGCGATCCGAAATCTATTGGCTCAAAAAGCAGTTTATGAAAATTTGCTTTTTCTGGATGCCGATACTTTTCCTGCCAATGCAGATTTTCTTTCTGTTTATATTTCTCAAATCAGCAATACTGAAAAGATAGTTTATGGAGGGATTTTGTATGAAAACTCTCAACCTCCAAAAAAGCAACTTTTAAGATGGATTTATGGAAAGGAAAGAGAAGCTTTATCAGTTTCCGAACGCATAAAGAATCCTTATCTGTCTTTTCTGACCTTAAACTTTCTCCTAAAAAAAAGTATTTTTTCTAAAGTCAGATTTAACGAAAATATTCCAAATCTAAGACATGAAGACACCTTGTTTTCATTTGAGCTAAAACAAAATCGAATTGAGGTTCTTCATATTGACAATCCCGTTTTTCATCTTGGTTTAGAAGACAGCAAAACATTTTTACAAAAATCTGAAGAAGCCGTTTTAGGTTTAAAAAATTTAATCAACTCGAATTTAATTTCTCCAGATTACGTTAAACTGGCACATTATTTTCAACTCATTAAGAAATATCGTCTTGTCTCTTTAATCGCTTTTGGTTTTAGGATTTTTAAACCTTTATTTAAAAAGCAGTTATTAAGCGCAAAACCCTCGCTTTTTCTTTTTGATATTTATAGATTGGGTTATTATTGTTCTCTAAAAACAAAATAAATGGCTTTTTTTTCTATCATTATTCCATTATACAACAAAGAAAATTACGTAGAAAACACAGTACAGAGTGTCTTAGATCAAACTTTTCAGGATTTTGAGATTATTGTTGTCAATGATGGATCTACAGATAAAAGTGAAGAAAAACTAACACAGTATAAAGATTCTAGAATTCAATACTATAGTAAAAAAAATGAAGGCGTATCTACTGCAAGAAATTACGGAATCGAAAAAGCCATTGCTAATTTCATCACTTTTTTAGATGCAGATGATTATTGGCATCCAATGTTTTTAGAAACCATATTCCATAACATTTCAAAACTGCCTGATCAAAAAGTTTTTTCTGCTGCGATTGAGTTTGAAACTTCAAAAAAAACAATTCCTGCAAAATATTCTATTTCAAAAACAAATGAAGAATTTGAAATTGTAAATTACTTTAAAGCAAGTTTAAAAGAAACTGCTCTCTGTTCTTCCTGCGCAGTCATTCATAAATCTGTTTTTGCAACAATCGGAAACTTTGACACCAAAATTAAAAGCGGAGAAGATACTGACTTATGGATTCGAATCGGACTTGTTTATCCCATTGTCTTTTCATGGAAAATACTAGCACGTTATGTTTATGATGCTGAAAGCCTTTCTAAAAAAAATGGATTGAAAAATAAAATGGATTTGTCAAAATTTGAAGAGGTCGAAAAAACAAATCCAGACTTAAAATACTTTTTAGATTTAAACCGTTTTTCGCTTGCTATAAAAAGCAAATTAGCTGGAGAAAAACAACTTTTTTACAAATACTACAATCCAATTGATTTAAAAAACTTAGGCTGGAAAAAGAGAATATTACTGCACTTGCCTCCATTTGCTTTGCGCTTTCTAATTTCTTTTAAAACCTTTTTAGCAAATTTAGGCATAGGTTCATCTGTCTTTAAATAATCGGAATTTTTTGTATTCTCGAATATAATCTTCTTCACTAAATTCTCCAGAAGACAAAACCAGGCAAACACTTCCTGATGAGAAGTTTTTGAGCTCGCGCCAGATGCCAGAAACAATGAGCAAGCCCATATTTGGCTTATTTAGTGTAATTGTTTTTATGTTTTTCCCGTCTTTTAAAACCACATCAAAACTGCCACTCAAAGCAATTAAAAATTCCTGCTGTTCGATATGTGCATGCCCTCCCCTTTTGCTTCCGCTTGGCACATCGTATAGGTAATATACTCTCTTGAAAACAAATGGAATCATATCTCCTTCTAGGACTGAAAGATTTCCTCTTCGATCCTGAATTTTAGGAATTTCAATCAGTTGAATATCTGAAATATTCGTCATTATTGAGGGTTTAGAATGTTTTTCCATTGATATGAAATGTTTTTTAAAGACAAATGTTTTACGCTTTCAGCTGCATTTTGTTTACAAAAATTATACAATTCGCCATCATCTACAAATCGGTTCATAGCTTGAGCAAGAGCTTTTGGATTATGATTTTCGACCAATAAACCATTAAACTCATTCTGAATAATTTCTCGCGGACCAGAATGGCAGTCAACAGCAATAACAGGTGTTCCTAAAGCTAGTGATTCTATAATCGATAACGGAAAACCTTCATAATTACTTGTCAAAATCGTAAACTTTGCTTCTCGAACCTCATTAAAAGGATTTTGTTTAAAGGGAAGAATTTTTACATAATCATTTAAATTCAAATCCTTAATTTTCTGCAAAATAAAATCTTCGTCATCTCCTGATCCCATCAAATGCAAATGATATTCTTTTTCATATATTTTTGATTGTGAAAAAGCTTCTAACATCAATGTGAAATTTTTCACTTTCTCTTCAAATCGTCCAAAAAACAAGATTACTTTTTGAGGTTCTAAGACTGTTTTTTTTAATTCTTCTTCGGCAATAAAAAAAGGATTATAAATCGTAAGTGTATTTTTAAAATCATACCACTTCCTTACTTTTTCTTCGATCGCTTTTGAAACGCACACTAAAGTTTTTACATCCTTATAAAGTATTCTCGACCAAAATTTTGAAGAAGGAAAATAATCCTTAAAATTAAAGCTGTGAACGATGTAATAGACTTTCGAATTTCGGTAAATAAATTTGGTAATTAATTCGCGTAAGAAGACATTTTTTGGCCTGCTATCAACAACTATATCTATTTCATTTTGAACGAGATAGTTTCTCAATAATTTTCCTTTTTTTAATTTTCTAAAAACAGAAAAAGAGCCAGTACTTTCTTTTTCCAAATTGAACAAGGCTCCAGTAAACTTGTAATCTATATCATCATTTACAAGAATAGAATGAACTTCAAGACCAGAACTTTCTAACATAAAAGTAAGCAAAGCGGCAAAACGTTCTGCGCCTCCTTTTCCTAAAGAAATCGAAACGATGGCAACTTTCTTTTTATTCATGTTTTAATCAAAAAAGTAAATATATTTGTCAAATATACACATAAATGAAAGTTTTACTAGTAGGCGAATATAGCCATTTGCATAATTCTTTAAAAGATGGTTTACAGGCTTTAGGACATGAAGTTTTTATAATTGGTCATAATGACGGTTTTAAAAATTTTCCTGTTGATTTTCCTATCCAGAAAAAATGGGATTCTGGCTTTCTGAAAAAAATAAAAATTGCACTTTATAAAATCTCTGGATTTGATATTAGTTCATATCTGACGTTTAGGCAATTTTTAAAATTCAAAAAACAATGTTCTGGTTTTGATGTTGTACAATTGATCAACGAAAACAGCTTTTATTGCACTTATTATTTTGAAAAAAAAATAATTTCAAGCCTTCTAAAAAACAACCGAAAACTTTTCCTTTTAAGTACAGGTTATGATTACTTGAATGTGAAATATTGTTTTGAAAATCCTGACTTTAAATCTATAATTCCGTTATATCTTAATCATAAAATTGATAAAAAATCTTTTGAAAATGTTTTAAAATTCCTCGAAAAAGCATTTTTAAAACTGCATCAGTTTATTTACAAAAACATAAACGGAATTATTGCTACCGATTTAGATTATCATCTTCCTTTACAGGGAAATGAAAAATATTTGGGAATGATTCCGAATCCAATCAATATTGACAAACTTCGTTTTGAGCCACTAGATATCGCTGACAAAATCATTATTTTTCACGGAATCAATAATGAAAATTATCTAAAAAAAGGAAATGACTATTTTGAAAAAGCTTTAGAAATAATTGGTCAAAAATATACTTCAAAAGTTGAAATAATAACGGTTCGTAGTGTTCCTTATGCCGAGTACATTAATTTGTATAACCGCTGTCATATTTTGCTAGATCAAATTTATGCTTACGATCAAGGCTATAATGCACTAGAAGGAATGGCAAAAGGAAAAGTGGTTTTTACAGGCGCCGAAAAAGAATTTACAGCCAGATATAATCTCTCTGAAAAAGTCTGCATAAATGCCATTCCAGATGTTGACTATTTAGTCAAAGAATTGTCTTTTTTAATTGAGAATCAAGATGAAATTATTGCGATTGGAAAACGTGCCAGAGCTTTTATTGAGAGAGAGCATGATTACATCAGGATTACACGTTATTATCAAGATATCTGGATAAACAATTAAAAGGAAAGTCAAAAACCTTCCTTTTAATTGTTATTAAAAAAATTATTTCTTTTGTTGCATTAATATTTTCATCTGAGCCTTCAACTTTTCGATTTCTTTATTTTGTTGAATTAGATAAAGCGTAAGTTCTTCAATTTTTTCTTGTTGTATTTTAGACATTTCTCCAAGTTCCAAACCTCGCTCAGTAATTTCTTTTGCTGATGGTACATTTTTTAAATGTCCATTTTTTACAATATAACTCTCCACTTCTTTTAAATCATCTAGTTTATAATCTGAAGCAAAAACATAATCTGCCCAGGTATTATAAACTTTTATCTCTTCTGCACGAATTTTTCCTTTAACAGATAATTTGTATGTATTTCCCCCATCAATAAAATTAGACGTTCCAATACCTAAATTAGTATTTATAAAAACATCATTATCAAACTTTGATGTCCCTGTCTTTACCCAAAAATTATGCTCAACTGGCCACACGGCTCTACCACCAACTGTCAAATAAGATCCGGATTTTGGTAAATCAAAAAAAACATTTGTTCCATCATCGAATATATCAATGAAAACTGTTTGTGTTTTATCACTTAATTTAAAATAACTTGGTCCATTTGCTGTTGCTGTATGTCTAAGTCTATTAGCATCTTGTCTATCCTCTATAGCAAACATAGTTAATGCAGTAGGTGATATATTTGAAGGAGGCACATCATAAAAAGTTAACAATCTACCAGTACTAGTTGATGTTGAATTTTCCCTTAAAGTTCCTACATTTAACAATCTACTTTTTTCATAACGATCTTCATCATTTAAGAATGTATAAGTTGTACTAATTGCTGGAAAACCAGCTATTTCTAACTTTGATTTAGGATTTGTAGTTCCGATACCAACATTGGTATTAGAAGTTGGTGAATTTGCTAAAATACTAGCAGCTCCACCTGCACCCGTACTGATCTGAGCTTGTAATTCTGAAGCAGCTAGAAATAAAATCGCTGCATAAATTGTAGTGGTAATTTTTTTCATGTTATTGGCAATTTTTAAAAATTTTCTTTCAAATTTAATTAAAAGCGTATCCATATATAGATCCCTACCATTATTTATTAAGAATTTTATTAACAACCAAACCATATACAAGACAGTTAAGAAAGCTCCTCTGTTTTTTTCTTTAAAACTGATCTAAAACACAAAAACAATATAATAAAGTAAATAAGATTATTAAGTGCGTAAGCCATTACAACACCTTCAATTTGAAATTCTTTAATAAAATACAAACTAGAAAAATAAAGAATTGACAAAGAAAATAATTCGGTTAAAACAAACATCAAAGTCTTTCTTTTTGCAAAAAACTGATAACCCAAGATTAAAGCACAAACTTTAAAAACATCACCCAAAAGCTGCAAAAAAAACAAATCGGTTACAGGCAAAAACTCTTTTGTAAAAAGCAATTGAATAACAAAAAAGCGACTAATATAAAGTACTACCAACGCAAGTACAAAAACTGGCAAAATATATTTATAATATTGCAAAAAGATCTTTTTAGTTTCTAAATTATTTTCTGCTTTGGATAATTTTGGCAGAAAATAAACACTCAAAATTGCACTGATAAACATTAAATAATAGCTTGAAATACGCGTCATGGTTTCCCAATATCCAGCTTGTTCTATTCCTAAATCCTGAATAATATTATTTCGGATTGCGAGAAACACAAAAGGGCCAAAAACAGATGAAACCAGCGTCATTAAAGAATAAGCCGAAAGATTTTTCAAAACTTTGAAATCGAAGACATCTAATTTTATAAATTGAAAAATCTGAACCTCTTTTTGAACTAAATAAAGCGTGATAAAAAATAGCAATGTTGGCGCAATTACAATTGCCATTAAAGCTCCAGTCGTTTTAAATTGCATTATTAGAAACACAGAAGTCAAAAGCCCCACAATGTTTCCAATAATATTTATACTGATTACTTTTTTAAATCTACCCAAACCATTGATTACAGCTATAAAAAAAATGGAAAATCCATAAGTCGGCAAAACCAATGCTAAGACTTTGAAAACAGTTAAATATTCGGTATTACTCCCAAAGATATTCTGATTCCAATAAGAAGCTGTAAAAAATAAAATTCCGCTTAACAGAAGTGCAACAACTAATAAACTGATAAAAACCGTAGAAACTATTTTTTGAAGTTCGATTTTAGTTTTCTCATTTTCAGACGTATATTTTACAATTCCGTTTTGAAAACCTAAAGTGGAAATATTTTCTATTGAAGTCAAAAAATTTCTTAGATTCCCCACCAAAGCCATTCCGCTTGGGCCAACAAAAATGGCTAATATTTTCGAAGTAATTAATCCGATTCCAATTTTTAAAGCAACGCTCAAGCTGTTTAAAGAGGTAATCTTAAACAAATTGGTTTTAATTATTTTTCTATAGAAATTCAAATTAGTATTGGTTTAAAATTTCTATAATAAAATCAACCTCAACTTCGGTTAAAACTGGACTCATTGGCAGGCTCAGAACTTCATTATGGATTTTCTCTGTAATTGGAAATGACAGATTATTCCATTCTGGAAAAGATTTTTGCTGATGTGGCGGAATTGGATAATGAATAACCGTTTGAATATTATTTTGAGTTAAATATTCTTGTAAGTCGTTTCTATTTTCTGTTCGAACAACAAACAAATGAAAGACATGGTTATTGGAAAAATCCCAAAACGGCAACGCTATTTTTTTGTTTTTAATTCCGGCTAAATATCGTTTTGCAACTGTTCTTCTTTTCTCATTATCTGAATCTAAATGGGGTAATTTCAGATTTAAAAAACCCGCTTGCAATTCATCTAATCGGGAATTCAAACCAATGTATTCGTTATAATATTTTTTCTCTGAACCATAATTTCGAAGTGAAAAAAGCACTTTGGCCAACTCCGAATCATTTGTAGTAATCGCTCCGCCATCGCCCAAACATCCTAAATTTTTTCCTGGATAAAAACTATAAGCTATTGCTGATTTTAGATTGTTGTTTTTAGATTTTAGTATTTCAGCTCCGTGAGATTGTGCCGCATCTTCTACAAGTACTAAATTATTTTGTTCGACAATTTCATTTATTTTCTCCATTTCGGCTACTTGTCCGTATAAATGAACAGCCAAAATAGCTTTGGTCTTTGGAGTTATTTTCTCCTGAATTAAATCTGGGTTTAGGTTATAAGTTTCTAATCTAGGTTCAACCAAAACAGGAACTAAATCAGCTTGCAGAATGGCCAAAATACTGGCAATATATGTATTTGCTGGAACAATAACTTCATCTCCTTTTTTAAGTTTTCCGAGTTCGATATAACCCTTAAAAATAAGAACTAAAGCATCCAATCCGTTTCCAACTCCAATGCAATATTTAGATTGACAATATTCAGCGAAAGCCTTTTCAAATGTTTCCACTTCTTTCCCTAAAATATACCAGCCATTTTCTAAAACCAATTTCAGTTTTTGCTGAAAAGCAGTTTCATACGGTTCGTTTATTTTTTTAAGATCTAAAAATGGTATCACTTTATTTCAATTTTATAGAAATCCTGATTGTAAACAGAACATCCTAGCTCTTCTTTTTGGTTTGAAAGCCCTTTATTATAACCCGCCTCATTTTCTTCATCCACAATTCCCATATCAAAGAATTGCTTTCCTTTTCGTTTGTATTTATGAATCAGATTAATGAATAAAAAATCTAATGCTCTAAATTCTTCTCCTTTTTTTGAAGTAGCACCGTATTGCGATTTTACAACATTTTTAGTCTCAAAAATCGTTATTCCTGCAATAATTTCATCATTTCTGTAAGCAGAATATTGCCTGATGTTTTTTGGAAATTTAGATCTTAAAACTTCTATTTCTTCTTTTGAATGGACTGGCTTTACATTAAATTTTTCTGCCAATCTAGGCTCTAAAATTTTTTCCCAAAATGAGTCAAAATTTTCATCTTCAATAATATCCAAGTCAAGATTTTCAATTCTTCTAAAATGCTTCATTTTGCTTTTAGAAATTTTCAAAAGAGCTGTAAGATTGACTGCCAGATTCATTTCTTTTCGTTCTAAAACCGCTCCTCTTTTCACTAAAAAAAAGTCCATTTCTTTGTTTCCTTCAGAAAAATAAAAATCTGGAATTGGTTTATAATAAAAAGCATCGACTTTGTTTTCTTTAAAAAAAAACAAAATTTCATCTAAAATTAATTCAATCTTAGATGCTTTTAATCTTGATAAGTAAACCAATCCGCCATAAGTAAGTCCTTGATGCGAATAAACAAGATTTCCTTTTTTGTTAGCTGGCAGAACGGCTCGCAGCTTTTCTTCCTCAAAAATTAAAAGCGAAAAATCTTCAAAACGATCTTTGTGGTATTCCATAAAATCGCGATGAAATAAGAATGTAGCATTTTTGGACTGGCCGACAAAATCGTTCCAGATTGAGTAATCATCTTGAGAATACTTTTTTATGGTATATTTCATATCTACTTATGATCAAATGCTTTCAAATGCCATTTGTATTTAACCGCCATTAATCTGATGATAATGATAACCAAGGAAGTAACTAAATACAGTATATCATCATTTAAGTTTAATTTTCGCAATCCAAAAAATACAATTCCTCCAAAAATACAGATGGTTGCATATATTTCTTCTCGAAAAACGTTTGGAATTTCGTTACATAAAATATCGCGAATTACACCACCAAAACAGGCTGTCATTGTTCCTAAAGCGATACAAATCGCTGGATGAAGTCCTGTCAGTATTCCGCGTTCAAGTCCTATTAATGTAAAAACTCCGAGCCCAATTGTATCAAAGAGAAACAATGAGGTTCGAAGTTTATCAAATCTTTTTCTGAATATAATGGCTAGAAAAAATCCTAAAATAATCACATACACGTATTGCATGTCACGCATCCAGCCAACGGGAGTTCTCCCAATTAAGACATCACGAAGCGTTCCTCCGCCAACTGCAGTAACAAATGCAATGATAAAAACACCAAACGGATCTAGTTTTTTATGCATTGCTGTTAAAGCACCAGACATAGCAAACGCCATTGTCCCAATAATATCAAGTAAGTGAAACATTTTTTCTAAGTTACAAAGATGTAAAGCGTCAAAGTTACAAAGTTGTAAGGAATAATCTTAGTAAATCTGACTCAGAAAAATAACTGTTCTTTTTTCTAAGCTAAAAAAAGCAAAGTATCAAAGCTACAAAGTTGTAGAGATCAATTTTAGCCAATCCTACTCCTAGAAATACTTACTATTTTTTTACATAAATCGGACTTCTTTTTAATAAATACGAAATAGAATCCATCCATCCATCTTTTAATGCTAGCAAAGGTTTACGGGTTTGAGAATAGATTTTATCTGTGTTTCTGTACATATCAAAATAAACCGTATAGTAGTAATAGGTTTGGTTGTTTGCTGTTGTGGTCGAAATATCGCTGGTTGTCACTTTTTTATTGTTGTTGCTTACTTTAGTATTTCCACTATCGTAAGTAGTAGCTGTAGTGCCCGTTCCAATAGTGTATGAAACTTTTGCAGCAACAATATTATCCACTCCTAATATTTTTTCCAGATCTTCTATTGGCGTTTCGTCAACATTATTATGGTCAATTCCAGCCTTGTGCAATAAACTGTTTGTTGTTCTTAAGTCCTGAACCGTTAACGGGAAAATGTTAGACGATTTATCTAATAATTTGTTATACAAATCGTTTTGAGCAAATTTTGCCATATCCTCAGAACCTTGCTGACTATCTGCATTTACGTACGGAATGGGCAAAACAGCAATTGTATTGTGCTGTTTCTCTGCACTTACTATGTTTGGAGATGACGTACTTTGAACACTGTTTGTTGCATTTGGAGAAGTGTCAAAGGTTTGAGATCTTCCGCTTGCAAAATCGATCTTCGCAATCTGAGAAACGTCTAGCGAGATCTGAACGGTTTCACCTGGAAGTGAATATTCAACTGTTTTATCAGACATTTTTAAAACCGTACATTCAATAATCTGATAATCTCTTTTTATAATTTTATCTAATTTTTTTCCGCTTTGAGCAAAACTTACGCAAGCAGATAATAGCACTAGTAATACGAGAAAAGGCTTTGTAATTTTCATTTGTTTGGAAATTTTATGAATTAATTATCTACATATAAATTTACGAAGAAAAAATAAAAAATAATCAGCAAAAATTAGAAAAATCAAATAATTCTTCAAAGAAAAAAAAATCACATGTTTTGAGTATAAAAATTATAATCTTTTAAAATTATTCGAATAAAATCGCTATTGTTTCCAGATTGATTTTTAATACCTGTTACGCTTTCAATTTTTGCCACTAATTTGTAAATAACTTCGTGATCATTTTTAGCCACTGCTTTTTGATATGTTTCCTTAATAATTCGCATATCATTGTCTGAAAGCTTGATAACCAAAGGATACGTTGGCACATAGGCTTCACCGATTTCTTCTAGAATAGTATGGCTGATATTAATTCTATTCTTTAAAGTAATCACTGCTGTTCCTGCTGCCATGTCTCCCAATCGTTGCGATTTCTGACTCGTAATAACCGAAATAAGTCCCGGAAGTCCAAAAAAAGTAAAGAAGTCAATTACTCTAAAAAACCATCGAATTAAATAATCTCCAAAACCTGCTTGATAACCGTCAATTTTAACGACTTTAATTTTCAATAATTTTTTACCAAGTGACTGTCCTTCAAAAACACTTTCTAAAACCAGCGAGTACACTATAGCTGGTGAATAGAGTATTAAAAAAATTGCGCCTCGCGACCAACCATCCAAGTTCACCATCAGTCTATCTAGCTGTAACCAATCAAAAAGTATTATTGAAAGCGCTGTTATATAACAGATTATGATAAACAAATCAATAAAAAAAGCTCCTAGTCTTTCACCAACAGAAGCGGCAATAAAATTTATTTTGACATTTTGTGTCGTATTAATAGATAATTCTGACATATTTCATATTTTAGCCTACAATGAGAGAAATCGCCTTTATAAAACAAAACAGAGAAAAATGGCTCGAGTTTGAGCTGGCAATTTTTGGTAAAGCTAAAAAAAATCCTGATGAATTAGCTAATTTGTACATTCAAATGATGAATGATTTATCTTACGCACAAACGTATTACCCTAAAAGTAAAACGGTTGTATATCTGAATCATCTCGCTTCTCAGATTTATCAAAAGATTTATAAAACCAAACGCACAGACCAGAATCGAGTTATAGATTTTTTTAAAATCGAAGTTCCTCTATTGGTCTACGAATACAGAAGGTATTTGATATATGCTTTTGCTTTGTTTTTTGTTACTGTTTCAATCGGAGTTCTTTCTGCTCGCTATGATCGTGATTTTGTACGTCTGATTTTAGGCGACGAATATGTCAATATGACTTTAGAAAACATCAAAAAAGGTAATCCGATGGCCGTATATGGTTCTGGAAGTAATTGGGGAAGTTTTATTGGAATTACTGTAAACAACTTATTTGTAGGTGCCAAATGCTATTTCTACGGTATTTTTGCAGGAATCGGAACTTTTAATGTTTTTCTTCAAAACTGTATCATGCTGGGTTCTTTTCAATATTTTTTCTACGAACAGGGCGTTTTCTGGAAAAGTGTTCGAGGAATTTGGATTCACGGTTCTATGGAAATTTTCGCGATTGTAATCGAAACTACTGCTGGGTTTATTTTAGGCGCTTCTATCCTATTCCCTAAAACTTTTTCGAGAATGAATTCTTTTAAAATTGGTTTCAAAAATAGCTTCAAAATTTTCTTAAGCACTTTTCCTTTTACTATAAGCGCGGGATTTCTGGAAGGTTTTATCACAAGATATTCTATCGATATGCCCAATTGGCTAAGCAGTTTTATTATCTTATTTACGCTCGCAATAATTTCATTTTATTACTTGATATACCCTTTTATAGTACACAAAAAAATTCATTCTTTAACTGCCGAAAAACTTTAAGACCAAGTAATGACAAGATTATTATTTATTTTATCTTTTCTTTTGTGCTGTGGTATTTCTCAGGCTCAGGATTCTATTCCTATTACTGAAGATCCTCCAAAAATTACTGCAATTAAATATACCGAAAAGGACATCCAAATAGATTCTGGAACTGTAGAAGCAAGACATTTTGAAAAGAATTTCAAGAAAAAATATACCGATAAAGAATTTATTTACGAATACAAAGCTCCCGAAAAAAATTGGTGGGATCACTTTAAGCATTGGCTAGCAAGGCAAATTTTTAATTTATTTAATTTCAGCAGCCTAAAAACATCGCTAAATTTTGTTGCTATTTTATTCAGAATAATTGCTGTCTTGGTGGTAATTGTTTTGATTTATTTTATTGCAAGAGCCTTAACCAAACAAGAAGGAAGATGGATTTTTGGAAAAAATGCCAACAAAAAAACATTATTCTATTCTGATGCAGAGAAAAACATTCATCTTTTAGATTTTGAAAAACTCATTAAAGAAAGCATCGAGGCGGGCGAAAGAAGAATTGCAATTCGATATTATTATTTATGGCTTTTAAAGGTAATGGCGCAGAATAATTATATTGAATGGGATATCGAAAAAACCAATTCTGATTATTTGTACGAATTGCACAACCCCGCTCATAAAGAAGAGTTCACCTATCTTTCTTATTTATACAATTATATTTGGTACGGCGAATTTGAAATTGACGACCTAGTATTTAGAAAGACTGAAAACAGATTTAAAAAAGCATTAAAAACCTTTGGTAATGGATAATAAAGTTAAAATATACATTGCTATTCTGGTTTTAATTTTCGGAATAACATTATTAGTAGACAAAGGACAGCCAAAACCTATTGATTGGACGCCTACGTACTCTGTTGATGATAAAATTCCGTTTGGTTTATACATTTTTGATCATGAAGCAGACGGACTTTTCAAACAAAAAGTAGAAAGAATTTCGACACAAACTCCTTACGAATACCTAGATTCGCAATACGATGCAAGAGAGAATGTAGAAACGTATAAAATAAAAGGAACTTTTGTTAACATTTCTGAAGTAAATAATATTGACGAGCAGTCAATGAAAGAAATTTTATATTTTGTTTCTCACGGAAATAATGCTTTTCTAAGTATGAAAGTATTTCCGAAAGTATTGCTGGATTCTTTAAAAATAGAATTAAAAACTGATTTTATGCCCGTTGACAGCGTTTCGGTTTGGATGGCAAATAAAAAAGTAAACTCTAAAAAATATACTCTTAATACAGGGTTAAGCGATTACTTTTCAAAAATAGACACTTTAAACACTAAAGTTTTAGGCTATCAAAATAGTACTAAAAACAAAAGACAAATCAATTTTATAGAAGTGCCTTATAAAAATGGTTATCTCTATCTGCACACGCAGCCAGTAGCTTTTACCAATTACAATCTGCTGAAAAAAAACTATTATCAGTACACCGAAAATCTAGTCTCCTATATTCCAAAAGGAAATATTTTTTGGTACAATAAAAGCTTTAACGACCAACGAATTTCAAGTTCTCCGTTGCGATATATCTGGAGTCAGCCCGCTTTAAAATCGGCTTGGTATTTAGGCATAATCGGAATTATTATTTTTATGATTTTCAATGCAAAACGAAAACAACGCATTGTTCCGATTATAAAACCGTTACAGAATTTAACTGTTGAATTTACCAAAACAGTTGGAAATCTATATTATCAGGAAGGTGATCACACTAATATTATTGATAAAAAGATTATTTACTTTTTAGAAAAAATTAGAACCGATTACTTGCTTGATACCACCAAACTCGATGACGATTTTATAACTAAATTACATTATAAAACAGGAAAAGACGAAAAAGATATTCGAGACTTGGTGCAATTAATTAATGACCACCGAAATAGTTATCACGGAAGTCTAGAAGAAGACCTTCTCAGAATAAACAAAGCAATAGAAAAGATTTTACATTAACTAAAATAGTTTGCCGCGGATTGACTAAAAATCCTTTTTAATCCTTTAAATCAGTGGCTAAAAAAATAAAAACAGACCAAATTATGGACGATATCAATACAACATCAAGTGAAATCACAAACGAAAATGTGAATTTTGAAACGAGAATTAACTTAGCGCCTCTATTAGAACACGTAAACACGATTAAGAAAGAAATAGAAACGGTAATTGTTGGTCAGCACAAAATGGTTGATCAGCTTTTGGTGGCTATTTTATCAAACGGTCACGTTCTTTTAGAAGGTGTTCCTGGAGTTGCCAAAACAATTACGGCTAAATTATTGGCTAAAACGTTAAACATTGGTTTCAGTAGAATACAGTTTACGCCCGATTTAATGCCTTCTGATATCCTAGGAACTTCAATTTTCAATCTGAAAAACTCAGAATTTGAATTCAAAAAAGGGCCAATTTTTTCTAATTTGATTTTAATTGATGAGATCAATCGTGCTCCTGCAAAAACACAGGCTGCTCTTTTTGAAGTTATGGAAGAACGCCAAATTACAATCGACGGATCTGGTTATCAATTAGAAACTCCGTTTTTGGTAATTGCAACGCAAAACCCAATTGAACAAGAAGGCACGTATCGTTTGCCTGAAGCGCAATTGGACCGTTTTCTCTTCAAGATCACTATCGATTATCCAAAATTAAACGAAGAAATTTTGATCATTCAGAGAGAACATTCTTTACAAGATCACGGAAAATTAGATGCGATAAAAACAATTCTTTCTTCTGATGAAATTAAGCAATATCAAGGTTTAGTAAAACAAATTAGAGTAGAACAAAACTTACTCGAATACATTGCCAGAATCGTGGTTAATACACGCGAAAATGCCTTTTTATATTTAGGAGCTTCGCCTCGTGCTTCGATTGCTATTTTGAACGCCTCAAAAGGTTTTGCTGCAATCCGCGGACGTGATTTCGTTACGCCTGAGGACATTAAAGAAGCTGCAATTCCTGTTTTACAGCATCGTGTTATTGTTGCGCCTGAACGTGAAATGGAAGGAATTACAAGCTCTGAAATTATTAAACAGATTATCGAAACAGTAGAAATTCCGAGATAATCCTTAATGGTGAATGGTGAGATGGCTTTGACTTTGCTAAGTCTAACAACTTGAAACTTTAAACCAGAAAGAAAAGAAAACTTGAAACAAAAAAAATGAAATTCATAAAAAGTCTGTATCTGAACAATTTCTTTTTCTATGTGCTAATAGGCATTATAGGATTGTTTATCTGTGCCTTTATTTTTCCAAATATGTATAATGCAGTTTGGTTATTGGTTTTAGGTTTGGTTACTTTTTTAGGACTTGACATTTTACTTTTATATTTATCGCGAATAGGACTTGAAGCAGAAAGAATTACGCCCGAAAAATTATCGAACGGAGATTTAAATCCAATTACAATCCATCTTAAAAATCATTATACTTTTCCTATTTCTGTTAAGATTATTGATGAAATTCCGTTTCAATTTCAGATTCGTGACTTCAAAATAAAAAAAACAATAAAAGCAGCCACGCAAAAAGAAGTTGGTTACGATCTACGTCCAACAGAACGTGGAGAATACCATTTCGGTTCTTTAAACATTTACGTTTCCTCGCCTTTAAGACTTATTTCTAGAAGATTTTCTTTTGATAATAATCAAATGGTTCCAACCTATCCTTCTTATATTCAATTAAGAAAATACGATTTGATTGCTTTTTCAAACAATCTATTTCAATACGGAATCAAAAAAATACGCCGAATAGGCCATACTATGGAATTTGAGCAGATCAAGGAATATGTCCAGGGAGATGATTTACGAACATTGAACTGGAAAGCGACTGCAAAAAGAAACTCCTTGATGGTGAATCAGTATCAGGATGAAAAATCGCAGTCGGTTTATATGGCAATCGACAAAGGTCGTGTCATGCAAATGCCTTTTGACGGATTAAGTTTGTTGGATTATGCTATTAATTCTTCTTTAGTTTTATCAAATGTGATTCTGAAAAAACAGGACAAAGCGGGACTATTTTCTTTTTCTAAAAAAGTAGAAAATAGAGTTTTTGCAGAAAGAAGAGGTTCTCAAATGCAAAAGATCCTAGAAACTTTATACAACGTAAAAACCGATTTTTTCGAAAGCGATTACAGCCGATTATATGTTGACATTAAGAAAAATATCAATCAGAGAAGTTTAATTATTCTGTACACGAATTTTGAAACAATGGACGGTCTAAATCGCCAATTGCCTTATTTAAAAGGAATTGCAAAAAGCCATTTATTGGTTGTGGTTTTCTTTAGCAATACAGAATTAAACAGCATCATCAATAAAAAAACAACTACAATTCAGGAAGTTTACGACAAAGTAATTGCCGAAAAATTCATGTTCGAAAAACGATTAATTGTAAACGAATTGAAGAAATACGGAATACATTCTGTCTTAACACAACCAGAAAATCTTACTCTTGACGCTATTAATAAATATCTGGAGATTAAGTCGAGAGGGATTTTATAGCCATGCTTAATCTGTTAACTTATGGTTATTTTAAAGACTGGATTTACTATTATCTCTTTTATTAAATTAGTTTTGAAAGAAAATAACAATCTCAAAATAACAACATAAAAACAGATAAAAAATGAAAAAAGCAATTCTATTTCTGTTCATCTTACTAAGCATTCAATCTCAAGCCCAAAAGACAGAAAACATCATTATTATCACTACAGATGGTTTCAGATGGCAAGAAGTCTTTAAAGGCATTGATCCTGCGATTGCCAATGATAAAAAATTCAATCAAGGAGACAGCGCTTACATTTATAAAAAATATAGTGATTCTGATATCAAAGAAGCTCGTAAAAAGCTAATGCCTTTTTTCTGGTCTGAAATCGCTTCGAAAGGTCAGATTTACGGAAATAGAGATTTAGGTAATAAAGTTGATGTAGCCAATCCATATTGGTTTAGTTATCCTGGATATAGTGAAATTATGACTGGAAATGTTGACCTGAAAGTCAATTCAAACGGTTACAAAGCCAATCCAAATGTCAATGTTTTAGAGTTTTTAAATCAACAATCTAAACTAAAAGGAAAAGTTGCCGCTTTTGGCGCGTGGGATGCTTTTGACAGAATCTTGAATGAAGAAAGAAGTGGTTTTCCGGTAATTTCTGCTTTTGATAAAGTAGGAGGAAATAAGCCAACTGCAACGCAAAAACTGCTTAACGAAATGCGTGACAACTCCTATAAGCCTTTTCACCAAGACGAATGTTTAGATGTTTTTACACATTATCAGGCATTAGACGAATTAAAAAACAAAAAAACAAAAGTGCTTTATATTGCCTATGGCGAAACCGACGAGTGGGCGCATCACGCACAATATCGTTCGTATTTAGATGCGGCAAATCAGGTAGACAAATGGATTCAGGAAATCTGGAATTTTGTTCAAAACGATCCACAATACAAAAACAAAACAACTTTATTGATAACCGTAGATCACGGCCGAGGCGACAAAGTAAAAGCGCAATGGACCGATCACGGTTCTGATGTAGCAGGTGCATCTGAAATTTGGTTTGCCGCAATGGGACCCGAAATTGTTCCAAAAGGTGAAATCAAAACAAATTCTCAACTTTATCAGAAACAGTTTGCTCAAACTTTAGCAAAAATTATGGGTTACGATTTCAAAACGGATCATCCTGTAGAAACTGAGATCAAAGAAATTTTCGAGAAATAGTTTTTTTTCTGCCACGAATTACACGAATTTTCACGAATTAGAATTAGTGTAATTTATGAAATTCGTGGCAAAAAAATACTGCTATATCTACAAGGTTTTAAAAACCTTGCGAGAAGAAAAAAACTCTGTACCTTTGCCACGCTGCAACTTTGAGCTTTAAAAAAATGAAACAAATCACTTCAATTCAAAATCCGTTTATCAAATCTTTGGTTTTACTTCAAGAAAAAGGAAAGGCCAGAAAACAAACTGGAACATTTTTGATTGAAGGGCAACGTGAAATTTCATTGGCCATAAAAGGCGGTTACGAAATCGAAACGGTTTTATTTTTACCCGAATTAGTTTCAGAAAGCGAAATCAATAAACTGATTCAAAATTCTTTTCAAATTATAGAAATCAATAAAGAGGTTTACCAAAAATTGGCGTATCGTGATACAACGGAAGGGATTTTAGCTGTTGCGAGAACCAAATCATTGAAATTATCAGATTTAAAATTATCTAAAAATCCATTGATTTTAGTGGTAGAATCTTTAGAAAAACCAGGCAATATTGGTGCTGTTTTACGTACTGCTGATGCAGCTAATTTAGATGCTGTTTTAATCGCTAATCCAAAAAGTGATTTGTATAACCCTAATATTGTGCGTTCTAGCGTTGGCTGTTTGTTTACCAATCAAATTGCAACAGGAACGACTTCTGAAATAATTTCATTTTTAAAAGAAAAAAAGATCAATTTCTACAGCGCAACTTTGCAAAATTCAACTTCATATCATACTCAAAACTTCACTACTCCAACCGCTTTGGTCGTTGGTACAGAAGCAACAGGTTTAACTCAAGAATGGCGCGACGAAGCCACTCAAAATATCATTATTCCAATGCAAGGAGAAATCGACAGCATGAATGTGTCTGTTGCTGCTGCAATTTTAATTTTCGAAGCAAAAAGACAAAGAGGTTTTTGATTTTTGATTTTTGATTTTTGATTTTTGATTTTTGATTTTTGATTTTTGATTTTTGATTTTTGATTTTTGATTTTTGATTTTTGATTTTTGATTTTTGATTTTTGATTTTCTAAAAATCGCTTCGCTCCTTTTTGAAATTTGGAATTTAAAAAAATTGGAATTTTATCTCTCCAAAAATCTAAAATCTTCACTCTAAAATCTACAATAATATGGCCTTGCGTATGTTCAAACTAATTCTTATTTTTAGTACTTGAACTATGCCGTTATGACAGAAATAGATATTGAAAAAGAAAACAAAGCTATTGCGCAGGAATACAAAGAATTACTCCGAATAAGTTACCAAACTTTAAGCCCAACAGACAAAAAATTAATTCGAAAAGCTTTTGATGTAGCCGTTGATGCCCACAAAGAACAGAGACGTAAATCGGGCGAAGCGTATATCTTTCATCCTATTGCAGTTGCAAAAATTGTTGCCTCAGAAATTGGTCTGGGAGCGACCTCTATCGCCGCGGCCTTATTACACGATGTTGTTGAAGACACTCCTGTAACTGTTGATGAAATAGAACGTCTATTCAATCCGAAAGTGGCACAGCTTGTCGAAGGCTTAACAAAGATTTCATTAGTTCAAAAAGATTTGAATGCTTCTATGCAGGCTGAGAATTTTAGAAAAATGATTCTGACATTGAATGATGATGTTCGTGTAATTTTGATCAAATTGGCCGATCGTTTGCATAATATGCAAACCATGGATTCGATGGCGGAATACAAACAAACCAAAATTGCTTCTGAAACGCTATATATTTATGCTCCTCTAGCCCACCGTTTGGGACTTTATAACATTAAAACCAAACTTGAAGATTTAGGATTAAAATATACAGAACCGGCAGTTTATAACGATATTGTAAGCAAGATTCGTGAAACAAAAGAAGAACAAGATGCTTACATCAAAGATATTTCAGATGTTTTAAAGAAATCTTTAGATAGCGAAGGTGTAGACTATATCATCAAAGGAAGACCAAAATCTATTTATTCTATTCGTCGAAAAATGCGTGCGCAAAACGTGACTTTTGACGAAGTTTATGATAAGTTCGCACTTAGAATTGTGTACAAAGCCGATCCGCATGAAGAAAAATTCATTGCCTGGAAAATATATTCTATCGTAACAGATCATTATCGCCCTAGCCCTAGCCGTTTGCGCGACTGGATTTCATCACCAAAATCAACTGGTTATGAAGCGCTTCACATTACGGTTATGGGACCAAAAGGACGCTGGGTCGAAGTTCAAGTTCGAAGTGAACGTATGGACGAAATTGCAGAAAAAGGTTATGCAGCGCATTATAAATATAAAAACGGCGCAACAGAAGAAAGCGGTTTAGACACTTGGCTGAATCTTCTTCGCGAAGCGTTGGAAAATCCGGAAACCAATGCGGTCGATTTTGTGGAAGACTTCAAAATGAATCTGTATTCTAAAGAAATCTTCGTTTTTACTCCAAAAGGAGAAATCAAATCACTGCCCAAAGGTGCGACTTCTCTTGATTTTGCTTTCAGCATTCACTCTGAAATCGGAATTAAAACTCGCGGAACTCGTGTAAATGGAAGACTAGTTCCTTTAAATTACGAATTAAAAAGTGGTGATCAGGTGGAAGTAATTACTTCTCCAAACCAAAAGCCGACTGTAAACTGGCTAGAATACGTAACGACTTCAAGAGCTAAAAATAAAATTAAAAACGTTCTTAACGAGAACACTAAAAAAATTGCAGAAGAAGGAAAAGAATTACTTGTTAGAAAGTTAAAACATTTAAAAGTTACGTTTAACGAACAGGTAACAAATGAGTTAGTTAACTTCTTTAAACTAAAAACAAGTTTAGATTTATTTTATAGAGTTGGAATTGGCGCAATCGAAAATCAGCAGTTAAAGGATTATGCGGCGCAGAAAAGCAATTCGTTTATCAATTTCTTTAAAAATAAAATTAAACGAACGAAAGATACCGCAGATGAGGATATTCACAAACCAGTTATTAGCAGCAACTATGACATGCTGGTTTTTGGAACCGAACATGATAAATTAGACTATAAACTTTCGCAATGCTGTAATCCAATTCCTGGTGATGATGTTTTTGGTTTTGTTACCATTAATGAAGGAATAAAAGTGCATAAAAAAGACTGTCCGAACGCGATCGGAATGCAGTCTAATTATGCGTATAGAATCATGAGCGCCAAGTGGATTGATTCTTCACAAGAGGAATTCAAAGCCATTATCAATATTACAGGGATGGATGTTTTAGGACTTACCAACCAATTGACAAAAGTAATTTCAAACAATATGAGCGTAAATATTCAAAGTATTTCGCTTAGTACAGATGCTGGAATTTTCCACGGACAAGTTGCCGTAATTGTTAAAAACAATACAATTTTAAAGAAAATGATCAGCGCCATCAAGAAAATTGACGGAGTTGATAAGGTTACTAGAGAGTATCGAACTTAAACTAATCAACAAACATTAATCATGAAAAATGAATCTTTGGAAATTCCCAAAGTAGCATTTGATGAAAATGGAGAGCTTTTAATTACTGCTTCTAAATCTTCATCAAAAGATGATTTTGATTTTTTTCAAGGAAAATCTGTTATTCGCAACAGAAAATTAAAATCCAGATTAACGAATTGCGATGAGTGGATTGAATTTCCTTCAACACAGGAAATGTACAAGATTCTAAATGGAATTGGAAACATTGATAATTTTCTAGCCACTTTTGATGGAAAACCTTTTGAAGGTATGACGGTAAGATTATTTAATCCGATAACAAAATTGTGGAGCATTTACTGGTCAGATTCTACTACGGGAACATTAGACAAACCTGTAGTTGGCTCTTTTGAAAATAAGGTTGGACATTTTTTTTCTAAAGATGTTTTTGATGAAAAACCCGTTCTTCAAGTATTTCGATGGGATGCCCGAGACGAAAAGAATCCGATCTGGAGCCAAGCAATGTCTGATGACAAAGGAGAAACTTGGGAATGGAACTGGTATATGTTTATGACGAAATCAAGTTAGCCATTGTTAGTTTTATCATAAATTAAAAAAATTATGTTAATTAAACCAAATTAGGCTTTCAAAATATTTTTGACGTAAAAGCCTGTGTTTAGTGCATTATGACTAATCAAAAACATGTTTAAACGTTAAACTTTAAACCCGAAACTTTTATTCATTAAAAATAAAAAATTATCTTTGCCGGATATGACACTTATTTCAACTGACAACACTAAGAATCAAGAAATTGTAAAAAATGTTTTTACACTATATCTTGAGCAAAAAGGGCATCGCAAAACTCCTGAGCGTTATGCTATACTTCAGGAAATTTACGATAGCGAGGAGCATTTTGATATAGAAAACCTTTACATCAAAATGAAAAACAAAAACTATCGTGTGAGTAGAGCCACTTTATACAACACGATCGAGTTATTGTTGGACTGCGCTTTGGTTAGAAAACATCAATTTGGACAAAATCAGGCTTACTACGAAAAATCATATTTTGATAAACAGCACGATCATATCATTATGACAGATTCTGGTGAGGTAATCGAATTTTGTGATCCAAGAATTCAGACCATCAAAAAGACTATCGAAGAAATTTTTGATATTGAAATTACAAATCACTCGCTTTATTTCTACGGAAACAAAAAGCAAAATTCAAATTCTTAGTCTTTTAAAAAATTAGACTTTTCGAAAAAATTAAAAAAAAAATAAAATTAACTACATAATCAGTAGGGCAACTTAGATTGCCTCAACGCAAATTAAAACAGAATGACCGTAGATTTATTACTAGGATTACAATGGGGAGATGAAGGTAAAGGAAAAATTGTTGACGTACTTACCTCAAATTACGATATTATTGCACGTTTCCAAGGAGGACCAAATGCAGGACATACACTAGAATTTGATGGAATTAAACACGTACTAAGAACGATTCCTTCTGGAATTTTTCATAAAAATTCAGTAAATATCATCGGAAATGGTGTTGTAATTGACCCTGTAGTTTTCCAAAAAGAAATCGAAGGTTTAGAGAAATTCAATCTTGATATCAAAAGCAAATTAATTATCTCTAGAAAAGCACACTTAATTTTACCAACTCACCGTTTGCTTGATGCAGCTTCTGAAGCTTCTAAAGGAAAAGCAAAAATTGGTTCTACCCTTAAAGGAATTGGGCCAACTTACATGGACAAAACTGGTAGAAATGGTTTACGTGTTGGAGATATCGAATTAGAAGATTTCAAAGAGCGTTACAGAGCTTTAGCTGACAAACATGAGGCAATGATTGCTTTTTATGATGTTGCTATTCAATATAATTTAGCTGAATTAGAAAAAGAATTCTTTGAAGCTATTGAAGAACTTAAAAAATTAGATTTTATTGACAGTGAAGAATACATGCACCAAGCTCAAAAAGCTGGAAAATCTATTCTTTGCGAAGGTGCTCAAGGATCTTTATTAGATGTTGATTTCGGAACTTATCCTTTCGTAACTTCATCAAACACTACTGCTGCTGGAGCTTGTACTGGTTTAGGAATTGCTCCTAACAAAATCAAAGAAGTTTACGGAATTTTCAAAGCTTACGTGACACGTGTAGGTAGCGGACCTTTCCCAACTGAACTTTTTGACGAAGTTGGTGCTACAATGGCAAAAGTTGGTAACGAGTTTGGTTCTGTAACTGGAAGACAAAGACGTTGCGGATGGTTAGACCTTGTTGCTTTAAAATATGCAGTTCAAGTAAATGGAGTTACGCAGTTAATGATGATGAAAGGTGATGTTCTTTCTGGTTTTGAGACTTTGAAAGTTTGTACAGAGTACAACTATAAAGGTCAAAACATTTCTCACTTTCCTTACAATATTGAACCAGAAAATGTTACTCCGGTTTACAAAGAGTTTAAAGGATGGAAACAAGATTTAACAGGATTGACAACTTACGATCAATTACCTATTGAGCTAAAAGAATATATTGAGTTTATTGAAAAAGAAATCGAAGTGCCAATCAAAATTGTATCGGTTGGACCAGACAGAAAGCAAACAATAACAAAATAATACATTTAAACGCTCTGATAATCAGGGCGTTTTTTTTATGAAATAATTTTTCAAAATGAGAAAGAATCCAGAAATCGAAATAACAGACACTAAATTACTATCAGATAATTGGTACGTATTAAACAAAGTTACTTTCAACTACAAAAAAGAAAACGAAAAAACGGAATCACATATTCGTGAAGTTTACGATCGTGGAAATGGCGCTGGAATATTATTATACAATACCGCTAAAAAAACAGTCGTACTAACGAGACAATTTCGTTTGCCAACTTATCTTAACGGAAACAAAACCGGAATGATGATTGAGGTTTGCGCTGGACTTTTGGACAAAGACAATGCAGAACAAGCTATTATTCGCGAAACAGAAGAAGAAACAGGATATCGTTTAAAAAAGGTCCAAAAAGTAATCGAAACGTATATGTCACCTGGATCTGTAACAGAGATTTTATATCTTTTCGTTGGAGAATATGACGAAAGTATGAAAGTTAGTTCAGGAGGCGGATTGGATGCTGAACAGGAAAATATCGAGGTTTTAGAGTATACTTTTGATGAAGCTTATGCAATGATTGAATCGGGCGAAATTACAGATGCAAAGACTATTATGCTTTTGCAGCATGCTAAAATAAAAGGTTTGATTTAGACAATTATCAACTTAGTAAAAATGTAAATCCCGAAACCAATTCAAAAAATTATGTAACCCTTTTCAGCTATCATATTTATAACTTTATATTCATAAAAATACGACCTATGAAAAAGTTATATTACACAGCAAACGTACTACTAATCTTGATGTTGGTTTTATTAGGTTCTTGCAAAAAAACCGATACGATAACATTGACTGAGAACAAAAAAGAGAAAAAGAAAGTAATTGAATATAAAAAACCAGAAACCGTTTCTTATCAAATTGAAAAAACAAAAGAATGGCTGAAGCTTAATGAAGCTGATAGTTCAAAAATGGATATTGTCTACGCTTTAAACCGAACTGATAAGGCCAATTTCAAAAAACTGGATTCTGTTGTAATTCCAGCAGATTTTAGCGGGGATTTGGTTTATTATCTTCCGTTCCCAATTCATGTTTCGGCTTTAGAGGAAGTTTCAAAAATTATTCTTTTTTCTTATCCAACTCAAACTTTTGCGGCTTACGAAAATGGCGAATTAGTTAGAACAGGACCAACAAATATGGGAAGAAAAAAAGATCCTACTCCAACAGGATTATTTTTCACCAATTGGAAAGCAGAAAAAACAACCAGCACTTTTAATGACGAATGGGACTTGAAATGGAATTTTAATATCGAAAATAAATTAGGAGTTGGCTTTCACGAATATGATTTGCCTGGATATCCTGCTTCTCATTCTTGTTTGCGATTATTAGAAAAAGATGCTAAATACCTTTACAAATTTGCTGACGAATGGATTCTAAAAGACAAGGAAAATGTAAAAGTAAAAGGTACGCCTGTAATCGTTTTTGGAAGTTATGATTTTGATGGACCAAAACCTTGGCTTCAATTGGCTTCAGATCCAGAAGCTTTAAATATTCCAGTTTCTGAAATCGAAACTCAGGTAAAACCATTTTTAAAAGAAATTTTAGAAAACCAAAACCTAAGAGAAGCCGAACCAACAAAAACTTTGTAAAATATACTATATATAAAAAATCAGCTGAAGCAAGTAAATATTGTTTTCAGCTGATTTTTTTTAGGCTAAAGCTTTCCTCCACACGCTTTTCAAAACCCCCAGCTAAAACTGGAAGCAATTCAGATTTTCAAACTTCTAAACCTTTGTCCCTTTGCAACTTTAAACCTTTGTTGCTAAAAACAAAAACCTTAGAATCTCAGCGTCTTAGGATCTAAGAAACTAAAAAAAGCACATAAATAAGCGATCGTTCATTTATTATTTATATCTTTGCATTATAATTAGTTAGAATTATGAGAACACGAGATATAAATAAAGAAGAAACTGTAAAGCAAAAAGCAATAGAAATGATCGTTACACAAGGTGTAGAAGGCTTTGGAATGAATCGTTTGGCTAAAGAATGCGGCGTTTCTGTAGCAACACTTTACATCTATTATTCAGATAAAGAAGATTTAATTCGCAAAATTGGAATTGAAATCGGTCAAAATTTCTTTGAAAAAATGTTTGATGGTTTCGTTACAAATATGTCTTTTAGAGATGGATTACGAAATCAATGGGAAAATCGTATTTATTTCAATCTAAATTTTCCGCTACAAACTACCTGTTTTGAACTTTTAAGACATTCCACTTACGGCGATGCAATCCTCCAAGAAGTAACAGGAAAGTACAAGCAAATGATGACTGAATTTATGGTTTTGGCAATTGAGCGAAAAGAGCTCATTTCTGTGCCTTATGAAGTATTTTGGAGTATTGCTTACGGCTCACTTTATTCTCTTTTAGAATTTCATAGAGATGGAAAATCAATGTCTGGAAAATCTTTCGTTCTTAATGACAAGATTAAAAATGAAGCTTTTAATCTTGTTTTAAAAGCATTAACTCCTTGATTAAAATTCAATCGCAATTTCAATCGCAATAACAATAACAGATTTAAATACAATATAATTTCAATAAAATGAAAACTTCAATTATAGAAAATAAAAAAATCGCCATTATTGGCGGCGGACCTGTGGGGCTAACCACTGCACGAATTTTACAAATAAACGGTGCCGATGTTAAGGTTTATGAAAGAGACATTAATGCACAAGCCAGAACATCTGGAGGAACTTTGGACATTCATTCTGATTCTGGTCAATATGCGATTCAGAAGGCAGATTTAATGGAGGAATTTAAAAAATACGCGCGGCCAACTGGAGAGAAAATGGCTGATATGAACGGAAATATTACTTCTGACGAAATGCCTGATGAAACCAATGCTTTTTCACGCCCAGAAATTGACCGAAATGATCTTCGAAAAATTATGTTGGAGAATCTAACCCAAAATACTGTTGTTTGGGATAGTCAATTGATTAATATTGAAAAAACTGAAAATCAATATGTTTTAGAATTCAAAAATGGCACGACAACAACTGCCGATTTTGTAATCGTTGCAAATGGCGGAAGATCGAACGCTAGAAAATTCGTGAGCGATCAAGAACCTCAACTTTCTGGAACTTATATTATTCAAGGAGAAATTCTGAATCCTGACAAAGATTATCCAGAATTTAAACCAAAATACGGAAACGGAAATGTGATGGCAATGGGAGAACACAAAATGTTTTACACCCATACCATGCGAGACGGCTCAGTACATTTCGGAGTTTCTTTTAAAGCCGATGAAGATTGGATTTCGAACCACGAAATTAATTTTGAAGATGATCAAGCTGTGATTTCATTTTTAAACGAAAAGTTTAAAAACTGGGGAGACGATTATAAAAAATTCTTTGCCGCCTCTACGGAGTTTTCTGGCTTGCCTTTACGATTGTTTTCTTTGGAAGAATCTTGGAAAGAACATTCAAACATTACACTTGTTGGCGATGCAGCACATTTAATGCCTCCATTTGCAGGTGAAGGTGTAAATATGGGCTTGTTTGATGCTTTCCATTTAACTCAAAATTTAACCAACGGAAAATTTGAAACCATTGACGAAGCAATCGCTGATTACGAAAAAAAAATGTTCGGTTACGCATTAGAAGCGCAGCGCATGACAAAGAAAATGGAAGATTTACTGCATTCGAATATTGTGACTGAAGATATTTTGAATAGTAGGTTTTAGTAATTACTAAAATTAATTTGAGTATTTTTCAATATCTTTGAAAGATTAAAACTACAAATAGAATTATGGAGTTAAAACAATCGCTTGATGTTTTTGGAGAATTTTTAGTTAAAAATCTGAGAGATAAAGGAATTGGAAATGCTGAAGCTCTTTTAAGTAATAAATCTAAATCGCCATCAAACTTAAAAACGCAAACTGAAATTGGTCAATTTAATGAATCACAAAAAGATCTAATCAAAGAAATCGTTATTAAAAGCATAGATGGAGCAATTCATGATTTTCTTTTTTCATTACAAGAATTGGCTGATTTTGAAAATAATATTCAAATATTCGTAAATGGCAAAAATATCGTTGAACTTAGCGATGGTATTCATGGAGAATCTTTTTCAGAAAATGGATGGAATGCTAAATTTAGCAAGTACGGAGCAAAAGAATAAAATGATAAGTTGTTTTAAATTCTTACTTTCGTTTTAGACAAGTGGAAAATCCACATTAAAAACAATTATGAAACAACTATTCTTCTTTCTTTTTATTTGCACAGCCACTTTAAGTTATGGCCAATCTAATCAAATTTTAGATTTTAAAGCTGGGTATGCTCCAGAAACCCATTATCTTCAGACCACGATTAATTCATCCGATTATGAGGTTATGTATTCTGGTAGCGAAACGTTCTTAGAAACCTTAAAGAATAATCAAGTACAAAATCCTTCTAAAATAAAGACTGTCTTTAATTTAGAAACGCTTTCTAAAACTGGTAAAAGTGATAAAAGTGGCAATTTCCTAATAACAATTGAATACCTGAAATCAGTAGATTTAGATGGAAAAACTATAATTCCAAACGGCACCCTCATTTATGGAAAAGCTTCATCATCTACTATGCCAGAAATAGATTCTATTGTTTCAAAAGACATGGAAGAGAATTTTAAAAATACTGTTTTTCAAATGGTTAAAAATACATTTTCACAATTGGCTCTTCCGCATAAAAAACTAAAAATAGGCGAATCTTTTACTCAAGAAAGCCCCTTGACATTGCCTATCGCAGGCATAAATATTGAAATGCAAATTACTACTGTGTACATTCTAAAAAGCATACATTCAAAAAATGCTTTCTTTGATATTACGCAGACTTACACAATGAAGATGTCTGACAACAGATTTGAGACCAACGGATCTGGGATTGGAAAAGGCAATTTGATTTATGATATACCCAATCATTTTATAAGTGAGAACAATTTAGAAATGGATTTTACTCTCGGCTTAAAACACACTGATTTTTCCTTAGATTTAAAATCTAAAAGTGATTTCAAACAAACATCAACCATATCAAAAGGCAAATAAAAAAAGGCGTAAGAAACTAAATCTTGCGCCTTTTGTTTTATATCAAAACTTAAAATTATCTAGAATAATTTGGAGCTTCTTTTGTAATCGTTACGTTATGCGGATGACTTTCAGTGATTCCGCTTGATGTGATTCTAACAAAACGTCCAGATTCTTGTAAAGTTGGAATATCTTTTGAACCGCAGTATCCCATTCCTGCACGAAGTCCTCCAATAAATTGAAGCATGCTTTCGTTTAATTCCCCTTTGTAAGGAACACGTCCAACGATTCCTTCTGGAACTAATTTTTTAACGTCGTCTTCAACATCTTGGAAGTAACGATCTTTAGAACCTGTTTGCATTGCTTCAACAGAACCCATTCCGCGGTAAGATTTGAATTTTCTTCCTTCAAAAATAATAGTTTCTCCTGGAGATTCTTTTGTTCCTGCAAGTAATGAACCCAACATTACACAGTCGGCACCTGCAGCAATTGCTTTAGGAATATCTCCTGTATAACGAATTCCACCATCAGCAATAACTGGAACTCCAGTTCCTTTGATGGCTGCAGCAACTTCTAAAACTGCTGAGAATTGAGGAAAACCAACACCTGCAACGATACGAGTTGTACAGATAGAACCAGGTCCGATTCCAACTTTTACACCGTCAGCACCATTTTCTACTAAATATTTAGCTGCTTCTGGAGTTGCAATGTTTCCAACAATTACATCTATTTGAGGGAATTTTGATTTTACTTCTTTCAATACATTTACTACACCTTCTGTATGTCCGTGAGCTGTATCGATAATGATTGCATCTACACCGGCAGCAACCAAAGCTTGTGCTCTTAAAACAGCGTCTCCAGTAACTCCAATTGCAGCAGCAACTCTTAAACGACCAAAACTATCTTTATTAGCAATTGGTTTTTGAGTCAATTTTGTAATATCTCTAAAAGTAATTAAACCAACTAATTCATTTTGAGCATTTACAACTGGTAATTTTTCGATTTTATGGCCTTGTAAAACTACTTCTGCTTGCTCAAGTGAAGTTCCTTCTGCTACAGTTACTAAGTTTTGGCTTGTCATAACCTCAGCGATTGGTCGCGCTCCGTTTTTCTCAAAACGCAAATCGCGGTTTGTAACAATACCTTTTAAGATTTTGTTTTCATCAACAATTGGAATACCACCGATTCCGAATTCTTTCATGGCATTTTTTGCATCAGCAATTGTAGAGTTGGTTGGTAATGTTACCGGATCGATAATCATACCTGCTTCTGCACGTTTTACTTTTCGAACTTTTCCTGCTTGTTGTTCGATAGTCATATTTTTATGTAAAACACCTATTCCGCCTTCTTGTGCCATAGCAATTGCCATTGCGCTTTCAGTTACTGTATCCATAGCAGCAGATACAATTGGAACGTTTAATGTAATGTTTCTTGAAAATTTTGATTTAATGCTCACTTCGCGAGGAAGCACATTCGAGTAGTTAGGTACTAATAATACATCGTCGTAAGTTAAACCTTCGCCGATAATCTTGGAGTTGTGTGCTATCATGGTGCAATTTCTAGTTGAATTGCGTGCAAATATAGTGAATAAATTGGAAACTTGAATACTAACTTATTCATAAAATTGACTTTACACGAATCGTCTTACAAAATATATGCCCTAGCCCAGATGGAAATGGAAAGCCACGAAAAGCTAAAATGCATTTTTTTCTGGCTTAAAAAAGCGACCAACGGAAGCTCTTTTTATGCCTTGAAAAAAAGTATTTTGGCTCGAGTGCTTGAAATGTACAGCTGGATAAAGCTTCTCATTATTAAAACTAATCGTCTTTGTCTTGAAAAACAAAATTGATTCCGAGTTGGAAGGCCGCACTGCTGGCTTTGGAGATATCTTTATATTCTAAAACATTATTGACTAGAGCATAAATATTTACCGGACCAATTGTTCCGGCAAGTCCTAATCCGACATTTTTATTTGAAAAAGTATCTAGGGTGTAGGTTGCCTTAAAATCTAATTTTTTAAAAATATTTCTTCTATAAAAAGCAGTTATAGCAAACAAAGGTGTTCGAGGTGCAGACATTGCAAAAACTTGTACTCCTGCCGCATTTTTATAATATTTATTGACTTTTCCATGACAATTACATTCGTCGTCTGGACGCGCTTCTCCAAATGAATATTCGATAGAAGAATAAAGTTTTGTTGGACGCCAAGTGGTATACTTATTATAAATCGTATCTCGTGGTATTGCTTTGTCAAATTCGTCAAAAACATTTTCAGGGTCATCTGTGCCCATAAAATCCGGATTTGCACCATTGTAACGGTAAATTCCTTTATAAGTAAGTGTTTCGACATCTTTGGTCTGTCTCACAAAACCCAAATCTATAACACTTGCGGTAAACTGTAAATTGTCTTTTATATAATAGGTAATCCCCGCATCTATTCCAAAACCTAGACTTCCGTTAAAAAAGGTATTATTAGCAATATCACGAACTACATTTCCTTCGTATTCATCTTTTGTAAAACGGGCAAGACCAGATGTTTTCAATTCTAAATTGGAAGAAATAACCTGACTGTACAAGTTTGGCGTTCCTGGCTCCTCGCCTGTATAAATGTAACCTGAGTTTTTTGTAGAAGTTGCATTTGCACCGCTTGAATAGATTTTAGCGCGACCTCCATAAACAAATTTGTCATTGAGTTTTTTATGAAAACCTACATGAAAAACAGAAAGCACTTCGGCTTTCATGCTTAAATCGCCTAGATTAAAAGATTTTCCGATATAATCTCGATTTCCGTTTAAAGCCAGTAAAGCAAGATCTTTGGGAACAAACATAAAAAAATCAAATTCCTGATACAATCCAAAGGAAATGTAAGAACGGCTTTCTCTGCCTCCAATTCTAAATCCGCCAGAAAATATTTCCAATTGCTGATTGGTTACTACTTTATCTCTGCTAGAAGATTTATTTACAACATCTCTGACCTTTTGATTAAAATCGACTCCATCATCTGAAAACAGATCATAGGCTGAAAAACTGCTAGATCCAATATTAGCTGAAATTCCAGATAAAACTGGAAATCCAAAATAATATTTATACGAAACATCGGCTCCTGGATTTACAAGCGAAGACTGCGGAATTGCAGTAAAATTATACAACAATTCTCTGTTTTGGGCAAAACAGAAAAGGTGAAAAAACAAGCAAAGTATTAGCGTCTTTCTCATTCGATTACTAAATAAGCCGTTGCACTTGATCTTAATTTTAAGTTTCCTTCACTCTGGCTATTTAATGGAGACCCTGAAGCAATTACTACCACAAAACCAATTTTTTGAGTTTGTTTTAAAAGATCTAATCGAGCATTTTCAAAAACTTCTGTTGGATATTTTATAACATTTGGCGTTCCTTTATAAGATGGAACTGTAAAAGATATGGTTTGCAACACCTCATTTTGATCGTTAAGCAAAAGCATATTTAGAACGAAAGCACGATTTATGTTATTTTCGACTTCAAAATCAAACTCTGCTTTTTTAAGACGTTCGGTAAAGAATTTTTCTTTAAAAATATCAAAGTCTCTAACATCTGGATAGACATTCGTTCCTCCATCATCTATAAGCTGATTGGCAGGAATATCAAAATAAGCAAGATTTGCTACAAAGACTGGTTCTAGCTTTAAATCTTTTACCTGATCGAAATCCAAATCACTTGAACAGGAAAAAAATAGAAAAGCCAAAAGAATTATGCTTGAAATTTTACGCGAAGAATTTGATTTCATGACGAAAATTATATGAATAATAAATATAACGCTTAATATTTACAATCATTATCTAAGGTAAGAAAAATAACCTTTTTTTAATGAAATTTTCCAAACAATTTTGAAGCTTCATTATAGGCGCTTTCAAAACTAAGAGAGTTTAAACCTGTAATTTTCTTATTAGCAGTAAAATAGGAAACCAATTTTTCTGTTGGCATATTTCCTGTTAGTTTATCAGTTGCCATTGGGCAGCCTCCAAAACCTTGAATAGCGCCGTCAAAACGGGTACAGCCTGCTTTTGCCGCTGCATCGATTTTTTCGAACCAGCTTTCTGGAGTGGTATGAAGATGAGCTCCAAATTCAATTTCTGGATATTTTGGAATTAAATCTGAAAATAAATAAGTTATTACTTCTGGAGTAGAAGTTCCGACAGTATCTGAAAGCGATAGAATCTTCACGCCCATTGCAGCTAGTTTTTCAGTCCATTCTGATACAATTTCTACATTCCACGGATCTCCGTACGGATTTCCGAAACCCATTGAAAGATAGGTCACGACTTCTTTATTTTTCTTATCTGCAACTTCCAGAATTTCTTCTAAGGTAACTAAAGATTCTTCAATTGTTTTGTGCGTATTACGCATCTGGAAATTCTCAGAAATAGAAAAAGGAAAACCTAAATATTGAATTTGTTCGTATTCGGCAGCAGTAATTGCTCCTTGCGTATTCGCAATAATTGAAAGCAGTTTACTTGTTGTTTGGGACAAATCTAACTGCTCTAGAACGGCAGCAGTATCTTGCATTTGCGGAATAGCTTTTGGAGAAACGAAACTTCCAAAATCGATTGTATCAAAGCCAACTCGCAACAAAGCTTGTATGTAAGTAACTTTATTTTTTGTCGGAATAAAATCCCTAATGCCTTGCATGGCATCTCTAGGGCATTCGATAATTTTGATTTCTTTACTCAAAGCGTATTCTTTTGTAAAGGCTAAGTTAGTTTCTTTTTTGATGATATAAAAGAGATTTTTTACCTGAACTCTATTATTACAAAATAGAATCATATATCGAAATATTACAAAAAAACGTAATATTTAATATTATTACCAAAAAACGTAATAATAAATCTTATTACGTATATTTGTAATAGAAAATCTATAATTTTTTACTTATATTTGAGTTATGACTAGTGTAATTACAGGCGACATAATTGGCTCAAGACAACAGGAATCTCAACATTGGGTTGACGATTTAAAGAAGATTTTGGCTTCATTGGGCAAAACTCCAAGTCAGTGGGAAGTATATCGAGGCGACGAATTTCAAATTGAAGTGAGTAATCCCGAAGATGCTTTGTTAGCCGCTATTTTGGTAAAAGCGCATTTAAGAGCCATAAAGTCTGACGCCCGAATGAGCATAGGTTTTGGAAATAAAACACACAATGCCAAAAGAATATCTGAAAGCAACGGTTCTGCATTTATTAATTCTGGTGAACTTTTTGAAACTTTAAAAAAGCAGAAAGTAAATCTAGCCCTGCGAACAGGAGATTTAGATTTTGATGAAAAATTGAATTTAATGCTGCAACTGGCTTTGACTTTCATGGACAGTTGGCTGGTCCAATCGGCAGAATTTGTTGCTGTTGCTATTGAAAACCCAACTTTGTCCCAAGAAGAATTAGGGCAACAATTAGGCATCAACCAAGCTGCTGTAAGCCGTAGGCAAAAAAGAGCTCAGTTTGATTTGGTTATGAATTTAGATCGCTATTTTAGAAAACAAATAAAACAATATTCAGCCTCATGATTTTATTTATAAAACTGTTTCTAGCTCATTTATTAGGAGATTTTATCTGGCAGCCCAATTCTTGGGTCGCCGACAAAGAAATCAAAAAACATAAAAGTGTTTATTTGTATATTCATATTTTACTGCACGGAGTTTTAGCAGCAGTTTTAGTGGGCAAAATCAGTTTTATACCTTATGCTATTTTAATTGCTGTTACGCATGGGGTTGTAGATTTAATCAAATTAAATTTTCAGAAAAAGAAAACCAAACGAACATGGTTTGTTGTCGATCAAATTGCACATATTCTCATTTTAATTGGTGTTACTCTTTTGTACGAAAATAAAACGATAATCAATTTTTGGCAGCATAATGCATTTTGGATTCTATTGACAGGAGTTTTATTGATAAGCAAACCAACCTCTATTTTTATAAAAACTATAATTTCAATATGGGCTCCAGAAAGCAAAAACAGCCATCAGGATAATTCTCTGATAGCTGCCGGAAATTATATTGGTATTTTAGAACGCTTATTTGTTTTCGGATTTATACTGACTGGTCATTTTGAAGCGATCGGTTTTCTGCTTGCCGCTAAATCTATTTTTAGATTTGGAGATTTAAAAGAAGCCAAAGACCGAAAACTCACAGAATACGTAATGATCGGAACTTTAATCAGTTTTGGTATTGCAATAATAGCCGGCCTTTTGGTCCAAGCGCTACTTTTACAACTGCCCTAAAACCTTTTTGTTAATTGCTTTTATCAAAGCTGGACCTTCGTAAATAAAGCCAGTATACAACTGCACTAGACTTGCACCTGCATTTAGCTTTTCAATTGCATCATCTGCAGAATGAATTCCCCCTACTCCAATAATTGGGAATGCTTTATTGCTTTTTTCAGATAGAAAACGAATTACTTCGGTAGAACGTTTCGTTAATGGTTTTCCAGATAAACCTCCCATTTCTGTTTGATTCGCAGATTGTAAACCTTCTCTAGAAATTGTTGTGTTTGTTGCAATAACACCAGCAATTTGCGTTGTTTTTACAATATCAATGATGTCTAATAATTGCTCATCTGTTAAGTCTGGAGCTATTTTTAAAAGAATAGGCTTTACTTTTTGAGTACTTGTCTTTTGCTTTTCTACATTTCTATTTTGCAAAGTCTGCAATAAAGCTGTCAAAGGTTCTTTATCTTGTAAAGCTCTTAAATTTGGTGTGTTTGGGGAACTTACATTCACCACAAAATAATCTACATGATTAAACAAAGCATCAAAACAAATGATATAATCTTTAACTGCATCTTCGTTATCAGTCACTTTATTTTTTCCAATATTTCCACCAATTAAAACACCAGTATTCTTTTTCAAACGTTCTACCGCTTCTAGAACACCGCCGTTATTAAATCCCATTCGGTTAATAATTGCTTGGTCTTCTTTTAAACGGAACAAACGTTTCTTCGGATTTCCTTCTTGGCCAACAGGCGTTACAGTTCCGATTTCGATAAAACCAAAACCAAAATCACCAAGCTCTTTGTATAGCTTTGCATCTTTATCAAAACCAGCCGCAAGCCCAACGGGATTTTTAAATTTAATTCCGAAAACTTCTCTTTCCAATCTAGCATCTTTTACCTCATAAATTGACCTTATAATTGCCGAAACACCAGGGATTTTTGAAATGAATTTTACAAAAGAAAAAGTAAAATAATGCACTTTTTCAGGATCAAAACAAAAAAGTATCGGACGAATTATCAATTTATACATAAGAGTTGTGTTGTTGTTATTTTGGCTGCAAATTTAGATATTATAGTTTAAAAAGGTGTCTTTTTACGAAAACAAATAATTTCTATTTTGTTTCAATTCTTCTATTTACAAATTAATCGTTCTGTCTTTTCATGTTGCAAGTTATAATTTGAAACCATTTCAAGCTTATCAGTAACCAACTCCCGTTCATTTATTATTTAATTTTGAAACACTTAATAAAATCTTTTATACAAACCATTATACTTATGTATAAAGAAAAAATAGTAAATCTAAAATTTAAAAACGTCCTTTTAGCTCTGCTATTAGCAATTACCCATAAAGGGCTTTCACAGCAAGAAAAAGATACAACAAAGCTGATGAATGTTCGGTATGGCAGTAAGGGAATTGAATTGGAAACCCGAGATAAAAAATTCCTTTTTCAACTACAAAGCCGATTCCAATTTCGTTTCTCCACTCCTTACGATACAGATCCTTTAACTTATGACGATTACAGTCAAGATGCTAAAACGACTTTTAAAATAAATCGTGCGAGGCTAAAAATAGGCGGTCATGCTTTTGAACCTTGGCTGAAATATTATTGGGAATATGAATTAAGTCAGTCCAACTTACTTGACTTTAGAATAATGATTGAAAAATGGGACTGGCTGAGTTTTAAAGTTGGGCAATGGAAAACTGAATTTACGCGTGAACGCTTTATCAGCAGCGGCGAACAGCAAATGGTTGAGCGATCTTTGATTAATCGTCCCTTTACGGTAGACAGACAATTGGGAGTTGAAGTTTACGGACACTTAAAAGGAACTGGAATTGCCGATTTTAATTATTGGGCTGCAGCTTTAACAGGAACAGGACGCGGAAGCACCTCTAATGACGATAATCATTTAATGTATTTTGGAAGAACACAATGGAATTTTTTAGGGCGCTTTCTTGATTTTGAAGGCTGTGATTTAGAATTTCACGAAAAACTTACTCCAATCGTTGCCTTTTCAGCCATTACAAACCGAAGCCCCTACACCCGTTTCTCACAGGCGGGAGGAGGTTCTCTAGATGGATTTGAAAATGGCTTGCCAGGACAATATAGAGTCAATCAATGGAATTTTGAAACTGCTTTTATGTACCGTGGTTTTTCATGGCAAAGCGAATGGCACACCAAAGAAATCATCGACAAAATAAACAATAATGACACCACCATAATGAAAGGATATTACGTTCAGGCAGGATATTTTTTTCACAATGCTTTTGAATGGTGGCCAAAACGCTTAGAAATGGCTGGTCGCCATGCCGCTTACAGACCCGATAATTCGATTAGAGAAAATAGACAAGATGAGTCTACATTGGCTTTTAACTGGTTTTTTAAAGGACACAAAAATAAACTAACCTCAGAGGTGAGTTATTTTACTTTTCAAGACAAAACACTTTCCTTACAGCAAGGATGGAGATTTAGAATACAATGGGATATCTCATTATAAATCAAACTTTTAATTCATTAGTTCAAAACATACATTTTTTTTTCATAACTTTAAATCACATAAATTACTGAATATGAAAAATATATCGAAAACAGTAAAAAAATTGGCATTTTTAATGTGCCTGACTGCAACCTTTTTGTTTATTTCAGTTGATGGAATAGCTCAGCGTCATCGCGGTGGAGGTGGCGGTGGAGGCGGATTTAACAGAAGTGGCGGGGCAACTCGTCAGGCAAGACCCGCTACACAATCTAGACCGAATGTAACAAGACCAAATACAACTAGGCCCGCAGCTACAACTAGGCCAGCTACAACTAGACCCGGAGCAAATAACTCTGGCACTAAAATAAACAGACCATCAAACAATTCTAATAGAAACAACACTGTCAACAGAAATAATACAGTAAACAGAAACAATGTAGGTAACAGAAATACAAACATTAGCGGTAATACTGTCAATAGAAACAGAAACAACGTTAACATTAATGTAAATAATAGCGTTCATGTTCGTAACAATCGCAATACAGTTGTAAGACCTGGGCCTAGACCCTATGTGCGTCCTCCGTATGTTTATGGCGGTTATAGATACAACTGCTATCATCCATACTATCCACGTCCTTACGTACCCTTTTATTGGGGACCAGTTTGGCATCCTTGGGGATTTTTTGTTGCAACTCTCGCAACTACTGCTATTATTGTCAGTGTTGAAAACAATAAGTATCATTACGATCAAGGAGTTTGGTACACTTCAACCAACGGTGGCTACACTGCCGTACCCGCGCCAGTTGGAGGAACTGTAAATAACATTCCAAGCGGAGCAGAAACAGTCAATACTGGAACGGTAAATAATTACTATTATGGCGGAACGTATTATGAAAAAGACGGAGGGAAATACACAGTAGTTGCTCCTACAGCAGGAACAATAGTAGACAAGCTTCCAGAAGGCGGAGAAGAAGTGACTATAGGCGATGTAAAATATGTAAAATTTGGCGAAACCTACTATCAACCTGTACAAGTTGACGGAAAAGATAAATATGAAGTAGTTTCGGTTGAGAAAGAATAATTTAATTTTATTAATTCCATAAAACTAATATACTTTCAAAAGTTATTTCTTAATTTTATACCCGCTATTAACAACCATTAGAAGCCCAAAAATAATAAATCATGAAAAACAAAACCTTTTGGATTTTTGCGTTACTCACATTATCCATTATTTCAATTGCTTACAGTTATACCAGATTTACAACTAAAGCAGAAACAACAGCTGCAGAATGTCATGAAACTCCAGGTAATGTTGAATCTGAATTTAAACCAACTGTCGAAAATAAATTTAAACCTACAGAAAAAGCACCAAAAGGTATGGTTTGGATTCCGGGAGGTGAATTTTCTATGGGAACTAATGTTGAAGATGAAAGTCTGTGCAGTATTAAAGGTGTAACGAAAGATGCAGCCCCAATTCACAGAGTATATCTTGATGGCTATTATATGGATGAAACTGAAGTAACCAATGAAGAATTCGAAAAATTTGTTAAAGCCACAGGATATGTAACTGTTGCGGAACAAAAACCAACAAAAGAAGAATTCCCATCAGCAAGTGAAGAAGATTTAGTAACAGGCTCTGTTGTTTTTACTCCTACACCATCTGCTGTTAATTTGAATAATTTCTTGCAATGGTGGCGTTATGAGCCAGGTGCAGATTGGAGACATCCTGAAGGCCCGCAAAGCAACATTATAGGAAAAGAAAAATATCCTGTTGTCCATGTGGTTTATGAAGATGCTGAAGCTTACGCAAAATGGGCGGGAAAAAGACTTCCAACAGAAGCAGAATGGGAATTTGCGGCAAGAGGAGGTAAAACTGGAAATTTGTATGCGTGGGGAAATGATTTAAAACCAAAAGGAAAATTTCAAGCTAATATTTACCAAGGACACTTCCCGATTAAAGATGGCGATACAGGAGAAGATGGTTTTAAAGGAATTGCTCCAATAAAACAATACGCTCCAAATGCATATGGCTTGTATGATATTGCTGGAAATGTTTGGGAATGGGTACACGACTGGTACAGCGTAGATTATTACAAATCATTAGCAGAAAGCGGGAAAGTAACAAAAAATCCGCAAGGTCCTGACGCTTATTATGATCCAAACGATCCTACTGAAGTAAAACGCGTTCATCGTGGCGGTTCGTTCTTATGCACTGATCAATATTGCACGCGATACATGGTTGGAACAAGAGGAAAAGGAGAAATCAGATCTGCCGCAAACCACGTAGGTTTTAGATGCGTAAAAAGCAAATAATCGTAAAAAAAACAAATGAAAGGGATTCTGCACAGAATCCCTTTTTTTATTAATTCAGATATGGAAAGCTAAATTATGCAGGAGAAAAATTTTCTATATTTGCTAAAAATTCAAAAAAATGCAACATATCATAGATCGCTTTATTAGTTATATAACAATTGATACAGAATCAGATCCAAATTCACAAACAACACCAAGTACGCAAAAACAATGGAATCTTGCCAATAAATTAGTTGACGAGCTAAAAGCAATTGGCCTTGAAGATGTAACGATTGACGACAAAGCTTATATCATGGCGACGCTGCCGAGCAATGTTGATCATGAAGTACCAACCATTGGTTTTGTTTCTCACTTTGACACTTCTCCAGATTTTAGCGGCGCAAATGTAAAACCGCAAATTATTGAAAACTACGATGGAAAAGATATCGTATTGAATGCAGAGAAAAACATTATTTTATCTCCAGATTACTTTAAAGATTTATTATTATATAAAGGACAAACGATCATTACAACTGACGGAACAACTTTATTAGGCGCTGATGACAAAGCTGGGATTACAGAAATTGTTTCGGCAATGGAATATCTTATTCAGCATCCCGAAATTAAACACGGAAAAATCAGAATCGGTTTTACTCCTGATGAAGAAATTGGTCGTGGCGCGCATCATTTTGATGTAGAAAAATTCGGAGCACAATGGGCTTACACAATGGACGGAAGTCAGATTGGCGAGCTAGAATATGAAAATTTCAACGCTGCTGGAGCTAAAATTACTTTTAAAGGAAAAAGCGTTCATCCTGGTTATGCTAAAGGAAAAATGATCAATTCTATGCTTTTGGCAAATGATTTCATTAACGAACTTCCAAAAGGCGAAACTCCACAGGAAACCAAAGGATATGAAGGTTTCTTCCATGTTCATCACATTAAAGGCAATATCGAAGAAACGGTTTTAGAATTGATTATTCGTGATCACAACAGAAAGAAATTCGAAAAAAGAAAAGAATTGATTCATAAATTGGCGAAACAATTCAATAAAAAATTCGCGAAGAAATTTGGCGAAGATATTGTAATTGCTGAAGTCAAAGATCAATATTACAATATGAAAGAAAAGGTACTACCTGTAAAATATATTGTAGATATTGCCGAAAAAGCGATGAGAGAATTAAATATCAAACCTATCATCAAACCTATTCGCGGCGGAACTGACGGATCTCAATTATCATTTATGGGATTACCTTGTCCGAACATTTTTGCGGGTGGACACAATTTCCATGGAAAATACGAATATGTTCCTGCCGAAAGCATCCAAAAAGCGACTGATGTAATTGTAAAAATTGCTGAGCTTACTGCGACTCCCGGAATTTTTGATGTAACTGAAAAACCTAAAAGAAAAAGATAAAGTGGAACCGAATTCTGATAAAAAGCACGTTTGGGATAAAGTCAATCAATGGGAAGAAGAGCTTCTTTTTCTTAAATCAATTATTGACAAAACTGAATTGGTTGAAACCATAAAATGGGGAGGACCTATTTATGTTTACAACAAAAAAAATGTTATCGGAATTGGAGGTTTTAAAAACTATTTTGCAATCTGGTTTTTAAATGGTGTTTTTCTGAAAGATGAGAAAAAGAGACTCATCAACGCTCAGGAAGACAAAACAAAATCAATGCGTCAATGGCGTTTTACTTCTAAAGATGAAATAAACGAAAAAGAAGTCTTAGAATACATTCACGAAGCGATTGAAAACGAAAAGCAAGGAAAAGTTATTAAACCGTCTAAAAAAGAAGCAATTGTTTCGGAACTTTTAGATCAAGAAATGGTTAAAAATCCAGCTTTAAAAGAAGCATTTGCAAAATTTTCTCCATACAAACAATATGAGTTTTTAGAATATATTGAAACGGCAAAACAAGAAAAAACAAAACTTTCGCGAATTGAAAAAGTGATTCCGATGATCTTGGCAAATGTTGGATTGAATGATAAATACAGGTAATTTTTTTTTAAATTCCAATCCTGAAGCGTTGGGATAAAATTTCAAATTCCAAACTATAAATTACGAGACCTTTGTCAAAGTTTTAAACTTTGACAAAGGTTTTTTTTTAGGCCAGAACGAGAATAGCTGCAATAGAAGACTAATGAGGTAATCTCCTCACTGGTGGTTTATAAAAACTGATTCTTTTAGCGAAATTACTTCAAAAAAGCCCTTTCTGCTCAAAATGAGAAGATTAAAATCATCTGCATTTATTTGTAACTTTTATTCAACTGAAAATAATAGAATTATTATCAAATTCAGAACAACACTCGATTTTTTTTGAAGACAAAATCCTACATTTGAAAAATAAAAACAACAAGCCTTTTCTAAGAATTAGTTAAAAATAAATATACTTTTAAACCATGATAGATAAAAAAATACTGCTCATTTTAATTATTGCTTTTTCAAATATAACTTTTGCCCAAAAGTATAAAAACATTCCAGAAAATTATTATTTAAATTTTATAGAACCTTTTAAACCAATTACAGTTTCAAATGATTCCATCGTTAAATTAAAAAAAGGTTTTTATAAAAGTTTTAATAATGATTTTACAGGTAGTTCCCTTTCTTTCTTTGAGGTGGATACCAATAATCAAATTATCGGAGACATAAAAATTATCGATAATAATGATAGTATCGTTGCTATAACTCAAAACAATAAGCTTGTCGAGTTAAATCATTATACAGATGATCAATTAAAATATCAATTAAAAATTAATCATACAGATAGCACCACAACCGATACGCAAACACGACATGGAGAAAAAGAAATACGTAAAATCTTTTACACAAAGAAAAATTACAAAAAGCGGATCACAACATCTTATTATAAAGGCAATTACACTGTCTATAATGAAATTGACAAATCATCTTCTGAATATAACTTAAAAGGAGAGTTACTTTATTACAAAGATAATAATGAAGAAAAAAAATATTATCCTAATGGAAATTTAAAAGTTCTTAAAACAAAGCAAATGACTAAACAATTTGATAAAAACCAATCTTTAGAATCTGTTAGTTATCAAAAGGATAATGTCTTGTACAATGAGTATTACAAAAATAACTTTTTATTTAAAAAAGATTACAAAAAAAACGGTATCGAATATGAGGAAAATTATGAAGAAGGAAAACTATTCTCTAAAACCCTCACAAAATCCATAAGTACATTAGAAGATGAACATTCTCAATATGATTCTAAAGGGAAATTTATAAAAAAATGGATTACAAAAGTTCCACAGCCGCCATCTTCATTTTCTGTAGGTTTTTAATAAAATATTTGAACATTTTCATTATATCAATTGTTTCTTTTATTGTTTCCTGTTTTTAGTAAAGCTTCGAATAAAAGAGAAATTATAAAATAGAATCAATAAACAAAAAAGTAAAAATATTCCAAAAGTGTATTTTTAGCTAAACAAACATCATTAACCATTATTAATCTAATTTTGATAGCTTCTATATAAAATTAGTAAAACAAAAAAACCCAAACTCCTTTTGGAATTTGGGATTTAAAATATTATTATTTAAAATTTATGCTTTCTTATTCAAAGCAGCACTCAATTCTAAAGAAATAGCAGAACGCTCTAATTTTAGTTTTCCTGACATAGTTTCGATTACAACAGTAGTTTCTGCTAATTCTGCAATTTTACCGTGGAAACCACTTTTTGTTACTATTTTGTCACCTACTTTTAGGCTGCTTTCAAATTCTTTTTCGTTTTTAGCTCTTTTTTGTTGTGGTCTGATCATGAAGAAATAGATTACCACGAACATCAAAAGAAATGGCGCAAATTGAGTTAATTGTCCCATAATTTAAATTTGTTTTTGATTTATATTTAATATTCTTTTTTTTGGAATTTGGAATTTATAAAATTGATTATTCCAATTTTACATCAACCCTCTTCCCACTTTTACCATCTTTTTATTGGCAGTCAGTTCCTTAACAAGGTTATCTAAAATTCCGTTGATAAAAATACTACTTTTTGGTGTAGAATACTCTTTTGCAATTTCTAAATATTCGTTAAGAGTTACTTTTACTGGAATTGAAGGGAATTTTAAAAATTCGCAAATTGCCATTTTCAAGATAATAGTATCAATTTCAGCAATACGATCACTGTCCCAATTTGGTGTTTTATCTTCATATTCTTTTGCAAACGCCGTTTCGTTTAGAATTGTTCTTCTAAATAAATCTTTTGCAAAATCCTTATCTTCAACATCTTTATACAATTTAGGTACTCTAAAATCGTCTGGATCTTCTGTTTTAATTGCTTTCAACTGTTTAACAATATGAGTATTTACAACAGGAATATCATCAACCCAAGTCAATTTATCGTCTTCTAAGTACTCGTATAATTTTTCATTTGGAACAATAACATTCTCAAACAAATCAATAATAAATTGTCTGTCTTCTTCAAACGTATTTACGTTATTGCTCATATATTTTTGATAGATATCGCTTGCTTTAACATCATTTAAAAGCAAAATAATATAATCATCGTTTAATGACCAGTTATTGATTTTACGATTTTCTAAAGCAATACTAAGGGAATTACTTTCAGCAAGAAGTTGAAAAATTTTATTCTTTACAAATTTTTCATTCGGATTACGTTCTGCGGCAGTTGCCAGGTGTTTTTTGCTTGACAGATGCAAATAGACAGCTTCTTTTTTGCAAATTTCTATCAATGAAGAAAGCATTATAAGATATAAGTCCTGAATATTGTCAATGCTGTAGAAAAGAAATTTCTCTTCTTTTTCCATGTTATCAGAACCGCTTTGGTGCATTGCATAAATGGATTGCATTACTTTAACGCGTATGTGTCTTCTATTTACCACCTTGTAAGAACATTTAAAAATTAGTCTGCAAAAGTATAACTTTTGATACGTATTTTAAAATTTATTCGTAAAAAAGTAACAGTTTTCCCTCGCAGTTTTCAACATTAAACAATTTTCCAGTCGCAGTCGCAGCATTCAGTTTGGTATCACAATCACTCTGTAAGCTGCGACCGTAACTTAAAACTAAAAAAAAATCTCAGTTTCCAGATTAACTGAAAACTGAGACTGAGACTGTAAACTATAAAAATTACTTCGCCGCGTTCTCGATTCTTCTTTGATCAATACGATTTTGAGCAATAGTAAGAGCCGCTTTATGGGTTGTGATTCCGTTTTTAGCAGCGAAATCTATAATTTCTAAAGTTGTATTGTAAATATTCTCTGTTTTAGTCATGATTTCAGCTTTACCATAGTTAGCTAATTCAGCATAAACATTGATAATTCCACCCGCGTTGATTAAGAAATCTGGAGCATATAAAATTCCTCTTTCTTGTAATCTTGCACCGTGAACATTTTCATCAGCTAATTGGTTGTTGGCTGCACCAGCAATCACTTTTGCTTTAATTTTATCTACCGTATTATCATTGATTGTTGCTCCCATCGCACATGGCGCATAGATATCAACATCTGCAGTATATAAATCTTCACCAGTATAAATGGTTGCATTGTATTTTGAAGCAACTTGGAATAATTTCTCTTCGTTGATATCAGAAATAGTTACTTGAGCTCCTTCTTTAGTTAGATACTCCACCAAAGTTTCACCAACGTGTCCAATTCCTTGCACCAAAACTTTTTTACCTTCTAAAACATCAGTTCCAAACTGACTTTTAGCAGCCGCTTTCATACCTAGATAAACACCATAAGCTGTTACTGGAGAAGGATTTCCAGAACCACCTCTTTCTTCAGAAATACCCGTAACGTAAGGCGTTACATCTCTTACAGTATCCATGTCTTTAGTCTCCATTCCGACATCTTCTGCAGTGATATATCTTCCGCTTAATGAATGAACAAACTCTCCAAACTTACGCATTAACTCAGGAGTTTTTTGCGTTTTAGCATCACCAATAATAACTGCTTTACCTCCACCAATATTCAGTCCAGTAATAGCCGATTTAAAAGTCATACCTCTCGAAAGGCGTAAAACATCATTTAAAGCTTCCCATTCTGTGTTGTAATTCCACATTCTGGTTCCTCCCAAAGCTGGTCCCATAACCGAATTATGAATACCAATAATTGCTTTTAAACCTGTATCTTTGTCATTGCAAAATACAATTTGTTCGTGATCGTCAAAAGATAACTGTCCAAAAACAGGATCCATTTTTTGAAGTTCCTTTCCAGTTGCGAAAGTTGCATCCATAGCGCTAGTATAAATTAGTTAAAATTATGAATTCGTCAAAAAGACTTCTCAAACATAATTAAAAAATACACATGTGCTAATTTTTTATCTTTAAAATAACAATATTACAATATAATTGTTTTGATTAAATCGCAAATTATTATAACTTTCTTTAATAATAATTCTTAAATACAAATCAATTCAATATTAAATTTCTTAAAAAAATGAAAGAATTAAGCTATTTAAACAAATATTTCATTAAGTATAAATACAGTTTCTCTGCAGGTATTTTAATAACCATAATCGCACAAATATTTTCTTTATTTACACCAAAACTTATCAGTAAGTCCTTAAATGCTATTGAAAATTTTGATAAACTTTCTGTTGCAGAGCAAAACTCTGAAGCTGTGATCGCCAGTTTTCGTCAGGATCTCGTTCATAATGTGCTACTTATCATCGGAACTACGATTGTTGCAGGTTTTTTGACGTTTCTAATGCGCCAAACTTTGATTGTGATGTCGCGTCATATTGAATTTGATTTAAAAAACGAAGTTTTCAGACAATACGAGAATCTTTCTCAAAATTTCTATAAACAAAATAGAACGGGAGATTTAATGAATCGTATTAGCGAAGACGTTTCCAAAGTTCGCATGTATGTGGGGCCTGCGGTAATGTATACTATTAATACATTTATTCGTTTTGCGATCGTTATAATATATATGTATAATGTATCGCCACTTCTTACCTTATATACTATATTGCCTTTGCCAATTCTCTCTTACTGCATTTTCAAATTAAGCTCTGAAATCAACAAAAGAAGCACAACCTTCCAACAATACCTTTCTAAAGTTTCAAGTTTTACCCAGGAAATCTTTTCAGGAATTCGCGTTATAAAAGCCTATTCGCTAGAAAATCAACATCAAAACAATATGGTTGATCTTGCCGAAGAAAGCAAACGTAAAAGCTTAAGTCTTGCAAGAGTCCAATCTTTGTTTGGTCCGTTGATGATTGCGCTTATCGGAATCAGCAATTTGGTTGTAATCTATTTTGGAGGCGTAATGTACATTAATGGAAGCATTCCTAATATTGGGACAATCGCAGAATTTATCTTATATGTCAATATGCTGACTTGGCCAGTTGCGTCTTTAGGCTGGGTTTCATCTATGGTTCAGGAAGCAGAAGCGTCTCAAAAACGTTTAAATGAGTTTTTAAAAATTGAGCCGGAAATCAAAAACAACAACGAAAATTCATCTGACATTCAAGGAAATATCACTTTCGAAAATGTTTCTTTTACGTATAAAGACACGAATATTGAAGCATTGAAAAATGTTTCTTTCACAGTAAAAAAAGGGGAAACATTAGCGATATTAGGAAAGACAGGTTCTGGAAAATCAACTATTTTATCTTTGATTTCGAGATTGTATGATGTAACCGAAGGCAAGATCAAAATTGATGAAAACGAAATCAGCACTTTAAACTTAAACGATCTTCGCAACAACATCGGAATCGTCCCTCAAGATGCTTTCTTATTTTCTGACACTATTAAAAATAATATCAAATTCGGAAATCAAAACGCAACTGATGAAGAAGTATTCCAAGCCGCTAAAAATGCTGTGGTTCACGATAATATTATTGCCTTTAACAAACAGTACGACACCGTTTTAGGAGAAAGAGGAATTACGCTTTCAGGCGGGCAAAAACAACGTGTTTCTATTGCTAGAGCGATTATTAAAAACCCTACCATCTTACTTTTTGATGATTGTTTGTCTGCTGTTGATACCGAAACCGAAGAAATGATTTTGAATAATTTATTTGAGATTTCTAAAGATAAAACAACGATAATTGTTAGCCACCGAGTTTCATCTGCAAAGAATGCAGACAAAATTATTATACTCGAAGACGGTAAGATAATTCAACAAGGCTCTCATAATCAATTAATAAATCAAGAAGGATATTATTCGGCGTTATATTTAAAACAACTTTCGGAAAAAGAATTACTTTAATTGTTGCGTAATAGATAATTTTTTATGATTTTTGAGTACTATTAATTCCAAAAATGATAGAACGTATTATGAGAGAAAATGACATGTTAGAAAAAGAAGAGATTTTTTCTAAAGTATTACGAGCAGGAAGAAGAACTTATTTCTTTGATGTGAGAGCTACCAAAGCTGATGATTATTACATTACTATTACCGAAAGCAAAAAATTTACTGAGGAAGATGGTTCTTTTCACTTCAAAAAACACAAAATTTACTTGTACAAAGAAGATTTTAGTGCTTTTGCCGAAATATTAGAAGAAATGACTTCTTATGTTTTGAACCACAAAGGCGAAGAAGTAATTTCTGAAAGACACCAAAAAGACTTTAAAAAAGAATATAGTTCTGAAAAAACTGAAAGTCAAAGATCTAGTTTTACAGATATCGATTTTGACGATATTTAATCAAAATCATCTACATAAAGTAGGAGTCCAATTTGTTCTGCATTTTGGACTTTTTTTATATATTAATTTATTATTTTTAGATTTTAGACTTCAGATTTTAGATTCTCTCAAGTCATCTGAAATTCAAAAAATATAATTCAATACCTATAAAATGAAAAAATTAATTCTTCTTTTAAGTTTCATCTTCTTTGGAATTTCTCTTTCTGCACAGAATATAGAATATGAAACGAAAAATAATATTCAATATTATAATACATCCGTAAATAAATCAGATCAATATATCAACGAAAGATGTGTACTAGACATTTATTATCCAAAAAATAAAACCGGATTCGCTACAATAGTTTGGTTTCACGGCGGCGGATTAACTGGCGGAAACAAAGAAATTCCTGAAGCTTTAAAAAATGAAGGTTTTGCTATTATTGGCGTAAATTACAGATTGTCACCAAAAGCAAAAGCTGAAAAAGCGATCGAAGATGCGGCGGCGGCAGTTGCTTGGACTTTTAACAACATTGCAAATTATGGAGGTGACAAATCTCAGATTTTTGTTTCTGGACATTCGGCTGGAGGATATTTAGGAATGATGATCGGTCTGGATAAAAAATGGCTTCAAAAAGAAAATATTGACGCCAATCAAATTGCTGGGCTTATTCCGTTTAGCGGACAATGCATTACACATTTTGAAATTAGAAGAGAAAACGGGATTCCTGAAAAACAGCCAACAATTGACAAATTTGCTCCTTTATATCACGTTCGTGCCGATGCTCCGCCATTATTGTTAATTACGGGAGATCGTGAGTTGGAAATGTTGGGACGTTATGAAGAAAACGCATATATGGCCAGAATGATGAAATTGGTTGGTCACACACAAACTAAATTGTATGAATTGGACGGTTACGACCATGGAATGACCGAACCTGGCTTTCCTCTTTTGATAAAAGAAGTAAACCGAATTTTAAAATAACGCAAAAAATAATCACTAAATAAAATTCCACGGCAATGGAGACACAACTATTAATTATACCAGGACTTGGAGATTCTGGAGAGAAACACTGGCAAACCTTTTGGCACGAAAAATTCCAAAACTCGATTCGTATTGTACAAGATAATTGGGACGAACCCATTCTGCAAGAATGGCTTGACCGATTAAACGAGAATATCTCTAAACTTGATAAACCAACTATTTTAGTAGTACATAGTTTAGCTGTATCATTGGTTTTGCATTGGGCAGAAAAACACAATAATCCGAATATTATCGGTGCTTTTTTAGTTGCACCTGCAGATGTCGATTCGCCAGAACACACGCCAGAATGCACAAGAAATTTTTCACCGATCCCTCTTTATACATTACCTTTTCCTTCGGTAGTTGTGGCAAGTGAAAATGACCCTTATGCTTCTTTTGAAAGAAAAAAATATTTCGCTGAAAAATGGGGAAGTGATTTTGTAAATGTGGGCCAGCAAGGACACATTAATTCTGATTCTGATTTAAAATATTGGGAAGAAGGACAGTTGATTCTTAAACAGCTTATTAAAAAAATAGAACTCTAATTTAACCACAAAGTACGCAAAGATTTTACCCAAAGATCGCAAGGCTTTTTGAGAAGTTTTTGTCGATAAAGTTCACAAAGCTTTGCGAACTTTTAACCTTTTCTAAAAACACTACGTACAAAAAAACTTTGCGTCCTTTGCGGTAAAATATATTGAGTAAAAACTAACCTATACGTAATCCATTAGGAATCTTAAAATCAGGAGCTAATAAAATCACATCTCCTTCTTCTCCTACAGCTCCTAAAACAAGACATTCACTCATAAATTTTCCGATTTGCTTTCTTGGAAAATTTACAACCGCAACAATCTGTCGATTTACTAAATCTTCTTTTTGATATCTTTTGGTAATTTGTGCCGATGATTTTCTAATTCCAATTTCTGAACCAAAATCTATCGTTAATTGGTACGCAGGTTTTCTTGCTTCGGGAAAATCATTTACTTCCAAAATAGTTCCTACACGCATATCTGTGCGCTCAAATTCATTCCAGGTTAAATCCATTTTTAAATTGTATTAGTTACAAACCTATAAATTTTGTAATTAATACGCCTAATTCTATAACCCATTTCTTTTACTTACAATCTAATTTTACAAGAAGAAAAACGACAATACTCACGTAAAAAGATATAACATGGAACATACTGAACCAAATGCATGCATGTCAATTAAAGATTTTGAATCTAATTTAAAACAGGTTCATACAGATAAATATATAGAAACTGCTCAAAATGTGAGACTTTATGTAAAGGATTACGGTCAGGGAAAACCTGTTATTTTAATTCATGGTTGGCCACTTTCTAACGAAATGTGGGAGTATCAAATTGATCATTTAGTACAAAATAATTATCGTGTAATTGCCTACGACCGACGCGGGTTTGGAAAATCTTCTCAACCTTGGGATGGCTATGATTATGATACTTTGACTGATGATCTTAAAGAGATTATTGAGCAACTAGAATTAGAAAATGTAACTCTCGTTGGATTCTCAATGGGCGGTGGCGAAGTGGTTCGTTATTTCAGCCGTCATGGCGGAAAAGGAGTTACAAAAGCAGCTTTGATTTCGTCAATCATTCCTTTTTTGCTAAAAACGCATGATAATCCAGATGGACATCCAAAAGAAAAAAGCGAAAATACGGCAGCAGCAATAAAAGAAGATAGAATTGCTTTTATTGATAATTTCGGAAAAACATTTTTTGGCGTCAATATTATCAACAAACCTTTAAGCACACCTTTATTAGAATATTATAGAGCTTTATGTTCAGTGGCTTCTCCACGCGCTACTTTAAAATGCGCTGAATCTTTTTCATTCACTGATTTTAGAGATGAAATAGATTTCATAAAAGTTCCGACTTTAATCATTCATGGAGACGACGATAAAATTGTGCCGATTGACCTTACATCCAGAAAAGCCGCAAAATCTATAGCAAACAATACTTATATCGAATATGAAGGCGCACCTCACGGACTTTTTTATACAGATAGAGAAAAGCTAAACGAAGATTTACTGGCTTTTTTGAATTCATAAAAACTTAAAAAAGTATCCAAAGAAGCAAGCTGTTGCAGCTAACTGCTTTCTTTGGGTATTTTTTATTATTGTGCTCTTTTATTTACAGATTTTTAAAGCTACTTTTGAAAATCAAATTTCAAATAAAATGGCACGAACTGAATCAACAATGCTTCCATTAGGAACAGTTGCACCTGATTTTTATTTAAAAGATACAAACTCGAACAATATTTTTTCTTTTGAAGATTTAAAAGGTTCGAAAGGTACTTTGGTAATGTTCATTTGCAACCATTGCCCATTTGTGCATCATGTAATAAGCGAAATTGTAATGATTGCAAATGATTATCGCGTTCAAGGACTCGGAGTAATTGCCATTTCTAGCAATGATGTTATCAAATACCCGCAAGACAGTCCAGAATTAATGACGGATTTTGCCATGGAAAACAAAATTGATTTTCCTTATTTATACGATGAAAGCCAAGAAACAGCAAAAGCATATCAAGCAGCTTGCACTCCAGATTTCTATTTATTTGACAATCAGGACAAATTATTCTATCGCGGACAGCTTGACGATTCAAGACCAGGCAACGGAATTCCTCTTAGCGGAAGTGACCTTAGAGGGGCGATTGATGCCTTAATTTACAACAGAAGTTTAAAAGATCCGCAGAAGCCAAGTTTGGGCTGCGGCATTAAATGGAAGTAAAACCTCACTAAATTCAAAAAGATTAACTATCTTTGCAAATCAATTTAATCCTCCTTATGGGAAATAAAACATCACTTACAGCTTCTATAAAGTCGTTTTGCATAGCAAAACCGATACCTGCTGTAATTATTTCACATAATAAGGCCTTTATTTTTTAGGCCTCCGTCTACTTCACTTTTCTTCTTTTTGACGGAGGATTTACATCAGCTTAAGCATTTTATTATTTGACAAAAATCAATTTTTGATCAGATATTTTTTTGTTTTTCAGATTAAACATTTCGATTCTGTCTTTTAAAGTCAGAGAAATTTTTACTTGTAGATTATCCTAAGAAGAAAACATCATTTAAAATTTTATAACAATAAATTCAATTTAGATATGAAACCAACACCCACTTTCTGTAAATCAGATTATCAATTTTTAAGAGAATTGATTTTAAAAAGTAAAAACTCGACAAATACTAAAGAAGCAAATCAGCTTTCGCAAGAATTAGATCGCGCGGTAATTAGTAAAGAAAGCGAATTAGATAGTTCGGTAATCCGAATCAATTCATTTGTAACGATAGAAGATGTAAAAGCCAAGAAACAAATGAAAATTCAAATCGTTTTACCTTCTGCAGCAGATGTAAAACAATCTAAGATATCAATTTTAGCACCTCTAAGTGTTGCTATTATTGGTTTTAAAGAAAATGACGAAGTTGATTGGGAATTACCTGCTGGCATCAAAACTTTAAAAGTAATAGCTGTAGACAATTCGGCTGTACATCATTCTTAACTTTTTAAACACCTCATTACGTGAAGGTGTTTTTTTATATCTATTTGAAAATAAAAAAACTGTTCTATCGAACAGTTTTTTTATTCTTGTTTCTCAAATTCAAATTATAATTGCGAATCGATATAATTTGTAATCGAAACCATTTGAGTTTCATCTAATTTTGCTTTTTTACCCATTTTTACCAAAATCGGAGTCCATTCTTCTTTTGTGAATTTTTTAGGTTCAAACAACTTATGGCATTTAGCGCAATTGTTTTCATAGAGATTTTTACCCTCTGCCAACTCTGGTGTTAATTCTGTTGCTTTAATTTCCTTTCCAACTGGTGGAGTTTCGGCAACAGCCGTTTTTTTTGTACTGCATGCTGTTGCAATCAATATTAAAGCTGTTAAACTTAAGATCTTTCTTTTCATTTCTTGGTCTTGTTTTTTTTTTATTCAAGTAAATATAAAAAAATCCCATATGCCGTGGCATATGGGATTACTATTTAAAACAATACTAAATTGCTTCTAAAGTCTTATTTTACGTCCATTAATTCAACGTCGAAAATCAAAGTTGCGTTTGGCGGAATAACCCCTCCAGCACCAGCTGGTCCGTATCCTAAATCAGATGGAATAACAAAACGAGCTTTGTCTCCTACTTGCAATAAAGCAATACCTTCGTCCCATCCTTCAATAACTTGTCCAATTCCTAATTTGAATTCGATTGGTTTTTTACGCGGGTAAGAAGAATCAAATACTTTTCCGTTTTCTAGAGATCCTTCATAGTGAACAGAAACTGTTTTTCCTGCTTCAGCTCTTTTTCCATCTCCTTTTTGAATCATTTTATAACGTAAGCCACTTTCTGTTTTATCAAAACCAGCCGCTAATTGTTCCATTTTTGCTTCAGATTCTGCTTTTAAAGCTGCTTCTCTTTTTAGACGAGCACCTTTTAAACCAATGAAAGCTTCAATCGCATTCCATTTTTGAGCTTCTTCTCCAACTCTGATAATCTCAACTGACTCTAAATTGTCTCCTTGAGCAACAGCATCAACAACGTCTTGCCCTTCAACAACGTTTCCAAAAACAGTATGTTTGTTATCTAACCAAGGAGTCGCAACGTGAGTGATGAAAAATTGAGAACCGTTACTTCCAGGTCCTGAGTTTGCCATAGATAAAACTCCTGGACGATCGTGTTTTAAACTTGGGTGAAATTCATCATCAAATTTATAACCTGGATCTCCAGTTCCAGTTCCTTTTGGGCAACCACCTTGAATCATGAAATCTGCAATTACTCTGTGGAATGTTAATCCGTCATAGAATTTTTGTCCTTGAGGTTTCACTTTATTTTCCATATTACCTTCTGCAAGAGCTACAAAGTTCCCTACAGTTCCAGGTGTTAAATCGTGTGTTAGTTTTACTAAAATCGAACCTTTGCTAGTGTTGAATTTAGCGTATATTCCGTTTTCCATGTTGTTAATTTTAATTTGAACGCAAATTTACAAATTAATTTTTTAATCAATTTACGCTTTTGCCTTTTTAGATTTTGATTTATAAGTAAGTCCATAAACGGTTATTGACAAAGCAGACAAAACCATACAGCCAATGGCTACAGCGTGCCATCCACCCCATTTCCATAACATTAAACCATAAGCAGATCCTGCTGCAGTACCTAGAAAAGTAAGCGACATAAAGACCGTATTTAATCTATTTCTAGCTTCTGGCAATAACGAATAAACTCGTGTTTGGTTTGAAATGTGAACGCCTTGAATTCCGATATCAATAAACACAATTCCGATTGCAATTCCGATTACACTTTCAATAGCAAAATAGAAAACTATAAAGCTTATTAAAACTAATAAACAGCCATAACCAACTGCAATTCTAGAGTTTCCTTTATCTCCCAATTTCCCAACCAAAGGAGCAGCCAGAGCTCCAGAAGCTCCAACAATTCCAAACAAACCAATTGTAGCACTATTGAAATTAAAAGGTTCGCCAGAAAGCAATAAAACCATTGTAGTCCAAAATGCCCCAAACTGAGCAAAACTGAAAACATTAATTGCTGTTGCTTCGCGCAAAACTGGCTGTGTTTTTATTAGTGTAAATAATGATTGGATTAATTGTCCATAAGTCCCCTTAAACTGTGGTTTATTCTGCGGAAATTTACTTTGGATAACAAAAAAGATCATAAGACAAATTCCGGCCGCGATATAAAACATCGATCTCCAACCCAAAACTTGGCCGATAAATCCGCTTAAGGTTCGCGAAAGCAAAATCCCAACTAAAAGTCCGCTCATAATAGTCCCAACAACTTTCCCTCGTTCTTCGGGCGCACTTAAAGAAGCAGCAAGAGGAAGAATAAGCTGTGGCACAATCGACGTGATTCCAATTAGCAATGAAGCAATTTGTAAAACAAGAAAACTTTTGGCAGTTGCTGCAATTAATAAGGCAATTACAGTAGCAAAAGTAGTCATCAAAATTTGCCTTTTTCGTTCTATTTTATCACCAAGCGGAACCATAAAAAACAGTCCAATCGCATAACCTGCTTGAGTTAGATAGGTTATTGTTCCGGCGCTGGCTTCAGGAATTTTAAATTCGTTGGCAATTAAAACAATCAAAGGCTGGCAGTAATAAAGATTTGCAACTATAAGACCAGTGCAAACTGCCATAAACAGTACATTAGTTTTAGATAAATTCATGCTGCAAAAATACCGATCTAATCTTAATTGAAACTTTAAAAAAGTTATAAAATTTTTAAATTTAAGATTAAATCAGGATTTTCAACTTAAAAACCAACTGATTTTAACCTGTTATGATTTCAAAAAATCTTCTCTTGCAGGACCAAAAACATCAGTCAGCATTCCTGTTTCCAAACAAACAACTCCATGAATTGCATGAGGCGGAATGTAAAAACTATCGCCTTCCTTTAACGTTTCTGTTACACCGTTTATCGTAACATCGAATTTTCCGCTTGCTATGTAAGTAACCTGTGTATGATAATGTTCGTGCAAAACGCCAATTCCTCCTTTTTCAAAATGTACATTTACCAGCATCACTCTTTCGTCAAAAGCTAAAATCTTGCGTTTAATTCCATCCCCGACTACTTCCCACTCGATTTCGTCTCCTTTTATAAATTCTTTGCTTGTTCCTAAACTCATAATCCTTTTATTTTTATTGAATGCTTTTAAGGTCTTTTTCCATAAATTCTAAACCTTCTTTTAATTTATTTTCCTTGAAGTACTTTTCTAACTCAAGTAACCTTTTTTTATTATCGTATTTTAATCCCGAATTTAATTTTCTCTGACAATTTGAACACAATCTTAAGGTATGTTCATCTGTTTCTTGTAAACTATTTGTACCATTCATAACACAATCAGCATCGATACAATGATACAAACCAAACATATGCCCTATTTCGTGTGAACAGATTTTCAGCAATCTTTCCAAACACAAGGTAAAATCTTTATTTCCTAAGCTTTTATCATACAATCTATAAATTGAACTTACCGCAATTCTATCCCTGTATGATGCCAAGCCAAAAACAAAACTCCATTCTGGTTTTGGATACAAATCTACTTCGGTCAACGCCATTAGTCCAATTCCGTTTTGAGGCTTTTCTTTCTTTAAAACACTATCCAAAATAAATCCTGCTAAAAATTGTTCATTTTGATCTGGACCAATTCTTCTAGCATGTTTGGGAATAACATCATTTGAAACATCATTTAAAGTTTTGGTTTTTAACTGAAAAAATATTTCTAAATATTCCCGAACCAATTCAATTTGTTTAACCTGCAATGAATTAAATTCACCCATTGGCTGCAGATAAATAATATTATTTTCTTTTGTTGGGACTATATGTTTTGAATTAAGAAACTGCTCAAAACTTTGCCCTCTTTCTTTATGAGAATAGAGCCAATCGACTGGTTTCGGAGGAAAAAGCTTAATATCATTTTCTGAAATATCTTCAAAATAATCATTCTTGTCACTTTTAGAATTACAAGCAAAAAGAATAACAAAAATCAATAAAAGAAGTTTCTTCATAAATCAATTTACGAGATTAAATTTTTTGAAATAAAATCACAGCTCGTTTTAATCGATTCAAAAGAATTTGAAGCAAAATTATTCTCCTGTTCTACAAAAAAATGAATCATTCCCGATTGTTTTGCTGCCGCGAATAAAGGTTTAAAATCGATTGTTCCAGAACCAACTTCTGTATTCAGATCATTATTTGTTTTGTCTTTATCTTTTACGTGCCACATTTTAAATCGGTTAGGATTTTCTCTGAATAATTTTAAAGGATCATTGCCAGAATGAATTACCCAATACAAATCCAATTCAAAAAAGACCAAATCTTTGTCCGTTTCCTTTAATAAGATTTCAAAACCAGTAATTCCATCGTGTTTTTGAAATTCAAAATCATGATTATGATATGCCAGTTTCAAACCTGCACTTTTACACATTTTTGCGACTTCATTTACACGAGCTGCTATCTTTTTATAATCTTCAATATTTCTTCTAAAAGGTTCATCGACCCACGGAACAGTTAGAAATTCGCTTTTTAGAGTTTTCGCAGCTTCAATTGAAGCAATTAATTCCGTCGTGTTTCCATCATACAAAAAGCTTCCTAAATTATAATGTCCGCTAGCGGCTTTCAATCCATTATCATCTAAGATCTTTTTAAATTCTTTTGGCGTTAATCCCCAAAACTGATCTTTTGTCGAAAAACCGTATGTTTCGACGTTGTTATAACCCGCTTTAGTAACTTTTTCTAAAGTTCCTTTGACATCTTTCGGAAGTTCTTCGCGAAGCGTGTACAATTGTAAACCTATTTCTTTTTTATTCATAGAAAATGCAAATGATGGTGAAGCCAAAACAGCTGTTGTAGCAAGACCTGCGGTTACGATAAAATTTCTTCTGCTAATCATTTTATGATATAAATTTCAGAAAGTAAATATATTATAAAAATTGATTCTTAAAGTTTTCTGCAAAATTTTGAAGTGCTTTGGCGGTTTGATCCGAAACGATTTCTCCTTCAGCATTCACTTTTCCACGTACTCCTTGAATTAAAAGCTGTATTCTATCATCAAATTTTGCTTCAAGTGTTTTCATTACTAGCAAAAGTTGCTCATGTCCCATTTCTCCAGAGGCAGAAGCTGTAATAAGGCCGGTGTTTTTGTTTGAAAAAATAGTGGTTGAAACACACCATTCTAAAGCATTTTTTAAACTTCCCGGCAGGCTAAACACATATTCGGGCGTGCAAATAATAACACCATCAGCATCTCTTATTTTATTTCTAAATGAAATGATTTCTTGCGGAGGATTATCAGTATCTAAATCTGGATTAAAATGAGGTAGACGCTCTAAATCTTCAAAAATTTCTATTTCAAAATTAGGTTTTAAGCAATTTGAAATGTATTTCAGAATTTTGAAATTACTGGAATTACTTCTCGTACTTCCAGATATGGCAAGGATTTTTATTTTTGGTGAAGTCATTAAACAAACAATTCGTATTTCTAAATAAATCTAAAAATACGAATTGTTTAAAAATATAGGCAAAAAAATCACTTAGAAGTCAATAGGTTTAGTCCTTCCATTTTTACAGAATCAATTGCTTGCGGCGGATAATTTTGTTTTTCTTGTCGTGTTGCTGTCACTTTACCACCTGTATTTATATAGACATAATTGTAACGCCAGTAATTTGATCCGGCCAATGACGTTGTTCCGTCTTCAGAAAAAACCTGATCTGCATAGACTAGTATTTCTCCATTTTGATTATTATCTAAGGTCCTTACCGGATTACCTAGAACTTTGAGCACTTTCGATTTTTCTTCTCCCACAGCTACACTTGCCGTATTGGTACTTGCACACGACATAAAGAGCGCAAATACAGCGGGAATTAGCATTGTTTTTTTCATAACTAAGTTTAAATTTACGTTCGGCATTTGGCTGTTATTCTTTGATTATCAACATTGTAATAATAAATAAAGTTATTACTTTAAATTTTATACAATTCAAAAATTATGTTATATAATTATTACCAAAAGACTCTCTGCATTATTTGTATCTTTGCCAGCAAGAAAATTATCGAATAAAGATGCGAATTGACATTATTACACTTTTACCTGAATTATTAAGAAGTCCGTTTGAGGCCTCAATTATGAAACGCGCCATTGATAAAGGTTTGGTCGAAGTGCATTTTCACAATCTTCGTGATTACAGCACAAATAGACAAAAAAGTGTAGATGATTATCCTTTTGGCGGCGGAGCGGGTATGGTAATGACAATTCAGCCTATTGATGATTGTATTACGCATTTGAAAAGTCAGCGAGAATATGACGAAGTAATATATATGTCACCAGACGGCGAGACCTTAGACCAAAAAATGGCCAATAAAATGTCAATGTATGAAAACATTATCATTTTATGCGGACATTACAAAGGTGTTGATCAAAGAGTTAGAGATCATTTTATTACAAAAGAAATCTCAATTGGCGATTATGTTTTGTCAGGAGGAGAATTGGGTGCCATAGTTTTATCTGATGCCTTAATCCGATTAATTCCAGGAGTTTTAAGTGACGAAACTTCAGCATTAACAGATAGTTTTCAGGACAATTTACTTTCAGGACCAATTTATACAAGACCTGCAGATTATAAAGGATGGAAAGTGCCAGAAGTTTTAACCAGCGGACACGCTGCCAAAATCGATAAATGGCGCGAGGACATGGCGTATGAACATACTAAAAATAGACGTCCAGATTTGTTGGAAGGACATTAAAAAAGCATTCAGTCACAGTTTTCAATTTTCAGTGAATTCGACCGAAAACTGTGACTGAGACTAAAATCTATCCATTATAATTCATAGACGTAATTTTATTTCCGGATAGTTCTATCTCCAACAAATGATCTCGGTAAAAATCATCTCCGGCAGTAACAGATGTGAAAACATCATCATCATTAATAATTATTAAAATTCGATATAATTCTAAAGTATCATACCAGTCAATATCTGCTCTAATTTGCAAATCAAATTGTTCTTTGTTATAAAAATCAATTAATTCGTTTTTACAATTTGAAAGCCAATTAATGTGTTCAACTATTTTATCAAAATACTCTTTAATACGATTATTTGGCAAGCAAATTGAAAATTTACCCTTTTCAAGAACCTTGTTAAATACAACAATATGTTTGTTTTTAATTTTAAATTTCTTTTCGTCTTTTTTTGACTGTGAGAAATCACTCAAAACTAATTGCACTTTCTCTTTTTCCCCTCTAAGTTTCCTAAGATCTTTTATAATAAAATTATTTTCATGCGATTTCGCTTTCTGCTCCAAAACATACAATTTAGAAGCATCTTTTGTGTTTTTTGAATCTGCAGCTTCTTTAAAAGTTTCATATGCTGATCTATGAAAACCCAAAAGAATATAAACATTTGAAAGAACTAAATTTTCCTGCTTGCTTTTCTCGATACTTTCCAATTCATATAAAAGATCATAGATTTTCTCAACACTTTCCTTCGAACCGTTCGATTTCCTAAATTCATTAGAAAACTCGATATATTCTTTCATATAATTTTTATTCATTCGGTTTTATATTATTATTGCAATACTATTTACGAAGATAAGATTTTACTTTTCTCTATCTGTAAAATCAGTGTTTTCTGAGTGCATCTCAATTTCAAAACAACCGTTAATTAGAGTTGTAAAACACATTTTATCAGATAGTTAAAATAATTTGCAATTTATAATTCATAATTTATAATTATTTTCTACATTTGCACCCGAATTTGACCAACCTCTGGCGAGATCCGTGAATGTTGCTCTAATATAAAAACCATAATTTAAATTATCATGGCAGATTTATTAAAATTCGTTCAAGACGAATTCGTTGCTAAAAAAGATTTCCCAGATTTCGGAGCTGGAGACACAATTACTGTTTTCTACGAAATTAAAGAGGGTGAAAAAACAAGAACTCAGTTTTTTAAAGGAGTTGTAATTCAAAGAAGAGGTTCTGGTAACACAGAAACTTTTACTATCCGTAAAATGTCTGGATCTGTTGGTGTTGAGCGTATCTTCCCAGTAAACTTACCAGCTTTACAAAAAATCGAAGTGAACAAGAAAGGTGCTGTACGTAGAGCTAGAATTTTCTACTTCAGACAACTTACTGGTAAAAAAGCTAAGATTAAAGATAAAAGAAGATAATCATTTATCAAAATGTTATAAAAAACTCGTTTCATATTGTTTGAAACGAGTTTTTTTTATGTTCTATTTCCACTACTAACAAAACTGTAATTTTTTAATACCAAAATCATCGAATTAGCAATTTAACGAGCTCGAAATAACAATCTGTTAATTTCGTCTTTTCTCGGGAAAACTCAACCGTTTTCGTTGTGATTTTATTATATTTGCTCCGCTCATTTTGAGCCGAATATATCTTTTACATCGTTAACTCCTGACGATACGATTATAAAAAAAAAAAGAAAATGAATAAATCAAAAATTTTTTACACCTTAACTGATGAGGCGCCGTTATTGGCAACTTACTCTTTGTTACCAATTGTTCAAGCTTTTACAGCAACAGCTGGAATTGAAATCGAAACCAGAGATATTTCGCTGGCAGGAAGAATTTTATCAAATTTCCCAGATTCTTTGACAGATGCTCAAAAAACTGGAGATGCATTGGCAGAATTAGGCCAATTAGCAACTCAGCCAGAAGCAAACATTATCAAATTACCAAACATCTCAGCATCTGTACCTCAATTAAAAGCGGCTATTGCTGAATTACAATCTCACGGATACAACGTACCAAATTTCCCAGAAGATCCACAAAACGATGCTGAAAAGGAAATTAAAGCTAAATATGCAAAAGTATTAGGTTCTGCTGTAAACCCAGTTTTACGTGAAGGAAACTCTGACCGTAGAGCACCAAGAGCAGTTAAAAACTTTGCAAAAGCAAATCCGCACTCTATGGGTGCTTGGTCTGCTGACTCAAAAACTAAAGTGGCTTCTATGTCAGGCGGTGATTTTTACGGAAGTGAAAAATCACTAACTGTAAATGAAGCTAATGATGTAAAAATCGAATTTGTTGCTAAAGACGGAACTGCAACTGTTCTTAAAGCAAGTACTCCGCTTAAAGCTGGAGAAATTATTGACAGCTCTGTTTTAAGCGTAAGTAAATTAAAAGCTTTTGCTGCTGATGTAATTGCTGAAGCTAAAGCTGCAGGAGTTTTACTTTCTGTACACTTAAAAGCTACAATGATGAAAGTTTCTGATCCAATTATCTTTGGCGCTATCGTTGAAGTATATTTTGCAGATGTTTTCAAAAAATACGCTTCTTTATTTGCTGAATTAAACGTTGACACAAGAAACGGTTTAGGTGATATCTATGCTAAAATTGCTGGAAGACCTGAGCAAGCAGAAGTTGAAGCAGCTATCGATCAAGCAATCGCTAACGGACCAGCTTTGGCTATGGTTAACTCTGATAAAGGAATTACAAATTTACACGTTCCTTCAGACGTAATTGTTGATGCTTCTATGCCAGCAATGATCCGTACTTCTGGACAAATGTGGAACAAAGAAGGTAAAGCACAAGATACATTTGCTGTTATTCCAGATAGATCTTATGCTGGAGTTTACACTGCAACTATCGATTTCTGTAAAAAACACGGTGCTTTTGACCCGAAAACAATGGGAAGTGTTCCTAACGTTGGATTAATGGCTCAAAAAGCAGAAGAATACGGATCTCACGACAAAACTTTCCAAATTAAAGGCGATGGTGTTGTACGTGTGGTTGACCAAAATGGAAATGTATTAATGGAGCAAAATGTTGAAGCTAATGACATTTTTAGAATGTGTCAAGCAAAAGATGCTCCTATTCAAGACTGGGTTAAATTGGCTGTAAACAGAGCTCGTTTATCTAGTACTCCTGCTGTTTTCTGGTTAGACGAAAACAGAGCACACGATAGAGAATTAATCGTAAAAGTTCAAAAATACCTTAAAGACTACGATACTACAAACTTAGATATCCGTATTTTAAACCCAATTGCTGCTACAGAATTTACTTTAGACAGAATCATCAAAGGTTTAGATACTATCTCTGTAACTGGAAACGTTTTACGTGACTACTTAACAGATTTATTCCCTATCTTAGAATTAGGAACTTCTGCTAAAATGCTTTCTATCGTTCCTTTAATGAATGGTGGTGGATTGTTTGAAACTGGTGCTGGAGGTTCTGCTCCTAAACACGTTGAGCAATTTACAGAAGAAGGATACTTACGTTGGGATTCATTAGGAGAGTTTTTAGCTCTTGGTGCTTCTTTAGAGCATTTAGGACAGACTTTAGATAATTCTAAAGCGATTGTTTTATCTGAGACTTTAGATCAAGCTAATGATAAATTCTTAGCTAACGATAAATCTCCAGCTCGTAAAGTGGGTCAGATTGATAACCGTGGATCTCACTTCTATTTAGCTTTCTATTGGGCTCAAGCTTTGGCAGCTCAAACTAAAGATGCTGAATTGAAAGCAATCTTTACTCCAATTGCTGCTGAATTTGAAGCTAACGAAGCTAAAATCAATGAACAATTAATTGGGGCTCAAGGAAAAGCACAAAACATTGGAGGTTACTACCAGCCAACTCCTGAGTTAGTAAGCAAAGCAATGCGTCCTAGTGAAACTTTCAACGGTATTGTTGCTAAAATCAAATAATTTAGAATACACTGTATTTTTAAATAAACAAAAGGGACAACTCACAAGGTTGTCCTTTTTTCATCTTAACTTATGTTTAACAAAAGTTCCGTAAGAATATTTAGTAAGAATTCATTATCTATGTAAATCAAAATCAATATAATGATTACAAAAAATACCTGCACATTTCTTCTTTTTATTCTTACGATCTTCACCTCATTTGCGCAGGAAAAATTTACTCTAAGCGGAACTATCAGCGACAGCAAAAACAACGAAACTTTAATTGGAGTTAATGTCTTTATTCCAGCTTTAAAAATTGGAACCACAACCAACGAATACGGCTTTTATTCTCTTTCTGTACCAAAAGGCGAATATGAAATCGAAATTAGTTACGTTGGCTATCAAACCATTCAAAAAAATATTGTTTTAGATCAGAATATAAAAAGTAATTTCTCGATTAAAGAAGGTGGCGAAGAACTTCAAGAAGTCATCATTACCGAAAACAAAAGCAAAGCAAATATCAAATCACCAGAAATGAGTGTGAACAAACTCTCTATTTCGACCATAAAAAAAATGCCTGTTGTTTTAGGAGAAGTTGATGTCTTGAAATCTATTTTATTACTTCCTGGCGTTACCAATGCGGGTGAAGGAGCTTCCGGATTTAATGTCCGCGGAGGCGGGGCCGACCAGAATCTTATTCTTTTAGATGAAGCAACCATCTTTAATTCGTCCCACGTTTTCGGATTCTTTTCTGTTTTTAATCCTGATGCTATTAAAGATTTAAAACTGTATAAAGGCGGAATTCCGGCACGCTACGGCGGAAGAGCTTCTTCGGTTTTAGAAATTTATCAAAAAGACGGGAGCAGTAAAGATTTTCATATGAATGGCGGTATCGGATTAATTTCAAGCCGTTTACTGGCAGAAGGTCCAATTGTAAAAGACAAAGGTTCTTTCTTGATTGGCGGAAGAGCTTCATACGCGCACCTTTTTCTTAAACTTTCTCAAGATAACAAAGACAATGCTGCTTATTTTTATGATTTAAATACCAAATTAAACTATAAACTTAATGATAATAACAGTTTGTATTTATCTGGATATTTTGGTCGAGACGTTTTCAGGTTAAACAAAAGCTTTACCAATACGTACGGAAATTCAACTTTAAATCTGAGATGGAATCATCTGTATTCTGATAAATTATTCTCTAATCTATCCTTAATTTACAGTGATTACTATTACGGATTAGATCTTGATTTTGTAGGTTTCAATTGGGATTCAGGAATCAAAAACTATAACATCAAGTACGATTTCAAACATTATCTTTCAGACAAATTAAAACTGAATTATGGCGTTAATGGAATTTATTACAACTTTAATCCAGGAACCATAAAACCAACTGGGGAAGATTCTGGTATTAATCCAGATCAATTAGATAGAAAATATGCTTTTGAGCCTTCTATTTATTTAGATGCCGAAAGTCAGATTTCTAAAAGAATTACTGTCGCTTACGGATTACGGTACAGCTTATTTTACAGATTAGGTGCTTCCACTATTAATTACTATGATAACAATGAAGCTGTAGTTTTTAATACCGAAATGCAGATTTACGAAAAAGGCACACCAACTTCAACACAATATTTTGGCAAAAATAAAGTCATTCAGAGTTACAACAATCTTGAACCACGTTTTTCTATTTCGTACCAATTAAATGAAGAACAAGCTCTAAAAGCGAGTTATAATAGAATGGCGCAATATCTTCAATTGATTTCCAACACCTCATCTCCTACTCCGCTGGATGTCTGGATGCCGAGTGATAATTACATTAAACCTCAACTTGCAGATCAGGTGGCGTTAGGTTATTTTAGAAATATTTATAATGACGCTTATTCTCTAGAAGTAGAAACCTTTTACAAAAAAATACAAAACAGACTAGATTATATAGATGGAGCCGATTTAATTGCCAACAATGCCATAGAACAGGTTATTTTAAATGGTCAGATGCGCTCATATGGTTTAGAACTGATGATAAAGAAAAACAAAGGCCGTTTTAATGGCTGGATTTCGTACACACTCTCCAGATCTGAACAACAAACTCCAGGAAGAACTCCAGAAGAAATTGGCATTAACAATGGTAAATGGTACGCATCAGCTTATGACAAAACACATAATTTAGCTATTACATCTGCATACAATTTAAACGAAAAATGGTCATTTGGTGCTAACTTTGCATTGCAGTCAGGACAGCCAGTAACGTATCCGAACGGGCAGTATCAATATTTAGGCATTATAGTTCCAAGTTATGGTTTACGAAACGAAAATCGACTTCCTTCTTATAATCATTTGGATATTTCTGCAACTTTAACGCCGCGCAACAACAAAAATAGAAACTGGAAAGGCGAATGGGTTTTCAGTATTTACAATCTTTACAATCGAAAGAATGCCGCTTCAATCAACTTTAGGCAAAATGTTGATACGGGGGCAAATGAAGCAGTAAAATTATCCATTTTTGGAATTGTTCCTGCGGTAAGTTATAATTTCAAATTCTAAAAAAAATCAGTTCAAAAACTAAAAATAAGCTTATGAGAAAATTAGTTTTTTTAATCGTATTTTTTACATCATTGCTTTTCACTAGTTGCGAAGAAGTAGTTGATGTTGACTTAAACACTGCTCCTCCAAAACTGGTGATTGAAGCTGCTATAACTTGGGAAAAAGGCACTTCTGGAAAACAACAAGTTATCAGATTAACCTCGACAACAGGCTATTTTGAGGATGTAATTCCTGCGGTATCAAATGCGGTGGTTTATGTGACAAATAGCAAAAATCAGAAATTTAATTTTATTGAATTTAATAATACAGGGCGTTACATCTGCCCTAATTTTAAACCTGAAATTAATGAAGAATATGCTTTAACTGTTATCGACAAAGGAAACACTTATACAGCATCTGAAATTTTAAAATCGGTTGCACCAATTACTCGAATCGAACAAAAAAATAACAGCGGTTTTACAGGAGAAGATATCGAAATAAAAGCTTACTTTACAGATCCTGCAGATGAAGACAATTTTTATTTATTTAAATATGTTTATTCGAATAAAGTAACTTCAAATTATTATGTTTCTGAAGATAAATTCTATCAAGGAAATGAAATTTTCAGCAGCGCCATTGATGAAGATTTAAAAGCAGGAGATGAAGTCGAGGTAACGCATTACGGGATTTCTAAGCAATATTATAATTACATGAACATCTTGGTAAGTATAGCAGGAAGTAATATTGGAGGTCCGTTTCAATCGCCGCCAGCGACCGTAAAAGGAAACATCATCAACACAACAGACAAAAATAATTATCCGCTTGGGTATTTCTCTCTAAGCGAAACCAGTACACAGAAATACAAAATTGAGTAATTATGCTACCCATCATCAAAACCTTAACCGAGAAAAAACTCGTTGGACATTTTATCGAAATGTCATTTATCGAGAATAAAACTTTTCAATTATGGAATGGTTTTATGCCAAATCGAAAAGAAATAAAAAATGCTATTGATGCCAATTTATATTCTCTAGAAGTTTATGCAGAAAATCATTTTGATAATTTTGATCCTAATGACAGTTTCCAGAAATGGGCTGCGGTAGAAGTTTCAGATTATTCAACTATTCCAGAAGGAATGGAAACCTTAATTGTTCCTGCCGGTCTATACGCTGTTTTTCTTCATTCAGGCCCAGTAGCAGAAGCGCATAAAACGTATCATTACATTTTTGCAGAATGGCTTCCAAATTCTGAATATACAGTAGATGACAGACCGCATTTTGCTGTAATGAATGAAAAATACAAAAAAGACGATCCAACTTCTGAAGAAGAAATTTGGATACCAATAAAAAGCAGAAATTAAAATGGTTATAGAATCACTCAAAATTCTTTTTAATAGAGATCTTAACAAACTAAAATTTGAGATCGAATCTTACGAATTCGAAAAACAAATTTGGGTAATAGATAAAAACATCTCCAATTCGGCAGGAAATTTATGTCTGCATTTAATTGGAAATCTAAATACTTACATTGGTGCAGAAATAGGTAAAACAGGCTATGTGCGAAATCGTCCTTTGGAATTTTCATTAAAAGATATCCCAAAATCTGAATTAATTTCAAAAATCGAAAGTACAATTGACGTTATCAATAAAAGTTTAGATTCCTTAACTGAAAAAGATTTAGAACAGATTTATCCGCAGATTGTTTTTGAAAAAGAAATGACAACAGGCTTTTTCTTAATTCATCTTTCAGCGCATTTAGCGTATCATTTAGGACAAATCAATTACCATAGAAGACTTCTTGATTTCTGATTTTACAATATAGATTGTAGAGCTTAGACTTTTACTAAGATTTCAAAAAATCTGAAATCTAAAATCTAAAATCTAAAATGGTAACCGTACCTTTGCACTACACTCAAAAAAACGCTTATGTCATCACACCATATAGTTCGCGACGATCAGGAACCCGCTTTAATAATTGCAAATGGCGCAGCCTGCGATCCAGAACTATTAGGACAATTGTTAGAATGGTCTCCACTAGTAGTTGTTTTAGATTCGGCTATTGAAAGAGTGATTGACCTAGGCATAAAAGTCGATGTTTTATTGGGTGATTTTGACCGTGGTTTTGATCCTGAAATTTATAAAACTTCGCAATTTCCAATCGAAATCGTTCATACACCAGATCAAGATAAAACAGATCTAGAAAAGGCTTTTGATTATCTTATCGATAGAAAAATTCCAGCTGTAAATGTGGTTTGGGCAACTGGAAGACGTGCCGATCATACGATTACCAATCTTACTAATATCGTTCGTTATCGCAATTTACTTAAAATTGTAATTCTCGACGATCATTCAAAAATATTCCTTTTACCAGAGAAATTCGAAAAGTGGTATACCGCAAAAACACCTATTTCGTTAATCCCAATTGGTGTTGTAAACGGAATTTCTTCTGCCAATTTAAAGTACGAATTAAACAACGATACGCTTACAATGGGTTACAGAACCGGAAGCAGTAATTCTGTCGAAAAAGATGGCATTGTAACCATTACACATCGTGAAGGCGATTTGCTTTTAATGGAGTGTTTTGATTAGAAGCATAAACCTGCTGTCCGCTATATCTTTTGTGTCTCGTTAAAAAACGAGACACAAAAGGATGCCGCTCCCATCAGGGCTAGGCACTCATTTTCAAAACAACTCTTTCTTCAAAAAAGGAATACCTATCTTTGCAATCGAAACCAAAGAAAAATGAAAGCAGAAAACAATTCCGAAAAAAGCAATTTACACCCAAGAAATCTTCATCAAAACCGATATGATTTTGAAAAACTGATTTCAAATTGTCCAGAATTGGAAGCTTTTATTTCTGTAAATAAATACGGAATCGAAACTATTGATTTCAGCAATCCGTCTGCCGTAAAAACATTAAACAAGGCTTTACTGAAAACCTATTACGGTATTCAAAACTGGGATATTCCTAAAAATTATCTTTGCCCGCCAATTCCAGGACGTACAGATTACATTCATTATATCGCCGATCTATTGGCAGAAAGCAATAATAATCAAATTCCAGAAACCTCATCTGTTTTAGGATTAGATATCGGCACAGGTTCAAATTTAATCTATCCGATATTAGGAAATTCTATTTATAGCTGGAGTTTTGTTGGAACAGATATTGACCAAAAATCAATTGAAAATTGCAGTAAAATTATCGAAGCCAATCCAGAATTAATCGATTCTATTAGTTTGCAACAACAAACTGAACCCCGATTTATTTTTAAAAACATTATCACGCCCGAAGACCGTTTTACATTCACGATGTGTAATCCGCCTTTTCATGCATCTGCTGAGGAAGCGAATAAAAGTACTTCTAGAAAAGTTTCTAATCTTAATCCAAAAGAAAAAAGAAATACAAATCCCGTTTTGAATTTTGGGGGACAAAATGCCGAATTATGGTGCAACGGTGGCGAAATCGGATTCATCACACAGATGATTTACGAAAGTGCTAAATATCCTTCGCAAGTTTTATGGTTCACCACTTTAGTTTCTAAAAAAGAAAATCTTTCTTCGATCTACAAAATATTGAAAAAAGTAAACGCCGTTTCTGTCAAAACAATCGAAATGTCTCAAGGGCAAAAAAATAGCCGAATTGTGGCTTGGAGTTTTTTTGAAAATCCAAAATCCCAAAAACAATTCTTGTAAAACACTCATTTCCAAACAAAACCTTGATTTTATAATTAGCTTTCGCTACATTTATTGTAAACTATTTAAAATCAAGATTATGGCAGAATATATTGGTTATCTCGCGTCTGTATTTATCGTTGGAGGTTTTTTGCTAAAAAACCTCAGAGCAATCCGATTCATTAATATGTTTGGCTGTATCTGTTTTGTCATTTACGGCATTTTTTTAAACGACTATAGAGATTTTAATCAATGGCTTTGGCCTGTAATTATTCCTAACGCGATTTTAGCTTTTGTACAGATTTATTATTTGACCGCCAAAAACGATAAATCTTAAAATTATGATATATTAAAATAAAATTCTGATAACCTTTTCACCTACTCTAATCGTAACTTTAAGCTGAAAATTGAATTTTATTATGATATTAAGACTATATTCCCGCTTAGCAATTGTACTTTTTTTAGTGACAAGTTGTGCTTCAAAAAAAGCAAAATTTGACGATTACGTTTTTAAAACAAAAGCCGAAGAGACAAAATACCAAACTGCTTACGACAAAGCTTTAAAACTTTGGAATATTCCATATACTGAAGAAGACGTAAAAACAAGTTTTGGAACCGCACATATTGTAATTGCAGGGCCAAAAAACGGGAAAAGCCTAGTGTTACTTCACGGAATGGATGCCAGCTCTACCATGTGGTATCCGAACATTAAAGTTCTGTCCAAAAATCATCGCATTTACGCCATCGATTTTATCATGGAACCCAACAAATCCAATTTAACTGCAAAACCGCTTTCATCTGATGATATTGTAGTTTTTTATAATGAAATTTTCGACCATTATAAATTAAAGAAATTGGATCTAATCGGTGCTTCACGAGGCGGTTGGATTGCTACATTGTTAGCTACTCAAAAACCAAATTCGATCGACAAAATTGTTTTATTAAGTCCTGCGCAAACTTTTAAATTTCTTGATAAACCGAGAAAAACGACTTCTGCATTAATGCTGAAACTTTTTCCGAGCGAAAAGAAATTCAGTAAAACATTAAACACCTTTTCAACTCATCCTGAAAACATAAGCCGTATTTACAAGAGACAATTTTATTTAGCCAACAAATACGCAAAATCCAATTCCAGCATGTTAAAAATGCTCCCGTTTTCAGACAAAGAATTAGAATCTATTCAAAATCCTGTTTTGGTTTTAATTGGGGATAAAGACGTAATTAATTCAGAAGAAAGCCTAGAAAGGGCGCAGAAACATTTATCAAAAAGTGAAACTAAAATCATCAAAGATGCAGGGCATTTTCTAACTATTGATCAGCCCAAGATTGTAAATGACGCTATTATTAATTTTTTAGATTAGCATTCAAAGTTCGTATCTTTACAAAACAAATTTTCAGCCACCGCAAATGAAATTTCAAGTTTCTTCAGAATATAGTCCAAAAGGAGATCAGCCACAAGCCATACAAAAATTGGCACAAGGTGTGGTTGACGGAGATAAATACCAAACATTATTAGGAGTTACCGGTTCCGGAAAAACGTTTACTGTTGCCAATGTTATTCAGGAAGTGCAAAGACCCACTTTAGTTTTGGCTCACAACAAAACTTTAGCAGCGCAGTTGTATTCGGAGTTCAAACAGTTTTTTCCAAACAACGCGGTGGAGTACTTCGTTTCTTACTACGACTATTATCAGCCAGAAGCTTTCATGCCCGTAACTGGGGTTTTCATTGAAAAAGATTTATCTATCAATGAAGAATTGGAGAAAATGCGTTTAAGCACCACTTCTTCCCTACTTTCAGGAAGACGTGACGTTTTGGTTGTAGCTTCTGTTTCTTGTTTATATGGTATCGGAAACCCTGTCGAATTTCAGAAAAACGTAATTGAAATTAAAAGAGATCAGGTTATTTCGAGAACAAAATTATTGCATAGTTTAGTTCAGAGTTTATATGCCAGAACTGAAGCCGATTTTAATCCTGGAACTTTCAGAATTAAAGGAGATACGGTCGAAGTTTATCCAAGTTATGCAGATGATGCGTATAGAATTCATTTTTTTGGAGATGAAATTGAAGAAATCGAGGCATTTGATGCCAAAACTTCTCAGGTAATTGAAAAATTTCAGCGCTTAACTATTTATCCTGCCAATATGTTTGTGACTTCTCCAGAAGTTTTACAAGGCGCGATTTGGCAGATTCAGCAGGATTTGGTGAAACAAGTCGATTATTTTAAAGAAATTGGAAAACATCTTGAAGCGAAACGTTTGGAAGAAAGAACCAATTTCGATTTAGAGATGATCCGCGAGTTAGGATATTGTTCTGGAATTGAAAATTACTCAAGATATCTTGACGGACGTGAAGCTGGAACAAGACCGTTCTGCTTGTTAGATTATTTCCCAAGTGATTATTTAATGGTTGTTGATGAGAGTCACGTGACCGTTTCGCAAGTTCACGCCATGTACGGAGGTGACCGAAGCCGAAAAGAAAACTTGGTTGAATATGGTTTCCGTCTTCCTGCAGCAATGGACAACCGACCTTTGAAATTTGAAGAATTTGAAGCGTTGCAAAATCAGGTTATTTATGTTTCTGCAACTCCTGCAGATTACGAATTGCAGAAATCGGATGGTATTTATGTCGAGCAGATTATTCGCCCGACTGGATTACTAGACCCCGAAATTGAAGTTCGTCCAAGCTTAAATCAGATTGATGACTTGATTGAAGAAATTCAGATTCGCTGCGAATTAGACGAAAGAGTTCTCGTTACGACTTTAACCAAAAGAATGGCCGAAGAATTGGCCAAATACTTAACAAAAGTAAGCATTCGATGCCGTTACATACATTCTGAAGTTGATACCTTAGAACGTATCGAAATCATGCAAGACTTGCGAAAAGGTATTTTTGATGTTCTTATTGGAGTAAACTTACTTCGTGAAGGTTTAGATTTACCCGAAGTTTCGCTTGTTGCTATTTTAGATGCCGACAAAGAAGGTTTCTTACGTAATCATAGATCTTTGACGCAAACTATTGGTCGTGCGGCGAGAAACTTAAATGGTAAAGCAATTATGTATGCTGATAAAATTACAGCTAGTATGCAGCGAACAATTGACGAAACCAATTACAGAAGAACCAAACAGATTAATTACAACGTAGAAAATAATATAACTCCTCAAGCTCTAAACAAGAAAATTGAAAGCGCATTCACCAAAAATCCATTGGTAGAATACGAATTAGGTCATCCAATTCCTGTTGCTGCTGAGCCAGAAACCGCCTATTTATCTAAAGCTGAATTAGAAAAAATGATTCGCGAAAAACGTAAAACGATGGAAAAAGCAGCCAAAGAACTAGACTTTTTACAAGCCGCTAAGCTTCGTGACGAAATTAAAAAACTACAGGAACAGCTTCCTTAATTGTGCTGTTCCTGAAAAATTTCCATTAACACAATCGGATTAATTACCGTATTTGGTGCTTTTTTCATCATTTCCAAAACACGTTTTACTGCAGAAAGATTTAGTCCCATCTGTAAAGCGATTTGCTGGATAGTCTGAAATTCTCTTTCATGCAAAACACCATCACAATGCATTAACAAAGCCAATCTGTAAAACTGATGGATACGCTGCATTTCAGATGGTATCGGAAGTGACTTTGCTTCTTGATGAAATAAATCCTGAAATTCATCTTCATTAATATTCAATTCGAAAGCCACAAGTCTTAAAAAATCCAGCTCACGTTTATGCAATTGTCCGTCTACAGTGGCTAACGTAATCTTTTCTAAAAGTAAACTTCTTTTTTCTGCTTCTGTATTCATCAATTTATTATTTTTAGCTAAATTATTGCTTTTAAATAAAAATACAAAACAAGGACGATGAAGAGGATTTTCTTGGCTGTTTTACTTCTATTTACTCTTATTGGCAAAGCACAAAGTACCGCTTCAAAGAATGTATCAACTTTTACCATTGAAGCTTCACAACTCCATACTTCAAAAAAAATATGGATTTATCTTCCTGAAAACTATTCAAAAGACATCCAGAAAAAATACAGCGTTATCTACATGCCTGATGCGCAAAATTTATTTGATGCTAAAACTTCTTATGCTGGAGAATGGAATGTAGACGAAAAACTTGACAGCTTAAAAGCTCCTGTAATTGTGGTAGGAATTGAACATGGAAATGAAAAACGCATTGATGAACTCACTCCTTTTAAAAACGAAAAATACGGTGGCGGAAATGCCGATAATTATCTGGACTTTATTGTAAATACGCTCAAACCTTATATCGATAAAAATTACAGAACCAAAACAAAACCAAAAAACACCATTCTTTTCGGAAGCTCATTAGGCGGGTTGGTTGCTTATTATGGAACTTTAAAATATCCACAAGTTTTTGGAAAAGCAGGTGTTTTTTCGCCATCATTCTGGTTTTCTCCTGAGATTTATACTTTTACAGAAAAACAGCTCAAAATCAAAACTAAAATCTATTTTCTTTGTGGCGATAAAGAAAGTGATGATATGGTAAAAGATTTAACCAAAATGAAACGTTTACTAGATACAAAACGCTGCTATTGCTTTCATCTTGATAAAACTAAAATTGTAAAAGGTGGAGAGCACAATGAAAAACTTTGGAGAGATCATTTTTCAGAAGTAATACTATGGCTGGGCTATTAATTAAAAAATAAAAAACATCGCATACTAATGAAACTAATTTTAAGAGAATACAATCTCAAACTAAAACACACTTTCACTATTTCGAGAGAATCTATTGATTTTCAGCCTTCGCTAATTGTTGAATTACAAAGCGATGATTTTTCTGGTTTTGGAGAAGCTACTTCAAATCCATATTATCATATTACGGTTCCAATGATGATCGCTGATTTGGAGAAAATCAGATCGATTATTGAAAACACAGAGAATGAAACTCCAGAAATGTTTTGGTCAAAAATTCATCCGTATTTAAAAGACGACATGTTTGCTTTATGCGCTTTAGATTTAGCTTATAATGATTTATATGCTCGCAAAAAAGGCAAGAAATTATATGAATTATGGAACTACACAACCGAAAAAAACCCGATGACAGATTATACGATCGGAATTGCTTCTATCGACAAAATGGTTTCTAAAATGCAGGAACTTCCTTGGCCTATTTATAAAATTAAACTGGGAACTCAAGAAGACATTGAAATTGTAAAAGAACTAAGAAAGCATACCAATGCCATTTTTAGAATTGATGCCAATTGTGGATGGGGAGTTGAAGAAACAATCCATAATTCAGTTGAACTAAAAAAATTAGGTGTTGAATTTTTAGAACAACCCATGAAAGCTGACAATTGGGAAGGTCATAAAGAAGTTTTTAAACATTCTGCCCTTCCTGTCATTGCAGACGAAAGCTGTATTATTGAAGAAGATGTGGCAAAGTGCTTCAATCATTTTCATGGCGTGAACGTTAAATTGGTAAAATGCGGCGGTTTAACTCCCGGAAAACGCATGATTGAAGAAGCTAAAAAATTAGGCTTAAGAACAATGGTGGGCTGTATGACCGAATCTACTGTTGGAATTTCTGCTATTGCACATTTACTTCCTCAATTGGATTATGTGGATATGGATGGCGCACTTCTTTTAGCAGAAGATATTGCAACTGGTGTAACCATTAAAGATGGAGTTGTAAGTTATTCTGATCTTAACGGAACAGGAGTTACATTGCTGTAAAATGATAGTTGAAAAATTTCCAGATCGAATCATTGAAATTGACCAAAAACAATATCTGTATTTTGGCGGAACTGCTTATTTGGGACTTCCAACAAATACAGCATTTCGGGATTTAGTCATACAGAATATTTTAAATTGGGGAACCACTTACGGAAGCTCTAGAACTGCTAATATTCAATTGACAGCTTACAATGCAGGCGAAAGCTTTCTAGCGTCTCATATTGGCTCAGAAAGTTCCGTTACTGTTTCTTCTGGTATGCTTGCTGGAAAACTGGTTCTAGAAAAATTGAAAAAGCAAACCGATTATTTTTATCATTTAAACGAAATTCATTCGGCTATTCAAATGGAGAATAGTTTTCCTGTTTTTGTAAATGAAAAGTTGAATGAACGTTTATTAGATTCTAAATCAGAAAAAATAACCATTTTGACCGATGGCGTTCCTTCATTCCAAACCAAACCTGTTGATTTATCTTTCTTAAAACAGATTTCAAATCAGAAAGAAATTACATTGGTTGTTGATGAATCTCATTCGTTGGGAATTATTGGCAAAAATGGTACTGGAATCTATTCCTTAATTGACTTTCCAATTAAAAGAAAAATCCTGGTTTCGTCTCTAGGAAAAGCTTTCGGATTAACAGGCGGAGTCATTGCTTCAGATTCTGAATTCATTAAAGAAATAAAAGAAATTGAAACCTTTACAAGCGCCGCAGGAATGAATCCTGCTTTTGTACAAACACTTTTTGATGCTTCTGAAATTTATAAAATACAGCATCAAAAACTTAAAGATAATTTGAGTTATATCGATTCAATTTTAATTAAAAATAAGAACGTTAAGTTTGATGCAGATTATCCTTTGATTTATTTATTACCAAAAGAATTAATTAGCAAACTAAAAAACGAAAATATAATTATTGCCAGTTTTAAATACACCAAAGAAGCTGAACCGCTTAATCGCATTGTAGTAACTGCAAATCATACAAAAGAAGATTTAGATAAATTGGTTGGCGTTTTAAATGAATTTAATTCTCAATTTTAATCATTTTAAAAAACTACCTTTGCAAAAATATAATAAGTTTTAACTGGGAGTAAGGATTGGTAAAACCTGAAACTTGAAACAAAAAAACCTAAAACAAAAATTATGACAAATAACGATATACTTAAAAAACTTCGCGTGGCTTTGATGCTCCGTGATGACCAAATAATTGAAATTTTAGAATTAGTAGATTTTAGAATTTCAAAATCAGAATTGGGCGCTTTTTTTAGAGCAGAAGATCATCCGAACTATATGGAATGTGGCGATCAGGTTTTAAGAAACTTCTTAAACGGATTGGTTATCCATTTAAGAGGAACTAAAGAAAATCCTAAAAACCCTAATGATGTATTAGCAAAACATAAAGCTGAAATTCCGAAGAAAGAAACGTCTAAAGAAAGACCAGAATTTAAAGCAGCTCCAAAAGATTCAGAAAAATACAGAGGAGATCAAAGTTCTTCAAAGTCAGGTTCATCAGCTGGAAAACCTAAAAAGAAAGCATTCCCAAAAGGAAATGGAAAACCAGTTGTGGTAGAAAAAGTAGTTTTCAAAAACGGGAAAAATAAGAAATAATTTAACCGCAAAGTTTTTTAGCCACGAATTCACGAATTCTTTTTGATAATCTTTGAAAATAAAATTCGAGAATTCGTGGCTATCTTTTTAAATCTTATTCTCCTCAATCTTATCAAAAAAAGCTTCTTTAAAAGTTGCGCCAATTGGCAATTCTTTTCCATTTATAAAAACAGAAAAATTATCTGTCGATTCTATATGTTGCAATGAAACCACATACGATTTATGTATTTGAATAAAATCATTTTCTGGAAGTGATTCAATTACATTTTTTAAAGATGAATGTGTAATAATCTGCTGTTTTACAGTATGAATGCAAACATAATTTTGCAGACTTTCTACATATAAAACGTCCTTCAAAAAAACTTTCTGAAATTTATTTTTACCATCGGTTTTTATAAATAAAAAATCTGGTGCAGTGCTATTATTAGTGTTCGAAACTTCTATTTTGGATTCAGAATTGAGTTTAGAAACGGCTTGATAAAAACGTTCGAATGCAATTGGTTTTAATAAATAATCGACCGCATTTAATTCAAATCCTTCTAGAGCAAAATCTGGATAAGCCGTTGTAAAAATGACTTTTATATCTTTAGAAATAATTTTAGAAATCTGTAAACCGGTTAATTGAGGCATTTGAATATCTAGAAAAATAACATCTACAGATTGCGTGTTTAGAAATTCTAATGCTTTTAACGAATCATTAAAAACGCCAACTTTCTCCAAAAAATTTACTTTCCCGATGTAATTTTCCAATATTCTAGTTGCAGGCGGTTCGTCGTCGACAATTATGCATTTAAAAGCCATAAATTATTTCTTTAGCGGTATTTTTAAGTAAGTTTTAAAGGTATTATTTTCTTCTGTTTTTTCAAGAATAAATTGGCCTTTATACGTGTATTCTAGCCTTTTTGTCAAGTTATCAAAACCAATTCCAGTTGAAGAATAATTTTCTCCTTCAATAAAATAATTGAAAGTTGAAATTTCTAGAAAATCGTCCTTTATTCGAATTGAAATAATGGCTTTTTCATCTTCATTATTAAATTTTCCATGCTTGAAAACATTCTCAACAAAGTGAACCAACGCCGACGAAATGATTTTTTCGTTTGAATAATTCCCTTCAACAGAAAAATCCAAAAACAGCTGATCTTCAAATCTTTTCTTTTGCAAATGAATATAGTTTTGAATGAATTGAATCTCTTTTGAAAGTATCGCTTCATCTTTGTCTGTTTCGGTAATTACATATCGAAGTAAATCAGAAAGTACTAAAACATCATCAGCCATTTTATCATCTTTTAAAATCAATTGACTGTAAAAAGAATTCAAAGTATTAAATAAAAAATGCGGACTAACCTGTGCTTTTAGCATCTGGAATTCGGCTTTTTTATTTTCCAAAAGCAATTCCTGATTTTGATGTTGTGCAGTCTGGAACTGCCAAAACGAAAAAGTCAATGCACTTAAAATGACAGCCGGCAATCCGAAGAAAAAATTATCTTTTATGTAATAACTTATTTCTCTAGCTTCTTCATAATAATTGTGCATTCCGGTAATATTAAACATAACAACTTCTTGCAAAAAATAACGAACAGCTGCAAAAAGCAATAACGAAACTGGAATTGTCAGAATATAAAAAAGTAATTTCTTTTTGTTTAAAAACCATTCACAGAAGCAGTAAAAATTGAGAATGTAAATACAAAATATTGCTAACAAATGAGTTGGCGTAATTCCATAACATATTGCTTTGATTACAATTTCTATTTTTTGATCATTAAGTCCAATATCCCAGAAAATGTACGTTAGAAATAACAAAACGAAAAAGACAATATGGTAATAAAAAGGGATTCTTGATTTCATAGTTTTTGATAATTAGCTCAAAAATACAATTAAGCCTTTAATAGAAAATGACATTTATTTAAATCATGCTTTTTTAGGGATAAACTATCAAAAACTTTACATGAAATTATTACACTGCAAATTCCATGTGTTTATAAAATGAAATTCTATGTTCATCAAAAACAAAAAACAGAGGTCAAAAGACGGAATACATTTGTCATGAATTTAAAAACGAAAAATCATGCAAAAAATCATTCTATTATTAGCTCTTATTACATTTAACATCACTTCTTCTCAAACTAAGAAAAAACAGATATTATTGGTTGGTACTTTTCATTACGCCAATCCTGGACTTGATGTTGCCAAAATAAAAACCTTTAATGTAATGTCTGAGAAAAGCCAAAAAGAGCTCGAAATTATGAGTGACAAAATCAAGAAATTTGGTCCAAACAAAATATTTGTAGAATGGAAATTTAGCAAACAAGTTGAGTTAGACAAGTACTACAATAAAAACACCGACAGTTTACTTAAAAAAGATGTAAATGAAATTACTCAATTAGCATTACGCACTGCTAAAAAACTGAATCACAAAAAGATGTATGGAATTGATTATCGTACCCGTTTCCCTTATGATAGCTTGATGATGTCAATGGAAAAAGCAAATCAGAAGGATTTAATGAAAAAAAATACGGAGTCGACAGAAAGGTTTGTAAAAGATAATAACGAAAGAATGGCTAAAAGCTCTTTAACAGATCTTATGCTTTACTACAATGAAAAAGCGTCTAATGAAGATAACATTCAATGGTATTTAGAAGTAGCAAACAGAACTGGAAACCCAGATGACTTTACTGGTGCTTCTTTAGTTTCAAATTGGTACAAAAGAAATTTATACATGTATTCTTTAGTTCAAAAATTAACCGAAAGCTCAGATAATAAAATCATGGTTTTACTTGGAGCCGGACACGCTGCAATGCTAAGAGAATTTCTAGCACATGATCCAGAATTTGAAATCGTAGAATTATCAACTGTCTTGAAATAATTTTTTTTAACTACAAAGAGCGCAATCCCGACAGCTATCGGGATAAGCAAAGTTCGCAAAGTTATTTTATACAAATAGCTTTGCGAACTTTGCATTTTTATCGCCTTGATAAAAAAACTTAGCGCTCTTTACGATACATTTTATTTTTTTGTTTTGTCAAAAAAGCACATTTAAAAGATGTTTTTTCAGGGATGAACTATGGAAAACGTTACACGAAATTATTACCTCAGAAATTCCATGTGTTTATAAAATGAAATCCTACGTTCATCAAAAACAAAAAACAGAGGTCAAAAGACGCAATACATTTGTCATGAATTTAAAAACGAAAAATCATGCAAAAAATCATTCTATTATTAGCTCTTATTACATTTAACATCGCTTCTTCTCAAACTAAGAAAAAACAGATATTATTGGTTGGTACTTTTCATTACGCCAATCCTGGTCTTGATGTTGCTAAACTAAACAGCTTCAATATCATGTCTGAGAAGAGCCAAAAGGAACTCGAAATAATGAGTGACAAAATCAAAAAATTTGGTCCAGATAAAATATTTGTCGAATGGGAATTTAACAAACAAGCTGATTTGGATAAGTTGTACAATAAAAATACCGACAGTCTTTTTAAAACTAACAAAAACGAAATAACACAACTAGCACTTCGCACAGCTAAAAAGCTGAATCATAAAAAATTATATGGAATGAATCTCTATACTTCTTTTCCATATGACAGTTTACTGATGTCAATGGAAAAAGCAAACCAACAGGATTTATTGAAAAGAAATAATGAGTGGAAAAAAAGAAATGAAAAAGATCATAATGAAAGAATAACAAAAAGCTCATTACAAGAACTCATGCTACATTACAATAAAAAAGAAACCGAAAATAAAAACATCCAATGGTATTTGGATGTAGCAAATAGAGCTGGAAATCCAGATGATTTTACAGGAGCGTCTTTAGTTTCAAATTGGTACAAAAGAAATTTATATATGTATTCTTTAATTCAGAAACTCACTGAAAGCACAGATAACAAAATAATGGTTTTAGTCGGCGCAGGTCATGCTGCTATAATTAGAGAATTTATAACACATGATCCAGAATTTGAAATTATAGATTTGGCGACGGTATTGAAATAATACATTTTAACCGCTAATCATGCAATCCCGATAGCTATCGGGATACGCAAAGTTCGCAAAGTTATATTCAAATAAGCTTTGCGAATTTTGTATTTACAAAACGTTTTTAAATTACAAATCTAATTTTCAAACAGAGCCCGCGGTTTCAACCGCGGGAATGCCCAGATATTTATTGTGTGACATGTATTGTGTCCCCGTGGTTGAAACCACGGGCTATATTGAAATAAAATCCGTAAAATTTATTGATTTAGCTTTGCGAATTTTGCGTTTGTATTGACAATCCTTGACAAAAAACTTTGCGTACTTTGCGGTTAAATAAACTCCAAAAAAAATCCCTCCGAATATCGAAGGGATTTTTCTATATAAATTGATTTCTTATTTAATTAAGAAAGTGCAGCTTTAACTTGGTCAGCAGCTTCTTGGAATTGAACTGCAGATAAGATTGGCATACCAGAGTTGTCAATTAATTCTTTTGCAATTTCAGCATTTGTTCCTTGCAAACGAACGATAATTGGCACATTGATAGCGTCTCCCATGTTTTTGTAAGCATCAACAACACCTTGAGCAACACGGTCACAACGAACGATACCTCCAAAGATGTTAATTAAGATAGCTTTTACGTTTGGATCTTTCAAGATAATTCTGAAAGCAGTTTCAACACGCTTAGCATCAGCAGTTCCTCCTACGTCAAGGAAGTTAGCAGGCTCAAAACCAGCGTATTTAATTAAATCCATAGTTGCCATTGCAAGACCAGCTCCGTTTACCATACATCCTACAGTACCATCAAGGTCAACATAGTTTAGACCAACTTCTTTAGCTTCAACTTCGATTGGATTCTCCTCACGGATATCTCTCATTTCAGCATATTTCGGTTGTCTGTATAAAGCGTTATCGTCGATGTTAACTTTAGCATCAACCGCTAAGATTTTGTTATCAGAAGTTTTTAAAACTGGGTTGATTTCAAACATAGAAGCATCAGATCCAATGTAAGCATTGTAAAGTGCGTCGATGAATTTAACCATTTCTTTGAAAGCATTTCCAGAAAGACCTAAGTTAAAAGCAATTCTTCTAGCTTGGAAACCTTGTAATCCAACAGCTGGATCAATTTCTTCAGTAAAGATTAAGTGTGGTGTGTGCTCAGCAACTTCTTCGATATCCATTCCACCTTCAGTAGAATACATGATCATGTTGCGTCCTGTACCTCTATTCAATAAAACAGAAACATAAAATTCAGAAGTTTCGCTTTCACCTGGATAGTAAACATCTTCTGCAACTAATACCTTATTTACTTTTTTACCTTCAGGCGGAGTCTGAGGTGTAATCAACTGCATTCCGATGATTTGTTCTGCTAACTCTTCAACTTGTTGTAAGTTTTTTGCCAGCTTAACTCCACCACCTTTTCCACGACCACCTGCGTGAATTTGCGCTTTTATTACATGCCATCCTGTACCAGTTTCGGCAGTTAATTGTTTTGCAGCAGCTACAGCTTCAACCGCATTGTTAGCCACAATTCCGCGTTGTACGCGTACTCCGTAACTCGCTAAAATTTCTTTTCCTTGATATTCGTGTATGTTCATAATATAGAATTTGTCTGGTTCTGAATTTATTTCAGAATAAAAGTGCGACAAAAGTAACAAAATACAACTTAATAGTAAAATCTTTTTCAATTAAATAAATGTTATATATAGGTATTAGGCGTTGATAATTTTTCAAAGCAAACAAATCGTTAACGGAACAATTTGTTAATGTTAACACAATTCACATAAAACGTTTGATATTTAACAAAAAATTCATTGGTTTTATTGGCCTGCCGACGATTTTTCCTAATATATTTTAAGTGTAATTATATTTTTAGCAATTCGGGATGCTTTATATCATAATATTAATAATTAAGAATGCTTTTTCTAATATTACAGCAAAAATGAAAGCAAAATCACTATTTCAATACATTATGTTTAACGAAATCTTTATTTTTGTAAAAAAAATATCAAGAATGAGAGTTAAAGAACAAGGGCTTTATCTGCCTGAATTTGAACACGACAATTGTGGTGCAGGATTTATTTGTAATTTGAATGGTATTAAGTCAAATGATATTATTCACAAAGCATTAGACATCTTAATTAAATTAGAACATCGTGGTGCCGTTAGTTCTGATGGAAGAACTGGTGACGGAGCCGGAATTTTATTCGACATTCCTCATGATTTTTTTAAGAAAGTTTGTGACTTTGAAATCCCAGAAGCGCGTGAGTATGCAGTAGGAATGGTTTTTTTACCAAAAAGCAAAAACCAAGTTTCTTTTTGCATTAATGCATTTGAAGCAACAATCAAAGACCAAAACTTAAAAGTTCTAGGTTGGAGAGATGTACCCGTTGACGTTGAAAATCTAGGTGAAATTGCTGCAGAAAAAGAACCAACAGTTAAACAAGTTTTCGTTTCTAAAAACGGACAAGAGTTAACTGAACAAGAATTTAATGCAAAACTTTTTGCAGCTAGAAAAATTGCTGAACATGCGGTAAGAGGATCAAAAACCTCAGAAAGCCACATGTTTTATTTTACTAGTTTATCGACAACTACTATAATATATAAAGGTCTATTGATGCCGGAAGACATCAGCCGTTATTATATAGATTTGAAAGATCCAGACTTGGTGACTCGTCTTGCACTTGTACACCAGCGTTTCTCTACCAATACATTCCCATCTTGGGACCTAGCTCAGCCATTTAGATACATGTGTCATAATGGTGAGATCAATACACTTCGTGGAAACGTAAGCCGTATGCGTGCTCGTGAAGAGCTTATGCAAAGCAAAGTTTTTGGCGATGATATCAAAAAATTATTCCCAATTATCTTAGAAGGAAAATCAGATTCTGCTTCTATGGATATGGTGATTGAACTTTTATTAATGACTGGCCGTTCTCTTCCAGAGGCAATGATGATGGTGGTTCCTGAAGCTTGGGAAAAACACCAGACGATGTCTCCAGAAAAAAGAGCTTTCTATGAGTACAATGCTTGTATCATGGAGCCTTGGGATGGTCCTGCTTCTATTCCGTTTACAGATGGTAACGTAATTGGTGCTTTACTAGACAGAAACGGATTGCGTCCTTCTCGTTATACTTTAACGAAGAGCGGATTCGTAATTATGTCATCTGAAATTGGCGTATTAGACATCGATCCAGAAGATGTAATTCAGCACGGACGTTTAGAGCCAGGAAAAATGTTCCTAGTTGATATGAATGAAGGACGTATCATCGAAGACGAAGAAGTTAAAAAAGCGATTGTTACAAAACGTCCATACAAACAATGGGTTGATGAAAACTTATTGCCATTGGCTAGCGTTCCTTATACAAACAACCCTACTCCTGTTGAAAAATTAGACTTCTTAACAAGACAGCGTTTGTTTGGTTATACAATTGAAGATTTAAAAACAATCATCAACCCAATGGGTAGCGACGGAGCTGAAGCAATTAGTTCTATGGGGAACGATACACCTTTGGCCGTTTTATCAGATCAGCCTCAGTTGTTGTACAATTACTTCAAACAATTGTTTGCTCAGGTTACTAACCCGCCGTTGGATGGTATTCGTGAAGAAATCATCACTGATATTAGTTTAGCGATTGGTGGAGATTTCAATATTTTCGAAATTGAATCTAAACAATGTAAAAAATTAAAAATCCAAAATCCAGTTGTTTCTAACGAGGATTTGGATAAAATTAGAAATATAGATCACCCAGATTTCAAATCGGCTACTATTTCTACTTTATACAAAATAGAAAAAGGAGTAAACGGTTTAGAGCGTGCGCTTGAGAAATGTGTTCAGGCAACTTTTAAAGCAGTTAATGAAGGATGCAACATTATTATCTTATCTGATAGAGGCGTTAGCGAAGAATTAGCTCCAATCCCAATGTTATTGGCTTGTTCTTACATTCATCATTCATTAAACATTTTACAGGTTCGTTCTAAATTCGGAATCATCATTGAATCTGCAGAACCAAGAGAACCTCATCATTTTGCTTTATTGTTCGGATATGGTGCAAGTGCAATCAATCCTTACATGGTAAACGAAATCATTCACGATCAGGTTGAAAAAGGTTTCATTACAAAAGTAAAAGCTGATTATGCAGTTGTGAATTATAACAAAGCGATTGCAAAAGGAATCGTGAAAATCATGAACAAAATCGGTATCTCTACTTTACATTCGTACAGAGCTGCTCAGATTTTCGAGATTTTAGGTTTAAACAAAACATTTACATCTAAATACTTCCCTTACACTCCATCAAGAATTGAAGGAATCGGTTTAATGGAAGTGGAAAAAGAGGTTAAAAAACGTTTCCAAAAAGCTTTCCCAAATTCAAAAGTTGCTAGTTTGCTTTCTCTTGAAATTGGAGGCATTTACAGATGGAGACGTGGCGGTGAAAAACACATGTTTAATCCAACGACTATTTCTAAATTACAGCAAGCGGTTCGCTTAAACAGCCCAGAAAGCTATAAAGAATACTCTAATGCCGTTAATGAGCAAAGTTCAAACTTAATGACTATTAGAGGATTATTTGAATTCAACAATTTAGATCCAATTTCTATTGACGAAGTAGAACCTTGGACAGAAATCGTTAAGAAATTCAAAACAGGTGCTATGTCTTACGGATCTATCAGTAGAGAAGCGCATGAGAATTTAGCGATTGCAATGAACAGAATTGGAGGAAAAAGTAATTCTGGAGAAGGTGGAGAAGATCCAAAACGTTTCCAGAAAGAAATTAACGGAGATTCTAGAAACTCTGCAATTAAACAGGTTGCTTCAGGACGTTTTGGTGTTTCGATCAACTATTTGACCAACGCTAAAGAAATCCAGATTAAAATGGCTCAGGGAGCAAAACCTGGTGAAGGTGGACAGTTACCTGGAGAAAAAGTAGTGCCTTGGATTGCTGAAACTAGAAACTCTACGCCTTATGTAGGTTTGATTTCGCCTCCTCCTCACCACGATATTTACTCAATTGAGGATTTATCGCAGTTGATTTACGATTTGAAAAATGCAAACCGTGAAGCTCGTATTAACGTAAAATTAGTTTCTGAAGTTGGAGTTGGAACCATCGCTGCCGGTGTTGCCAAAGCAAAAGCTGACGTTATCCTAATTTCTGGTTACGACGGAGGAACAGGAGCTGCACCATTAACCTCTTTACAGCACACAGGTATTCCGTGGGAACTTGGTTTAGCTGAAGCTCAGCAGACTTTAATCTTAAACGATTTAAGAAGTCGTGTAGTTTTAGAATGTGACGGACAGTTGAAAACAGGTCGTGACGTTGCTATCGCAGCTTTATTAGGTGCTGAAGAATTTGGTTTTGCAACGGCTCCGCTTGTAGCTTCTGGATGTATCATGATGAGAGCTTGCCACTTAAATACTTGCCCAGTTGGTATTGCCACTCAGGATCCTGAATTAAGAAAAAATTTCAAAGGAACTCCAGAGCACGTAATCAACTTCATGTATTTCATTGCTGAAGAGTTAAGAGAAATCATGGCGCAGTTAGGTTTCAGAACTTTAAAAGAAATGGTAGGTCAGTCACAGAAATTAAATGTGAACAAAGCCATCAAACATTATAAAGCAAATGGTTTAGACTTGTCATCAATTCTATACAAACCGGAAAAAGCGAAAACAGAACCAAATCATAATACAACTACTCAAGATCACCAACTTGAAAATGTATTGGATTTTGACATCATCAAAGAAGCGATTCCGTCCATCTATAGAAAAGAGAAAACAAGAGTAACCTTTAAAATTAAAAATACAGACCGTTCTGTAGGTGCAATTTTGAGTAACGAAATCTCAAAAATCTACGGAGCACAAGGATTACCTGATGACACTATTTTAGTTGATTTTGAAGGTTCTGCCGGACAAAGTTTTGGTGCTTTTGCAACAAACGGATTGTCGTTTAAAATTCACGGAAACTGTAATGATTACTTAGGAAAAGGTCTTTCTGGAGGAAAATTAATTGTAAAAGTACCTCCTACTGCAACCTTCAACCCTGAAGACAATATCATTATCGGAAACGTTGCCCTTTACGGAGCTATTACCGGAGAGGCTTATATTAATGGAATGGCCGGAGAGCGTTTCTGTGTGAGAAATTCTGGAGCAACAGCAGTTGTTGAAGGAATTGGAGATCACGGATGCGAGTACATGACTGGTGGTACAGTAGTAGTTTTAGGAAAAACAGGAAGAAACTTCGCTGCTGGTATGAGCGGTGGTGTAGCTTATGTTTACGATCCAAATAAGAAATTCGATTCTACAGTTTGCAACATGGAAATGGTGGCATTCGACCCGATGGAAGAAGAGGACGTTACGAAACTAAGAAAACTGATCAAAAATCATTCATTGTACACAAGCAGTCCATTAGCAAAAAGAATTTTAGCAGACTGGGAAAATCAACAACAGCACTTCGTAAAAGTAATGCCAACTGATTACAAAAAAGCATTACAAAGAATTGCAGAAGAGAAAAAAATAGAAGAATTAATAGCTGGATAAATGATTTTAGAATTCAGACTTTAGATTTTAGATTTGATTCACTTTGTCTTCCTTAGCGGAGTCGAAGGATTGGAATTTGGAATTTAAAAAGATTGGAATTTTTAAAACTTTATTTTAATTAAAAATGTCATGGGTAAAATAGGCGGATTTAAAGAATATAACAGAGCCGACGAAAGTAATTTAGCAGTAGCAGAACGTGTTTCTAACTACAACGAATTTACTATTCCGGTACCAAAAGATAAATTAAAAGAACAAGGATCAAGATGTATGGACTGTGGAATTCCTTTTTGCCACAGTGGTTGTCCGTTAGGAAATTTAATTCCTGACTTCAACGACATGGTGCATCAGGAAGAATGGCAGAGTGCATTAGAGATTTTACAATCGACTAATAACTTTCCAGAATTTACAGGACGTTTATGCCCTGCTCCATGTGAGAAATCATGTGTATTAGGAATCATCAAAGATCCAGTTTCTATCGAAAACATCGAAAAAAGCATCGTAGAAAGAGGTTTCGCTGAAGGATGGATTAAACCACAAGCGCCAAAAACTAGAACTGGTAAAACGGTTGCTGTTATTGGTTCTGGACCTGCGGGTCTTGCAGCAGCACAGCAATTAAACAGAGCGGGTCACACCGTTACTGTTTTTGAAAGAGACAATGCAATTGGAGGTTTACTACGTTACGGAATTCCAAATTTCAAATTAGAAAAAGGAATCATCGACCGTCGTGTAGCAATTTTAGAAGCAGAAGGAATCACTTTCAAAACTAACGTAAATGTTGGTGTAAACTTCAGTGTTGAAGAATTAAACCAATTCGATTCTATCGTTTTATGCGGAGGAGCAACAGAAAGAAGAAGCTTGCCAACTAAAGGAATCGAAAGCAAAGGCGTTGTTCAGGCGATGGATTTCTTAACGCAACAGACAAAAGTTTTATACGGAGAATCTATTCCAGATCAGGTTAAAGCTACTGGAAAAGATGTAATCGTTATTGGTGGTGGAGATACAGGTTCTGACTGTATTGGAACTTCAAACAGACACGGAGCAAAATCGGTAACTAACTTTGAGATTTTACCAAAACCTCCAGTTGGAAGAAGCGAGTCAACTCCTTGGCCTTTCTGGCCGTTGCAGTTAAAAACATCTTCTTCTCACGAAGAAGGTTGCGACAGAAACTGGCTAATCAATACGAAAGAATTCATTTCTAACGATAAAGGCGAATTAACTGGATTAAAAACGGTTGAAGTACAATGGAAAATGACTCCAGGACAAAGACCTGAATTAATCGAAAAAGAAGGTTCAGAAAAAATCTGGCCTTGCGATTTGGCTTTATTGGCTCTTGGATTTACAGGTCCAGAGAAAACGTTAAGCGAGCAGTTAGGAATCGAAACTGATATGAGAAGCAACTACAAAGCGCATAACTATCAGACAAACGTACCTCACATTTTCACTGCTGGTGATATGAGAAGAGGACAATCATTAATCGTGTGGGCTATTTCAGAAGGTCGCGAAGCTGCAAGAGAAGTAGATTTATTCCTTATGGGATCTACAAACTTGCCTACTAAAGGAAAAGGAGATTTACCGAGCTTATAATCTTAAGGTTCTGAGGTACTAAGATGCTAAGGTTCTAAACTTTTTCCTTGCATTTTATTAATCTTTTCCGATAAACAACATAACTACTAACAAACCCTTGAATTTACATTCAGGGGTTTTGTTTTTTTTAGCCACAGATTTCATAGATTAAAAAGGTTTTTTTTCAGCCACAACCCGAGCGATAGCGAACTGGCGAAGCAATCATACAAATTTTCACGATTTTTTGATTTTAGATTTTTCGCAATATGTAAAAAACATAGCCCGTGGTTTCAACCACGGGTAACGTTACGGATTGGGCGTTGTTATATATTGCGTTCCCGTGGTTGAAACCACGGGCTATATTTGAAATAGAAGATGTTGAGAAAATAAAAAATTTGTAAAAATTTGTATGATTGCTTCGCCAGTTCGCTATCGCTCGGGTCGTGGCTAAGAAAATAATCTGTGCAAATCATTTTAATCTGTGGCTAAAAAAAAATTTCAACCACATTTAAGAAATAGTTAATTCCTAAATTCATCGTAAAAAAACTTAGTATCTTAGCAACTCAGAACCTTAGCATCTTAAAAAGAGTTACAAAATCTCAAAAACAACAACTTTTTGTTTAAAATAAAACAATTTGTTATATTTTGTTATTTTTCTGCAATTTATTTGCTGGTAATCAAAAGTGTAATAACTTTGCTCAAAATAATTTGAAAAATGCAAGCAAAAGATTTACTGCAGTTAGCAGACCAATTTGGAAGTCCATTGTATGTTTACGATGCCGAAAAAATCCAATCTCAGTACAACAGGTTAACTAAAGCTTTCTCTAAGGTAGAAAACTTAAGAGTTAATTATGCCATGAAGGCATTGTCTAACATTGCGATTCTTCAGTTATTAAAGAACATGGGGTCTGGATTAGATACTGTATCGATTCAGGAAGTTCAGTTAGGACTTCATGCTGGCTATGAACCCGAAAGAATTTTCTTTACACCAAACGGCGTTTCTCTAGAAGAAATTGAAGAAGTTGCTGCAATGGGTGTACAAATCAATATTGACAACTTATCTATTTTAGAGCAATTCGGAACAAAACATCCACATATTCCAGTATGTATTCGTATCAATCCGCACGTAATGGCGGGTGGAAATGCTAATATTTCTGTTGGACATATCGATAGTAAATTCGGAATTTCTGTTCACCAGATTCCGCATATATTGCGAATTGTCGAAAACACAAAAATGAGCATTGTAGGTATTCACATGCACACAGGATCTGATATTTTAGATATCGAAGTATTCTTGTATGCTGCTGAAATCCTATTTGATACCGCAAAAAATTTCAAAGATTTACAATTCTTAGATTTCGGAAGCGGATTCAAAGTTCCTTACAAAAAAGACGATATCGAGACCGATATTGAAGAATTAGGTAAAAAATTATCTAAAAGATTCAATGCTTTCTGTGCTGAATATGGAAGAGATTTAACGTTGATTTTCGAACCAGGAAAATTCTTGGTGAGCGAAGCAGGTCATTTCTTAGTAAAAGTAAACGTAGTAAAACAAACAACATCAACCGTTTTTGCTGGAGTTGACAGTGGTTTCAACCACTTAATTCGCCCAATGTTATACGGATCTTCACACCATATTGAAAACATCTCAAACCCAAAAGGAAAAGAGCGTTTTTACTCTGTTGTAGGATACATTTGCGAAACAGATACTTTTGCAAACAACCGTAGAATTCAGGAAATTACTGAAGGTGACATTTTATCTTTCAGAAATGCTGGAGCATACTGTTTCTCAATGTCTTCGAACTACAATTCAAGATACAAACCAGCCGAAGTTCTTTGGAAAGACGGAAAAGGAATCTTGATTCGCCAAGCGGAAACTTTTGAAGATTTACTTAAAAACCAAATTCCGTTGCCAGAAGAAGTTGCAGCAACAGTTTAAAATAAAAAAAAAGAGAATATCTAGAAGTCCCGTTTCTTAATTGAGGCGGGATTTTTTTTATTGTAGATTTTAGAGTTCAGATTTTAGATTATCTGCTGCGCTTTGTCAGGCTGAGCGAAGTCGAAGCTATCCCTCATTTTTGTCATTTCAGTTTAAAAATACACCCAAAGTAATCACCAAGTTTGTCATTTCGATCCCGAGGCTTCGGGAGAGAAATCTTAGCAAGTAACTCCACAAAGTACTTCTTTTTGTCTTTTCAGTTTAAAAATACACCCAAAGTAATCACCAAGTTTGTCATTTCGACGAAGAAGAAATCTTCGCAAGAAACTCCACAAAGTACTTCTTTTATCTTTTCAGTTTAAAAATACCCCCAAAGTAATCAACAAGTTTGTCATTTCGACGAAGGAGAAATCTTCGCAAGTATGAAGCAGGAAGCACTTGCGCAGGCAATTGGCACAAATCAACAGGCGATTTCTGGTATTGAAGGAAGCGAAACTATCGACGAAACAAAACTTACGAAAATTGCAGAAGCGCTAGGGGTTACAGTAGAAGCAATTGAAAGTTTTTCTGAAGAAAATGTATTTAATTATTTTAATACATTTAATGATTCCGTTTCAAACAGCAATTTTGGACATAATAATATTTGCAATTTCAATTCACTTGATAAAGTTGTAGAACTTTACGAACGTTTGGTTCAGGCTGAAAAAGATAAAGTGGAATATTTAGAAAAATTACTAAAAGGAAAATAATTTCTCAACAATAAAATTTTATAAAAGCACAAATATCTTATGATTTTGTGCTTTTTTTGTAAATCAAAAAACAAACGATTAAAACTTCCTCTACCTCAAATTTTAACTAATGAAATTAAACTTACTTGTACTATTTTTTGCATTATCTTCAAGCTTTACTTATTCCCAAAAAAGGATTAATATAATTTTAGACCCTAAAATAAAGGCACTTAGCCTGGAGAATATAAATACTACCAGCGATCGAACACGATATACAAATGATTCAATATACGAAACTGTATATCGAGGGAAAAATATGGTAGAAGATACTGTTTATTACGACCATTTAAAAAATAACTTTACAAGGAAAGATTTCAGTTGTAATCATTATTACATCAAGGATACATTAATAATTAAAGGTGGTTTTGGCAGTAGATTTCAGGTATATGGTTTTGTTGCAAAAGTATATCCAAATAAAACTGCCCAAGTAAAATTGCGTAAGTTTTGGGGATATCCATCTTATTTTACAAGTAGAGATCAAGAAGATGCAAAAAGCGAAATATTAGTGAACACAAGAACTTCTAAACTTGTTCTTAATAAACTACCTAATAACAAATCTGATCGCAAACATATTTATGGCTGTGTCGATTTTTTAAGTGAAGATTTTTTTGTTGAAATGAAAGACAAAAAAACAGGAGAACTTTATAAAGAAAAAAACACCATGGAATACAAAATTTATTTTGACAGCCGATATCTAAAAGATGATGAATAACTACAAGAGCCTTCTCGCTCTTTTCATACTAATTTCAATCCCCAAATCAATGAAAATTACAATTACCCTCTCAACACTATTCCTGTTATTTGCAACAAATTCTTTCAGCCAAACCATTGCTGACTTAAAACTAAAACCAAAAGAAATTCCAAAAGGAGGTTATATGGCAAGCGACGGAAATATTTGCATTACCCCTCAGGCCTGTACTTTTTATAATGATATTGAAACGTATGCTAATATTGTTGGAACTGTAAAAAATAAAGCCATTCAGAGTTTTAAAAGCAAAGCAGACCGAGGTTCTATTATGTATTTTGAATTTGAACACGTTTTTAAAGGCGACCGCTTCCTGCAAGGTTTGCTTTGGGGAAAAGCGGGCGAGCCAACCGCTGAACGCCCAGAAGAATATCTGGCCAAAGGAAAATTTCTAATTATTTGGAGTTTGCAAGCAGACAGTCCGCTAAAAGAAAAGTCTGAAACTAAAGTGGAAGCACTTTTAGAATAAAAAAATCCCGTTTCATTTATCGAAACGGGATTTTTTGAAATATATCTTTAACAATGATTACACATTTTTTCGCAAAAACTTGAACAACAAATACACCAGATAAAGTAAAAAGATACAAAATGCAATATTTAAAAATTGCCAAATAAATAACCCAAACTGAAAATCATTAATTAATTTATCCATAATTTTATCTTTTTTAAAGCTTTTATTTTCTTACACACAAATAAACGAAAAAATCTTACAATTTTAAAAATAAAAATTACAAAAAAAATGAAACCACAAGTACGCATCCTGATTTATTCAATTCTTTTCTTTTTATACCTTACTTCTACGCATTTTTTACTTGAATTAAATGAGAAATTTAAAGGTGATGGTTTTGTAACTTTAGGAATTGGCTTTGGTATCCTGAATCTTATCTATGCTTTTACAGCCCTAAAATGGAAACCTTTGCTTAATGTACTTTGCGCTGTCGGGATTGCTGCTTTAGCAATGTTTCTGGCTTTACAATTTACCAATCTGCATCTGCTTGTAAATTACGATCCGTATCAGATTAAAACGGCTATTTTTGCTAATGCAGTTCTTTCTATTATTTTTTGGGAGATTGTGTATCAGGTGAAGACTAGGAAATCTAAATAAATATATTTTCAGCTGACTCCAGCTTTAGTTAAGGTGTACAAAAAGTCGCAAAAAGGCTTTAGTCAAATGAATCAATTTTGGCTAAAGCCCTTTTTTTTTCAATATACTTCACCCCCAGCTAAAGCTGGAGGCAATTCATAAATGATAAGTAAGGATAAAATTCAATAACTCGTAAAACTATACATTTTCGTACGTAATTTTTTATATTAGCATTTTAAATTTCCAAGCCAAAATAAATTAATATGAAAATTAAAACTCTACTCCTCTTATCAGTGCTTACTATTTCTTGTAAAAAAGAAACCAAAACCGAAACGACTAAAATTACTCCAAAAGATTCTTTGGAAATAACTGAAAAAAAAGAATCCAAAACACAAAAAACAGATACGATAGTTCTTTCGACTAAACATAAAACCAACAAACTTTTATGCGATCTTGATGGAGATAATTTAGACGAAACGGTAGAAATTTTCAGAAGTACTAACAATGATAAAAGCGGTTTGAAAATAACTTTCGGAAACGGAAAAAGAACTGATTATCTAGGTTTTGGAAATGATATTTTACAAAGAGGTTTTGACGAAATTGACTGGGCTGGCATTTTTGAAAAAGCACCAAAAAATGAAGTTTATTTTGATAACGTAAATGAAGACGGTGAGATTATTGGAGAAGAACAAGTGGCAGAAGAAGACAAAATAAAACTTCCAAATGACGGAATCTTCATCCATGCCGAAGAAAGCTGCGGTGGCGGTGTCATTTATCTTAAAAACGGAAAATACGAGTGGATCCAGCAGGAATAAATGGAGTAATTTAACTTTTAAATTATTATGAATATGAAAAGTACAACCGAAATTGCAAATCGTTTTAGAGAAGTCATTTTAAATGGAACTTGGATTGCAAACACCAATTTTAAAGATCAGCTTGAAAATCTGGATTGGAAAATTGCCTTTAGCCCCATTCAGAACTTAAATACAATTGCGGTTCTGGCGCAGCATATTCATTACTACATCAACGGAATCAATCAGGTTTTTAAAGGGGGAACGCTGGACATTAAAGACCAGTTTAGCTTTGACTTTCCTCCCATTCATTCGCAGGAACAATGGGAAGGTTTTCTAATTAAATTCTGGAATGATGCCGAAGAGTTTGCTTCATCGATAGAAAAAATGCCCGACGAAAAACTTGATGAAGTTTTTGTAGATGCCAAATACGGAACCTACAAAAGAAATATCGAAGCTATGATTGAGCATAGCTATTATCATTTAGGCCAAATTGTCTTGATTAAAAAACAAATAACAAACTAAAAATTAAATAGTAAAATAATAATGAGAAGCTTTATTTTAATAGTAACAATTCTTTTTTGTTTAGCAAGTTGCAAAGATTCTAATAAAATAGAAAGAGAAGGCGAACCAACAATTTACAACGTAGAAAGTGAAGATCCGAAAATGAATGCTGCAATTTTAGAAGCAAATGAAACACTAGATGAATTCAATAAAGGATTGTCTAATGTTAATGCCGATAGCCATTCTTTAAAAGTTAAGTTTTCTAATTCAAAAGACATAGAACATATGTGGATTGGAGAAATTAAATATAAAGACGGAAATTATTCGGGAATTTTAAACAGTGATCCTGAGTACATTACAGAATATAAAGCAGGAGACAAAATCGATATTGAAACTTCTAAAATTAGTGACTGGATGTATCTTATAAATGGAAAGCTGTATGGTGGTTATACCATTCGAGTTTTAAGAGATCGAATGAGTGAAGAAGAACGAAAAGCATTTGATGAAGAAAGTGGAATGCTGATAGATTAATATCTTTTCGATTAAAAAATAACTCAACTTTAAATTATATGCTCCTTTCATGAAAAAAATTACAATCCTATTATTATCTATCGTTCTCTTTTCAAATTGCAAATCAGATAAAAAAGAGGATATTAAAACTTCTGGTTCAACGGAGAAATCAACAGAAGAACCTTTTGTCTTAACTGTTGAAAAAATCGACTCGACTCAATTTCCTAAATCAATAAAATATGAAGGTTATGTAAAAAATGCCGTTCGTTGGACAGATAAATTAGGCGATAATATTGTTATTACTACTGAGACAGGCTACCACATCAACAAAAAGTTTGTACACGAAACAGATGGTTCTGATGCTGAACTATTTGCTTATCACTATATCATTTCTGGAAATCAAGCCAAACAAACTTGGAGAGTTTACGATTTTATTGCAGACTGCCCAGTCGATATTGTGGCTTCGTTTGTTAAAAATACTTTTCAAGTCACTGATTTAAACAATAACGGAATCGCTGAAATATGGTTAATGTACAAAACAACCTGCCACGGCGACGTGAGTCCGTGTGACATGAAAATTATTATGTATGAAGGAAGCACAAAATATGCCATGCGCGGAGAAAGTAAAGTAGCTGTGGGAATTGATGATAATGGCGAAAAACAATTTATTGGCGGTGAATACAAAATGGATGAAAATTTTAAAAAAGGTCCAAAAGTCTTTAAAGAATTTGCCCAAAAGTTATGGAAAAATAATTTGATTGAAAATTGGGACAATTAAAAGATTTTATACAATTCAGAAAATCACTAAATTTATTTTTCAATTCTAATCTACTTAAAATGAAAAAATTAATCTTAGCATTTGTGTTTTTAATTGGTTTATCTGCATCAGCGCAAACTTCTAAAGAACTTATTGGAAAATGGCAATTGGTGAAATGGACTAAAAACGGAAAAGAAAAAAGTATTGAAAAACATTTTAAAACAGATCAGGTTTTTCAGGTTTTTAAAGAAAATGGTGATTTTGAAAGTCTGGTTGGCGAAGAATCACATAAAGCAAAATGGAAACTATCTAAAGACAATTCTCATTTGACAATTATTTCTGTTATTCTGCCTATTGAGTTTACTATAAATTCTTTTGACAGTCAGAAACGTGTCATAACAAATCTTGAAGTTGGTACTTTTGAGTATAAAAAAATAACCGATTAAACGCATTGTAGAAAGGAATTTATGAAAACAAAAAGTTCTATTCTAGCCCCGATAGAGCCGATATCCTCGCAATCCCGATGAATATCGGGATGGAGAGATAAAGGCGAAAGCGGGACCAAACGTTCTTATGGAAACATATACTTTCTGCTCCTTAAAAAAATCTAAAAAAAGGCATAGTTGTTGAAAATTAAATGAAATATATTTACACCTTCAAAAAACACACTATGCAAAAAATTACTTTACTGTTTTCTATATTGTTTTTAGCTTTCTCTTCGTGCGGGGTAAAAACAACGCAATCAATGCTTAGCGACGGAAATTATGACGGTGCAATTGATCGCGCGGTTGAAGCGCTTCGCACCAAAAAAGATTCTAAAGGAAAACAAGATTACGTGTACCTACTCGAAGAAGCCTTTGCAAAGGCAAAAGACCGTGATTTGCGTAATCTAGAAATGCTGAACAAAGAAAATAATCCGGCCAATGCTGAACGCATTTATAATACTTACGTACAGCTTAATAATCGTCAGGAAAAAATCAGACCTATTTTGCCTCTGCCTTTATTGAAGCTGGGAAGAAATGCTAATTTTCCGTTTGATAATTATTCGAATGAGATTGTAAACAGTAAAAATGCACTTTCAAAATATCTGTATGAAAATGCTTCTGCCCTTTTGAAATCGAATAATAAATTGGATTTTAGAAAAGCTTACGATGATTTCGCATATTTGGAAAGCATTAATCCAGGCTACAAAAACACTAAAAAATTAATGGACGATGCTCAGTTTAAAGGAACTGACTTTGTAGATGTTTACGCCAAAAATGAAACCGAAATGGTGATTCCGAAAATGCTTCAGGAAGATTTATTGGATTTTAAAACCTACGGATTGAATGATAAATGGACGGTTTATCATAGTACAAGACAAAAAAATGTGTCTTACGATTATAGTTTGATTCTTAGTTTTAGACAGATTGCAATTTCTCCAGAACAGATTAAAGAGAAAGAATTCATAAAAGAAAGACAAGTCAAAGATGGTGTAAAAACACTTTTGGACAACCGCGGAAGACCTGTAAAGGATAGTTTAGGCAAAGAGATTAAAGTGGATAATTATAAAACACTTCGCGCAACGGTTTATGAATTTAGACAATTTAAGTCTTGTCTGGTAACCGCAAAAGTGGATTATGTAGATTTGAAAAGCAATCAGCTTGTTCAGACATTCCCGATAAGCAGCGAATATGTTTTCGAAAATGTGTATTCGACTTATAAAGGAAACAGAAATGCCTGCGATGATAACTATCTGGGATATTTTGACAAACGTGCCGTTGCGTTCCCAAACAACGAGCAAATGGTTTATGACACGGGTGAAGACCTGAAAGCTAAGTTGAAAGACATTATTGTAAAAAATAAATTCAGAAGGTAATTGTGTAACACGATTATAGAGAAAAAGGCGCATTTTTGATGTGCCTTTTTTTTGTTTTAAATTTTTTCTTTAAAAAAATCTTCTTTTTCATGTTGCGCAACCGAAAAGTTGCGTATATTTGCAACTGATTGGTTGCTAATTTATATTCAAAAGAAATGAAAAGAGATATTTTTCAGGCTATTGCCGATCCGACAAGAAGAGCCATATTAGTTTTGATTTCTTCGAGTGCATTGACGCCAAATGCCATTGCGGAACAGTTTGAAACTACTAGACAGGCGATTTCTAAACACATTAAAATACTGAATGAATGTGATTTACTAGAAGAAAAAAAAATAGGAAGGGAAATTTATTATCAGCTCAAAATTGATAAAATGAAAGAAGTCGATCAATGGCTAGAGCAATTTAAGGCAATTTGGGAACAGCGTTTTAGTCAACTGGATCAAGTATTAATTAACTTAAAATCTAAAGAAAATGAAAACTGATTTATTAATGAATTTTTCTGTAGACAAGGAAAATAAAAGGGTGAATGTAAAACGCGAATTCAATGCGCCATTGTCAAATGTTTGGTCTGCCTGGACAGAAGCTGCAATTCTAGATTTATGGTGGGCGCCAGCTCCGTTGAAATCTGAAACAAAAAGTATGGAGTTTAAAGAAGGCGGGAGAAGATTGTATGCGATGGTTGGGCCTGAAGGCGTGCAAGGATGGAGCACTTTTGATTATACTTCGATTTCTCCTAAAACAAATTTTAAGTACACGTCTACTTTTTGCGATGCTGAAGGAAATCCAAATTCTGCTTTTGGAAGTTCTTTCTGGGACGTTTCATTCACAGAACAGGGAGATTCTACTATTGTAGATATCGTAATTACGCGAGACAGTTTTGAAGAACTGGAAAAAATAATCGAAATGGGATTCAAACAAGGATTTACATCAGCTATGGAAGGTTTGGACAAAATCTTAGCGGAAAAATAAACCCATTTCAACCGAATTATTATTAACGAATTAAAAATCTAAAGAAAATGAAATCAAATCTTTTAATGAATTTTACTGTTGATAAGGAAAATAATACTGTCAATGTAAAACGCGAATTTAATGCGTCCTTGCCACAAGTTTGGTCTGCTTGGACAGAAGCTCAAATTTTAGATTTATGGTGGGCGCCAGCTCCGTGGAAATCCAAAACTAAAAGCATGAAATTTGAAGAAGGCGGACGAAGATTGTATGCTATGCTTGGACCAGAAGGTGAAGAACATTGGGCTATTGCAGATTATACTTCGATACATCCAAAAACAAATGTAAAATGGCTAGATGCTTTTAGCGACAGCGAAGGAAATTTAAACAAAGAGTTTCCGCGTTCTGACTGGGATGTGACTTTCTCCGAAAAAGACAATTCGACTTTTGTTGATGTTGTAATTAAACATGAAAAATTATCTGATTTGGAAATGATTATCCAAATGGGCTTCAAAGAAGGTTTCACCATTGCAATGGAAGGCTTGGATGCTATTTTTGCTGAGAAAGCAAAATAATTATCCAATTACATACAAAAGGTCAAAACAAAAGAAGAATTTACTGATATTAAAATTGTAATTTCGTTTTACATAACATTTTTACTTTAATATCAATGAACAAATTTTTTGCTCTGGCCTTTTTACTTTTTTCTTCTACTTTAATATTCAGCCAAAAGAATAAAACGAAAACTATAGAAACTTCAAAGCCCTTTGTGTTGGGGGTTATCGATGAAATTCAATCGAAAGAATTAAACGAAAAAAGAATTCTAAATATTTATCTACCTGAGGGATATAATACAGATGAAGCCACAAAATATCCCGTAATTTATTTACTTGACGGATCGGCCGATGAAGATTTTATCCATATTTCTGGATTAGTGCAGTTTAATAGTTTTGAATGGATCAATCAGGTTCCGAAATCAATTGTGGTAGGCATTGCAACTGTGGACAGAAAAAGAGACTTCACCTTTCCTACTACTATCGAAAAAGATAAAACACGTTTTCCAACAACAGGCCATTCCGATCAGTTTATTGCTTTTATCGAAAAAGAATTACAGCCTTTTATTGAAAAAAAGTACAAAACAAATGATTCTAAAACCATTATAGGGCAATCTCTTGGCGGTTTATTAGGAACTGAAATCCTGCTTAAAAAGCCAACTCTTTTTAACAAATACGTTATTGTAAGTCCGAGTTTATGGTGGAATAATGGCTCTCTGCTTGATTTGGATTCTGAAATGCTGAAAGAAAATTTCAATCAGCAAACAGATATTTATATTGCGGTCGGCAAAGAAGGATTAGCTCCAACAGCAATTCCTCATGTTATGGAAGTTGATGCCAATTTATTGGCAGAAAAACTAAAAGAATCTAAAGGTAAAAACGTAAAAACCTATTTCGATTATTTCCCCGAAGAAAATCATGGATCGATTCTGCATACAGCCGTTTTTAATTCTTTCAAGTTTTTCAACCCAAAAAACAACAAATAGATTTTGCTAATTGTGAAATGTTAAATGAGGACTTTAGCATTTTACATTTCACATTCAACAATTTATCCTAGCCACCCTTCTCTATCCAAACTTCTATATTGAATTGCCTCAGCAATATGAGACGAAATAATATTTTCTGAATGATCTAGATCGGCGATGGTTCTCGAAACTTTCAAAATTCTGTCATAAGCTCTGGCAGAAAGATTGAGCCTTTCCATGGCAGTTTTTAGCAATTCTTTTGAAGCTTCGTCTAAAACGCAGTATTCTCTAATTAACTTACTGCTCATTTGAGCATTGTAATGAACATTTTCTACCGTTTCAAATCGTTTCGTTTGAATTTCCCTCGCTGCTGTAACTCGTTTACGAATTTCTACACTGCCTTCTGCTTTTCGCTCATCTGATAATTTATCAAACGGAACTGGAGTAACTTCTATATGAATATCAATTCGGTCTAATAATGGTCCGGAAATTTTACTCATATAACGTTGCATTTCATGTGGCGAAGAAGTATTCGGCATACTTGGATCATTAAAAAATCCGCTTGGACTCGGATTCATACTGGCCACCAGCATAAAAGACGAAGGATATGTTATAGTAAATTTGGCACGTGAAATTGTCACTTCGCGATCTTCTAACGGCTGGCGCATTACTTCTAAAACATCACGTTTAAATTCTGGCAATTCATCTAAAAACAAAACACCGTTGTGCGCCATCGAAATTTCTCCTGGCTGAGGGTAACTTCCTCCTCCAACCAAAGCAACATTAGAAATAGTATGATGCGGACTTCTAAAGGGCCTCTGATTCATCAGTCCAACTTCTTTTAATTTTCCTGCAACGCTATGAATTTTGGTAGTTTCTAAAGCTTCACGCAAAGTCATTGGCGGTAAAATACTCGGAACACGTTTGGCCAGCATCGTTTTTCCTGCTCCCGGTGGACCAATCAAAATTATGTTATGTCCGCCCGCTGCTGCGATTTCCATACAGCGTTTGATGCTTTCTTGTCCGCGGACATCCGAAAAATCATGTTCAGGAAAATCAAGAGTTTTATAAAATTCCGCTCTTGTATCGATAACTGTTGGTTCTAGAGTTCCTTTTCCAGCAAAAAAATCGATGATCTCTTTTAAATTTTCAACTCCGTAAACATCTAAACCCGAAACGATAGCCGCTTCTTTTACATTCTGAATCGGGAGAAAAAATCCTTTATAGCCCTCTTCTTTGGCTTTGATTGCAATTGGCAAAGCTCCGCGAATGGGTTGTAAACTTCCGTCAAGAGAAAGCTCTCCCATTATAATGTAACGTTCAATTTCTGGAGCTTTTATCTGATCTGAACCAACCAAAATTCCCATTGCCAATGTCAAATCATATGAAGAACCTTCTTTTCTCAGGTCGGCAGGCGCCATATTGACTGTAATTTTTTTCCCTGGAAAACTAAATCCGTTATTCTTTAAAGCGGCCGCAATTCTAAAACTGCTTTCTTTTATAGCATTATCCGGAAGTCCAACTAAATGATAACCAATTCCTTTATCCATATGAACCTCAACTGTAATCGTTGTGGCTTCAACTCCAAAAACGGCACTTCCGTAAACTTTTACTAACATAAATAAATTCTTATAAAAAGTAAAAATACTTTATTAGCTGAATAAAACAGAATTATTTTGTAAATATTTTATTACTTTTATGAATTGATAAAATTGTGTAGTTTTATTTAAAAATCTATAGATTAGTTTAAAAAATGGATGAAATAGAAAAAATAAAAAGCCAACTTGTAAAAAAAGCAACTGGATTCAAGTCTGGTGGTTTTAAACCCACTAATTCTATTTCTGAAAGTTGGATTGGAAGAGTTTATTTGTACAATCAAAATGAAGAAATTCCATTAGACAGTAAAGGGGAACAAATGTTACCTTTATTTCAATTGTGTTTTGATAATTTGCCTTTTATTCCAGAGATCTTAAAAGAAACAAAATTGATTACTGTTTTTATTTCCAAAGACTTACCAATGGATTTGACTTCTAATGGAAATAATTGGGTTTTACGTGAATACAAAGACACAAACAAAATTGTAGTTAAAGATTTAAAAAATGAAAGTTCTCACATTAAACCTTTTCCATTATCAAATAAATTAATAGAAGAAGATTATCCACTTTGGGAAGATCCCGAAATTCCAGAGGATATATCAGATAAAATACTTCAACTTGAAGAAGAAGGAGTTATAGATTCTTACTACGATATAATTGAAAACAATTACTGTCATAAAGTTGGGGGATATGCTACCTATTGTCAATCAGGAATATATTTTGGAGATGATTATGAATATGTTTTCCAAATATCTTCTGATGAAAAAGCTAATTTGAATATTGTAGACAGTGGTAATATATATTTAGCAAAAAATAAGAAAACCGCAGAATGGATGTATTATATTGACTTCTATTAAATTTTTAATGAAATATAATTATACGGAAATCGGATTAAGCAAAACTTAATCCAATTTGATTTTTAATTTCCTCCACAATTCTACTCAAATCCAAACAATTCTGATGTGACCAAAGTTTACTTTCAATTTGATTATTTAAAATACAATTTTGACATTCCATAATTTCATGAGAATATCCTTTTCCTAAAGCTGGTAAGGTAAATGTCGCTTCTTTTTCTTCATTTATAAATAGAGAATAGCTATCGGCAATAAACCATGGAGCATTTAATTCTATTCGTCCTTTTGTTCCAGATATAATAGCTTTCATATCAGATTCAGAAACTATCGAAGCATGCAAAACCGATTGAGCCGATTCATATTGCAAAATCATCGAAGTCTGTAGATCAATATCATTTTTATGTTTGATGGCTTTAGCGGCAATCTCTTTTGGATATCCTAACAGTATATAAGACAGAAATAAAGGATAAACACCTATATCAAATAAAGCTCCACCACCTAATTCTTTATCAAAAAGTCTTTTGTTTTCGGTTTCACTTCCATGAAAGGCAAAATCGGCTTTTATATAATTTACATCTCCTATTATTCCGTTCCTAATTTTCTGAAGAACATCTTGAACAGAAGGAATAAATCTTGTCCAAAAAGCTTCCATAAAAAATCTATTGTTTTTTTTAGATGCTTCTATCACTCTTCTAGCATCTTCATAAGACAAAGCCATTGGTTTTTCGCAAAGCACATCTTTTCCACTTTCTAAAGCTTTGATAGACAATTCGACGTGTGAATTATGAGGAGTTGCAATGTATACGATTTCAACTTCTGAATCTTCAAAAAGTAAATCATAAGAATTGTACATTCTTAAAGCATTAAATCTCCCTCCAAATTCCTCCGCTTTAGCTAAATCTCTTGAAGCAACTGCCGTTAGCTCAGCATTTTCAATCAATACTAAATCTGATGCAAATTGGCTTGCAATATTTCCTAATCCTACTATTCCCCATTTAATACTTCTGTTTCCCATCCTTATATTATAATCATCAAAATTGTTAAAAAGATTAAAAAATATCCGTTCCAAAACAGAACAGACGTTTTTTACACAACAAATATCTATTATCCTACAAAAAATAGCAATCAATTACCCCAAAAATTATCAAAAATGGTGGTAAGTGAAAAAAAAATGTTGCCAAATTGTAAATTTTAAGTTTGTTTTAAGAAATTCACGCAAAATGAAAGGGGTTAAATTTTAAATTCAACAAAAATAAAACATACAACCCTATTTTTTTAGGGGGTATCAAATCATTTTATACTTTTATAAAAAATTTAAAACTAAATAACTATGCGAAAAATTATTTTAAGTGTGATTCTTATCACGATTTTGGTACTAACCTTTATTTCAAATTTTATTATTGCAGACAACCCAATTCCTGCAGAAGCTGTAAAATTTGATACTGGAGATACTGCTTGGATGATCGTTGCAACTGCTTTTGTATTGTTAATGACACCTGGATTAGGATTTTTCTACGGAGGTATGGTAGGTAAGAAAAACGTAATTAGCACTATGCTTCAAAGTTTTATGGCAATGGTAATTGTTACTATCCTATGGACCGTTGTTGCTTTTGGATTGGCTTTTGGACCAACAATTGGAGGAATTATCGGAAACCCATCTGAGAATTTGTTCTTTGCAGGAGTTGGAACTAATACGGCCTGGAGCCTTGCACCAACAATTCCATTTATATTATTCGCATTATTTCAGGCAAAATTCGCCATTATCACTCCTGCGTTAATTACAGGTGCTTTTGCAGAACGTGTACGTTTCTGGGCTTATTTGCTATTCATGGTTTTATTCATATTATTGATATATGCTCCACTTGCTCACATGACATGGCATCCTGACGGAGTTTTCTTCAAGATGGGAGTTCTTGACTTCGCTGGAGGAACTGTAGTACACATGAGTGCTGGATGGGCTGCATTGGCTGGAGCTATGTTCTTAGGAAAAAGAAAAGTTCAAAAAGTTAATCCTGCTAGAATTACTTATGTATTATTAGGAACAGGTTTACTTTGGTTCGGATGGTTTGGTTTCAACGCTGGATCTGCTTTAGGAGCTAATGGTCTTGCTGCTCAAGCTCTAGGAACTACTACTGTTGCCGCTGCTGCCGCTGCAATGGCTTGGGTTTTCCTTGATAAAATTTTAGGACACAAATTATCTGCTCTTGGCGCTTGTATCGGAGCTGTTGTAGGTCTAGTTGCCATTACACCTGCTGCTGGGTTTGTTAGCATCCCTCACGCAATCTTTATCGGATTATTCTCTGCAATTGTAAGTAACATTGTAGTAAGCAAATTCCCTAAAGGAAAAATCGACGATGCGCTAGATGTATTTGCTTGTCATGGTGTTGGTGGTATGGTAGGAATGCTTTTAACTGGTGTTTTCGCTTCAAAAGCAATCAACCCTGCAGTTGGAGATAATCAAGGTTTAATCTTCGGAACTCCAAATTTATTCATCAACCAATTGACTGCTTTAGTTATTGTTTCAATCTTTGCTTTTGTAGCTTCTTATGCTTTATTCTTCATCGTGAACAAAATTACTCCTCTAAGAGTTACTGAAGAAAAAGAAGAACTAGGATTAGACATCTCTCAACACGGAGAATTCTTATAAGATTAAATTCCCTTTCTCACATTACTTGATAAATAAAAAAGCACTCTAAATTTGACTTAGAGTGCTTTTTGTTTTGAATTAAACCCCTTTTATGATTTTAGATTGTAGATTGTAAATTTTAGATTTTAGACTTCTGATTTCTCACCCTTCTAATCTCTTTTATCTATTTTCCCTTCTCTATTCTCTATTCTCTATTCTCTATTCTCTCAAGAATTATTTAAAATTCGAAATTCCTTCTTTCAGCCATTCTAAATACTCGTTAGCACTTACGTAGCTTATTGTTGGTTTAGAAGTATTCATATTATTTCCTTCCAAATCGGTAATAACATATAAAGGCTGTGTATTGGTTTTATATTTTGAGATCATAAAATCGGTCCATTTATCACCAACAGTAATAATTTTATCTCCTACAGCAGTTGTAAATTGCTCTTCTTTTGGCAATTCACGTTTATCGTCAACGTAAAGAGAAATTAAAACCACATCATTTTTAAGGATTGGCAAAATTGCTGGTTCTGACCAAACATTATTCTCCATTTTTCTGCAATTTACACAAGCATAGCCTGTAAAATCAAGCATAATTGGCTTATTGATTTCTTTTGCATAAGCCAAACCATCTTCATAATCATGGAAAACCATAATTCCGTGTGGGCCTAATTCAGCTCCCTCTGGAAGTCCTTTGATAGATTCTGAAGAACCTGCTCCGTTTCCTGAACCTCCAACTCCAAACGGACTTTCGCTATATTGCGGAGGCGGCGGGAATGCGCTGATTAATTTTAAAGGCGCTCCCCAAAGTCCAGGAATTAAATACATTGTAAAAACAAATGTCAATAATCCTAAATATAATCTTCCAACAGAAATATGATTTGTCGGGCTATCGTGAGGCAATGTAATTTTTCCAAATAAATATAAAGTCAAAGCTCCAAAAATGGCAATCCAGATTGCGATGAAAACTTCTCTTTCTAAGAAATGCAACTGTAAAACCAAATCGGCATTTGATAAGAATTTGAATGCTAAAGCTAATTCTAAAAATCCAAGAACCACTTTTACAGTATTTAACCAACCTCCAGATTTTGGTAAAGAATTTAACCATCCAGGGAACATTGCAAATAACATAAACGGAAGCGCTAATGCTAAAGAGAATCCAAGCATTCCAACAATTGGAGCAATTCCTCCATTTGAAGCCGCTTCAACTAATAACGTTCCGACAATTGGCCCTGTACAAGAAAAGGATACAATCGCCAAAGCCAAAGCCATGAATAATATTCCGATTAAACCACCTTTATCTGCTTGCTGATCTGCTTTATTTGCCCATGAATTTGGAAGCATGATTTCGAAAGCACCCAAAAATGAAGTAGCAAAAACAACTAAGATTACAAAGAAAACAAGGTTAAACCAAACATCTGTAGACAAAGCATTTAAGGCATCGGCACCAAATATTTTAGTTACAATAAGACCTAAAATTACGTAAATAGCAATGATTGAAAATCCGTAGATAATTGCATTTCTAATTCCTTTTGCACGGCTTTTACTTTGTTTTGTAAAGAAACTTACTGTCATCGGGATCATTGGGAAAACGCAAGGTGTTAACAATGCCGCAAATCCTGATAAAAAGGCGATAAAAAAGATTGACCACAAACTTCTTGAAGGCGCTGGAGCAGGAATTTCTGCTTTTTCAGTTTCAGCCGTTGTCTCAACTTTTGGTTGTATAGCTTCTTCTTTTTTAACGGTATCAACTGCTAGTCCCACTATTTTTGTTTCATCTGCTTTAGCTTCTGTTACAACTGGAACATCCTCCATTTTGAAAGTGGAAGGAACAGCAATCGAGAATTTCTTGCTAGAATTGATACAAACTTCTTTACAAACCTGAAAATCAAAATCTACATCAACCGTTTTTAAATTCGGGTTTATAATTTTTATTTCTTGTTCAATGTGTGCTTTTCCTTCAAAAAAAGTTTCATCTACACCAAAAACATCGTTAAAAGCTGTTCTAGTTTTGCCTTCTTTTGCTTTTCCAACTAATTCGTAGTTTCCTTTTTGATTTTTAAAAGTTATTTCTAAAGCCAAAGGTCCGCCGTCTGGGGTAAACTGCGAATACATATGCCAGTCTTTTTCGATTGTTCCATCAAAAATCAAAACGGCATTGTTTCCTTTTTTCTCCATTTTAGAAGTCCATTTTACCGGCTCTAATATTTGTGCATTCCCTTTTGCAAAAGCAAAGAAAAATACGAAAAGTAAAATGGATTTAGTCCAAACATTTTTTGACAAATTTGTCTGAAGATTTCGAGTAAAGTTCATTATTGTAATTCTATTTTTAGTATTTTATTTGTGGTTTTCTCTATTTTAAAACGTTCGTCCTGTCTTATTCCGACAACCCAGATTATTTCATTTTCAGAACATAAAATCCAAGTTTTTTCTTTTTCGATCAATGATAATTTTTCGTCTTTAAAAAGCTTGCTTACTTTTTTAGATTTTCCTCTCATTCCAAAAGGCTGAAAAACATCTCCTTCTTTCCATTTACGCAAAATTAAGGGGAAGCGGATTTTATCGACGTCCACAAATATAACTCTATTTGAATCGAATGTTGTGTGACCTACGTTACAAAGACTTAATTTTATGGGAAAATTAACTTCTGTATCGTTTTCATGAATCTCATATTCCTCGTTTTCTAAGATTTCAGAAAGCGGACTTAAAATAAGCGTTTCTCTGTTTTTCAGTAATCTAAATTCCTCTGAAAAAACTTGTTTCCCTGATTGTCCTTCAACCAAATCATAAACATCATTCCAGGCAGAAAAACCAAATTCATTTAGCCATTGGTAGAGATAAGATTTATAATTTGGAAGTTTTTTTAACTGATTTAAATCAAAATGAATATCATCTCCAGCTTCTTTTGCCACTTGCTGATACACCATAATCGATGCGTCTTCAACCATTTCTTTTGATTCTTGAAGAAAAGATTGTGTTTTCTGAAAAGCATCTAGAAAATTAGGATTGATTTCTTTTAAAACCGGAATTAAATTATGACGAATCTTATTTCTGAGATATTTTGTCGAAGCATTACTGCTGTCTTCTCGCCATTCTATTTTATTTTCTTCAGCATATTTTAAAATTTCTTCTCTTGAAAAAGGAAGCAATGGACGAATTATTTTATCATTTTGCTCTGGAATTCCAGTTAAACCTTCCAATCCTGTTCCGCGTGTTAGGTTGATAATAAAAGTCTCCAGATTATCGTCGGCATGATGTGCTGTTAGGATATAATCAAAGTTTTCTTCTTCCAAAAGTTCATAAAACCAACTGTAGCGAAGTTCTCTCGCCGCGACTTGTGTTGATAGTTTATAATCTTTAGCAAATGCCTCGGTATCAAAATGAGTGGTAAAAATTGGGATATGATGCTGATCGCAATAGTTCTGAATAAATTCCTGATCTCCAAAACTTTCCACACCGCGAAGCTGAAAATTGCAATGCAAAACTGCAATTTCACAAGGCAGTCTATGCAATAAATGTAGCAAAACCATGCTATCTAATCCGCCACTTACAGCCAGAAAAAGCTTTTTCTGGGCTAAAAGGGGAAATCTTGAAACGATATGATTTTGAAATTTTGAAAACATTTGATAAAAGTAAAGAATTAAATTTGATCTATTTTTAAACGAAATGTTAAGCGGGTATTTTTTTCTGCCACAAATTTGCACGAATTATTTTTTTTGCCACAGATTAAAAAGATGCGCACAGATTTTTTTTTATCATTTTAATCCTTTAATCTGTGACTATATTTTTAGCGAATTGAAAAAAAATTAGTGAAAATTAGTGCAATTCGTGGCAACTTTTTTTTTACTGCAAAACTTCGTGCATTGCTTTGGCTTTGAGCAAACATTCTTCATATTCTTTTTCTGGAATTGAAAGCGATGTTATAGCACTTCCAACCGAAAAAGAAACATATTTATTTTCCTCATTATACAAAATACTTCTGATTACAACATTAAAATCAAAATCGCCTTCAGGTGTAAAATAACCAACCGCCCCACTATATAATCCTCTTTTGGTTTCTTCAAGATTTTCAACAATTTCCATCACCGAAATCTTTGGAGCGCCCGTCATACTTCCCATCGGAAAAGTTGTTTTTAAAACATCAATTGCCGAATATTGCGGATCTAATTTTGAAGTGATTGTAGAAATCATCTGATGCACTTGCAAAAACGAATAAATACCACAAAGTTCCTCGACTTCAACGGAACCTTTTTGCGATGTATGCGACAAATCATTTCGTACTAAATCGGTTATCATGATATTTTCCGCTCGCTCTTTGGCATCTAAAACTAAAACACTCTTTGATTTTTCATCTTCAATGGGATCTGCAAAACGCTTAGAAGTACCTTTGATTGGCTGTGAAATAATCTTATCTCCAACTTTTTTCAAATAGCGTTCTGGTGAAGCAGAAAGCAAATAGTGTTTGTAATTTTTAAAGAAAACTGAAAAAGGCGCCTGTGAAATTTCATTCAATCTCTGAAACTTTTCTAACGGATTTATAACGGCATTTTCAGCATAAAATTCCATACAGAAATTTGCTTCGTACATATCTCCAATATGAATATGTTCGAGCATTTTATTTATTTTCTGAATATATAATTCCTTAGAAATACGCTGTTGAATATTTAATTTTTCATCACTTTCGCCTTTCGACTTTTGACTTTCGACTATTCCTTCAAAATCCTCCTCAACCTCATCATCGCAAAGCATTAAATATTGAATTTCAAGTTCATTTCCTTTTAGGATAAAGACTTTTTTAGGCTGAAAGAAAAACAAATCAGGAAAGTTCAAACCATCAAAATTATCAGAATGAAGATTTTCAATACCATTCTTTAAATCATAAGAAAGATATCCGAAAAGCCAGTCTTTTGTATTCTGATGATATTGTTTTAAATCTTCAAAAGCATTGTAATAATCTGTTTTTAAAGATGTAAAAGCATCTACTGCCAATATGCAATCAAAATTAGAATATTGCTGCGGATAAGAATTGCTGTCTAAAAAAACGACTTCGCGAAATTGCTGCGCCCAGCTTAAAATCTGTTCTTTAAACAGTTTCGGATTAACAATATTTTTACGGATGGAAACTCTCAAAAATGGTAATTTTAAAGGTCAAAATTACGACAAAAATCTTTCATGAGCGGAATGCAAAAAAAATAATCCAATGATTTGAATTACATTGTAAAACTGTTAAAAATACATTCTTTTTATAAGAAAAAATTCGTTATATTTGATATACAATTAGAATAATCCTAAAACAGCATTAATTTAATTGTAAAATCCTTAAAAAAGAACCTCAAAAAAAATAATTTGTGATTCTCATTTGAGCTTTAGATTGCATCTTTTCCAATAACTTAATTATATTTTTTAACCCTTAAAAAATCCTAAGTATTATGAAAATTGCCACAATTATTGTCCGCGTTTTAATCGGTCTTTTGCTGCTTTTCGCCTCTATCAGTTATTTTTTCCATCTAATGCCTGAGCCAGAAACTACAGGAAACTTTAAAGCTTTTAATGTAGGTTTAATGGCTTCTACGTATTTAATGCCACTGGCAAAATCTATCGAATTGTTGTGTGGAATTGCATTTGTAACTGGCCGTTATGTAACTTTAGCAAACATCTTGATCTTACCGATTACGGTAAATATTTTGTTTATCAATTATTTCCTTACTCCAGATGGTCTGCCAATTGCAGTTCTTTTGTTTATAGGAAATCTATTCTTGATTTACAGATATTGGGATAATTATAAAAGTATTTTTACTGCATAAATATTTTTTAGCTCAAAATAAAAAGTCCGTCCCATCCGTCAAGTTCTAACGGGTTGGGACGGACTTTTTATTTTTAATTTGCCTTATCGTGTTTTACCCAGACCAAATCGGTTACTTTATACCCAATTTCCTGAGCTTTGATAAGAAAATCTGCTTTTATACTTTCTGGAATAGTTTTTTCTCTAGAGAGTATCCACATGTATTTTAAACTTTCTCCAGCCACAAGTGCGTATTTATAATCAGGATCGATTGCTACGACATTGTAACCAGAATAAAAAGGACCAAAAAATGAGACTTTCAGCATACCAATATTGTCTTTTTTGACAAATCTAGCTTTCCCGACACTTTGTTCCCATTTGTCTTTTTTGACATTATAGCCCTTATTATCGACTTTTATAGTTTTATCTTCGTTTAAAGAATATTCGGCGGTTACATTGTCCAGATCTCTCTCCCATTTGTAATCTAATCTGGCAATTTCATACCATTTTCCGAGATATTTATTGCTGTCAAAGTTTGTTACAGCTTTTGCATTTTTTGGAATTCCGCCTCCACAAGAGTACAATGCGATTCCAATCCCTGCTCCAATTAGAATCGGAGTGATATATTTACTTTTCATAATACTATCTTTTTAATAATCATAAAGATAACACCTGAAATACCCATCTAATTTACAAAATTATTTTTGATTATTATATTATATCACACTTAAATATATCGCATAAAAAAACCGCTAGATTGCTCTAACGGTTTTATATTTGATTTAAACGTAAAATTATACGTGTAAAGCTCTATTTTCTGTAGCTGCTAATGCTGCTTCTTTTACCGCTTCCGCGAAAGTTGGGTGTGCATGGCTCATTCTTGAAATATCTTCAGCAGAAGCTTTAAATTCCATTGCAGTAACCGCTTCAGCAATTAAATCTGCTGTACGAGCACCAATCATATGAACTCCTAAAACCTCATCTGTTTTTTCGTCAGCCAAGATTTTCACGAATCCGTCTAAGTCAGCACTTGCTCTTGCACGTCCTAACGCTTTGAATGGGAAACTTCCAGATTTATATTTCACTCCAGCAGCTTTCAATTGCTCTTCAGTTTGTCCAACTGCTGCAACTTCTGGCCAAGTGTAAACTACACCAGGAATTAAGTTGTAGTCGATATGTGGTTTCTGACCTGCTAAAATTTCAGCAACCATTACTCCCTCTTCCTCTGCTTTATGTGCTAACATCGCTCCACGAACAACGTCACCAATTGCATAAATATTTGGAACATTTGTTTGTAAATGATCGTTTACTTCAACTTGTCCTCTGTCTGAAATTTTAACTCCAGCTTTGTCAGCGTTTAATCCGTCTGTGTAAGGACGACGGCCAACAGAAACTAATGAATAATCTCCTTCAAGAGTGATTGTTTCTCCTTTTGCATTTTCAGCTTGAACCACAACAGCATCACCGTTTCTTTCAACTGATTTTACTTTATGAGAAACGTAGAATTTCATTCCTTGTTTTTTCAATACTTTAGTCAATTCTTTAGAAAGAGCTCCGTCCATTCCTGGAATGATTCTATCCATAAATTCAACTACAGAAACCTGAGCTCCTAAACGCAAGTAAACTTGTCCAAGCTCGATTCCGATAACTCCACCACCGATGATAACTAGGTGTTTTGGAACTTCTTTTAAAGCTAAAGCCTCAGTAGAAGTGATGATTCTTTCTTTATCAATTTTAATGAATGGCAAAGAAGATGGTTTTGATCCTGTAGCAATTACAGTATATTTTGCTTCGATAGTTTCTGATGTTCCGTCAGCTTTTGCAATTGCAATGTGTGTTGCATCTACGAAAGAACCTAAACCATTGAAAACAGTAATTTTATTTTTATCCATTAAGTAGTTGATACCACCTACGGTCTGATCTACAACTGCTTGCTTGCGCGCGATCATTTTCTCTAAATTGATTTTTACATCTCCAGAAACTTCGATTCCGTGATCTGCAAAATGAGCAATTTCAGCATAATGATGAGAAGAAGATAATAATGCTTTTGAAGGAATACAACCTACGTTAAGGCAAGTTCCGCCTAATGAATTATATTTTTCTACAATTGCGGTTTTGAAACCTAATTGTGCGCAACGAATTGCTGATACATATCCGCCAGGACCTGAACCTATAATGACTACGTCAAATGAACTCATAGTATTTTGTTTTTATTTTAGCGGTTACAAAATTAAACAATAAAGTTCTGTTTAAGGCTTAAATTTCAATGTTTTTTGTGTGAAATTTTGGGTAACGATTTTACCGTAAAGGGTGTTAAGGGTTATGCAAAGGGTTGCTAAGTTTTTTCTTTTTTAGGAATAATTTTACTTTAAAAGAAAAATAATTAAATTGGCAAAACTTTAGAAACAATTCTAGGAGTACACAAAAGATAAGCAATGGGATTATTTGAAATATTCAAAAAAAAGAAAACTGAATTTCCTGAGAATGAATTAGAAAAATGTTTGATGCTAGCTGCGTCCAATTTTTCTACTCAAAAGGAATTTTATCACAAATTATTAGGGAGTCAATTATTTATAGTTACTAGTGAAAACACTATTTCGAAATTTGGATCTCAAACTGCAGATGAGAATACAACTGTTCAGTGTTTTATTTTTGAAAACGGACAAATTCCAATCTTTACATCAATAAATCGAATATTTGAAAAAGGAATAATGGAAAAAAAAGCTCCATATCTTAGTTTAAAAGGACAAGATTTGTTTGAATCTTTGAATGGAGCAACATTTATACTAAATCCTTACTCAGATTTTGCTAAAGAATTACTTCCTAAAGAAATTGAAAATCTTTTAAACGGCAAAATCTATAGCAGAATTGTCGAGCAGGAACTTGAGAATAAAAAAATTCAAGAATTTAATAAAATCTTTGAGCAGGCTGGAAAAAAGCAAGAGGGACTTATTTTTTTAGACGGCTATAGAAAAAAAGAACTGAAGGAATCCGAAAAATTAAAGCTTGAAGACTCTATAAAAGACTTCAAAAAATGTCTTGAGATAATTCCAGAACATTGGCAAAGTATGATATTAATGTCTAAAGCACTTCAAAGACTGGAAAAACATCAAGAAGCTCTTGAACAATTGGAATTAGCTTTTAAACTCGAATTAGAAAACCATATAATTCCTATGGAAGCCTCACTAGAGGCTATGCACTTGAAAGACATTGAGAAAGCAATATTTTATTCTGAGGAATCTCTAAAAAGAAACCCTAATGATTTCGCACTATTGGGTAATCACGCAATGACCTTACTTATTGCTAAAAATGATCAAGAAGCGAAAGAAACCATTGATAAGGCAATTAAATTACAGCCAAATGATTCTATAAATAAAAATGTTGAATCAATTATAATAGACGTTATAGCTGGAAAACGAGAAAGACCAACTTTTGAAGATGCTGTTAAATAAAAACTGTTATTAATTAAAATGCTGCCAAAAGATAGTTGAACAAATTAAACTAGGGATTTGTGTTAATGTTCAACTTTTAAGAAATGACATACTTGATGCTAGACGCACTGCTGTGCGTCTCTACTGAAAAACTTTGAAACTTTGCTTCTCCGAACCTCTTAAAAAGAAATCACCGTCGAGTTCTTCACCTCACTAATCATAAACATACTTTGTGTACTTCCGATGTGCTGTAGCGAAGTCAGTTTGGTTACTAAAAATTCACGATACGCTTCCATGTCTTTTACCAGAACTTTTAAAATATAATCATAATCACCGCTTACGTGATGGCATTCTAAAACTTCATTGAGTTTGATGACTTCGCTTTCAAATTTGGTTAGGAATTCTTTGGTATGCTGAATGAGTTTTAGGTGACAGAAAACGACAAACCCTTTCTCAATTTTGGATTTATCGACTAATGCAACGTAGTTTTTAATTACCCCTTCTCTTTCTAATTTTTTAATTCTTTCATACACCGCTGTAACAGAAAGATCAAGTTTTAAGGATAATTCTTTGGTTGTTTTTTTACTGTCGGTTTGAAGCAAAACTAAGAGTTTTTTATCTGTGGCGTCTAGAGTCATTTTTAGTTGATTGTTTTTGGTTGATTGTTGATAGTTTATTAAGTGAAATAAAATCTATTGAATTATATTTTCTAGATCAAATTTAGATTAAAAATCATTAAAAATAAGTTTTTATAGTTTTAAAATCTAATTATTCAATTCATGATTGATTAATATTCTAAATAGATATTATTTTGGATAGAATTTCTTTTGAAAACGAGTGCCCTAGCCCAGATTGAAGTGGAAAGCCCGGAGTAAAAAAGGCAAAAGTTTCTCGTTCTAAAAAAGCGACCAACGGAAGCTCTTTTTAGAACATTAGAAACTTTGCATTTTTTATGAGGACTTGAAGCGGAAAGCTGGAATAGCTCTTAAAAAATTTGTTTCAGGTTGTTGGAACTTGAAACCTGAAACTTGAAACAAAACAAATAAAAACTATCTATATGAAAAACTTCAACCCAGCAGATAAAATTCAAGATTTACAATATTTCGGTGAATTTGGTGGTGTCAATCCGTCGATTTCTGATTCTTCGACTTATACTTTTCTTTCGGCTAAAACTATGTTTGACACTTTTGAAGGAAATATGGAAGGCTGTTACTTGTATTCGCGCCATTCATCCCCAAGCAATTTGTATTTGGATCAGGCTTTGGCAGCAATGGAAGGAACGGAAACAGCAAATGTTTCGGCTTCTGGAATGGGAGCGATTACGCCTACTCTTTTGCAATTGTGCGGTGCGGGCGACCATATTGTTTCAAGCCGAACTATTTATGGCGGAACTTACGCTTTCTTAAAAAACTTTACGCCAAGATTCGGGATCGAAACAAGCTTTGTTGACATCACAAAACTGGATATTGTGGAAGCTGCAATTACTTCTAAAACTAAAGTTTTGTATTGCGAAACGGTTAGTAATCCACTTTTGGAAGTTGCCGATATTGCTGGTTTGGCTAAAATTGCCAAAAAACATAATTTAAAATTGGTTGTCGATAATACTTTTTCACCACTTTCTGTTTCTCCCGCAAAATTGGGCGCCGATATTGTCATTCATAGTTTGACAAAATACATTAACGGAAGCAGTGACACAGTTGGTGGTGTGACTTGTGCGTCTAAAGAATTTATTAATTCGCTGAAAAATGTAAATTCTGGCGCGAGTATGCTTTTAGGGCCTACAATGGATAGTTTGCGTTCTGCAAGTGTGATGAAAAATTTGAGAACGCTTCATATTAGAATTAAACAGCATAGTCATAATGCGCATTATTTGGCGGATCAGTTTGAGAAAGATGGCTTAAAAACGGTTTATCCAGGATTGAAAAGCCATCCGAGTCATGAATTATATAAAACGATGATTAATCCCGAATATGGTTTTGGGGGAATGCTAACGATTGATGTTGGAACTTTGGAAAAAGCTAATGAATTAATGGAATTGATGCAGGAACGAAACCTTGGATATTTGGCAGTAAGCTTAGGTTTTTATAAAACGTTATTCAGTGCACCAGGAACCTCTACTTCGAGCGAAATTCCGTTAGATGAGCAGAAAGAAATGGGATTAACAGACGGTTTGATTCGCTTTTCTATTGGATTGGATAATGATATTGAACGCACTTACCAAATGATGAAAAATTGTATGGTTGAACTTGGAATTTTAAGCTCTGTAAAGATTCACAAAGAAGCCGTTAAAGAAATTCAATAAAGCTTTTTCTCTCGCAGATTTGGCTGATTATGCCGATTTATTATTAGGGTTATAAAAAGGATTGGTTAGTCTGTGGAATCTGCGCGAGAAAAATTACTCGCAATAAAGGCAAACATTACTCTATAAATAAATTTGCACATTTTTTATTAGATTGTTTGAATCCGCTGGAGATTTCTCTAAGCGGATTTTTTTATATAAAAAGCCGTTTTGAATAGTATCAAAACGGCTTTTGTGTTTTATCTCGGCTCGTAATGTCTAAACGTTTGCCAGTATTTATCTTTGTAGATTTCGTAACTTATTTCGAATGAACCATCGTATTTTTTAATTAATTCATCTGCCACTTTTGTTGGTTTTCTAAAGTCTTTGCAGGCAAAAAAGATTTCTCTTCTGTTAGCCAATGTTTCCCTTCCAACATTTAAATAACCTTCCAGATCTTTAAGATCTAATACAACCTCATCTTCTATTTCGTTTAGTAACTGATAAGTTTCTTTATCTGGCATACCATTATTATGGCTTCCATCAAAAAGAATGGTAATAATAAATACCCAAGGATGCGATGCTTTTTTATCCCATTGCAAAAGATCAGTGTTCATTAATCCGATAATGCCACTTCCATCTTTTGCAGTTGCCTCAAAACCTGAATAGTTATCATTTTCTGTATTATGCCTTGTACCTTCGTACTTTTCTACAAATTCTTTTTCTCTCCAAATCAAATAATCTTTTAATTTTTCGATCGGAATTAATTCTTCTGAAATACTATTTGGACTGTCTATTTTCATGTTATCAATCAAAGTAAGAGAATGTAGTTCTCCTAAATAATTGTCTAAGAAAATATAAACACCGTTAGTTATAACTTGCTTTTTTTCTTCAACAAAATCATCATAAATAACGGTTAAGTCAATTTCATCTGGATATCCTTCATGAATGTTTGGATAAAACCTTAAATTGTCTTTATTAAATTGGAATCCTTCATAATCAATACCAATATCTTGAATGTCTGATGCTGGTTTTAATGCCGTAATTTTCCATCCATTGATTTGAGGCGCTGCATTTACCAATTCTTCAATTGCATAAATATTTCTGACTGCTCCATCTGGCGTTAAAATTAATTCTACTGTACTATCATCTAACATTCCCGTTAGAAAATAAATCCCCTTATGAATTTCATCAAGTTTTGGTGCTAATTTTTCAAAAAAACCTTGATGTATATTTTGTCTGTTTTTAACTATTGTAAAAAACTCCTTTTCATTTTTTAAAAACCAATTCCAGAAATCAGTATTAGATTGTATTGAAGCTTCTTTTTTGCCCAATATTTTATCAAGAAAACCCATGTATTACTTATTAATTTTAAAATTTTACTGAAAACAAACTTAAGGAAAAGCACTTTTAAAACATAAGAATATTTCTATAAAAAGCCACAAAATAAAAAAAGCCGTTCTGAAGTACTCAGAACGGCTTTTTGTGATATATAACTTTACTTTTAGCCTATATTTTCAGTATTCAGTTTGCTATTTTTTCTACTATATGTAAAGTAAATTAATAACCCGATTATTAGCCAGATTGTAAAATAAATCCAGTTCCAAACGCTTAATTCGGCCATCATATACAGACAGCAGATTAATCCTAAAAGTGGAATTAAAGACAGATTTTTTCTGAAAGCCCAAACGGCTAATCCAACCAAAACGAATAGGAATATCCACATTGGGATTTTGTGTTTGAATAAACTGAAACCTGATTCATATTTAGCAGAATCTGCAATTGGCAAACCTTTTACCACTTCAGCATATTTAGCTTCGTCGTCTTGATATTGTCCTAATAAATGCTCTAAATCTGATGTCTCAGCAGTTTTATTGTTTACTTCAATACTTTCTAAATATTTGAAAACCTGCTCTGATTCTGATTTATCTAAAGAAGTTACGATTGAAGTTGCATCATAAATTTGTGGATCGTTATTGATAAAAGCCATTGTTGCTTTGTTGTTGAAAGCAAAAGCATAATACAATCCAACGATCATTAAAACTGGCAGAATAAATTTTGAATTGATATAAGGCGTTTTGAATTTTCCTCTTGGAATTTCAGGTTTGTTTTGTAAAACCAAAACCCCTGCACAAACTAATACAAAGGCAAATAAAGTTCCAATACTGCATAAATCAGTTACCATTGTCAGATTCAAAAACAAAGCCGGAATTGCCACCACAAATCCTGTTACAATAGTTGCAAAAGAAGGTGTTTTAAATTTTGGGTGAACGGTTGAGAATTTCTTTGGCAATAACCCATCGCGACTCATACTCATCCAAATACGAGGTTGTCCCATTTGAAAAACCAATAAAACGCTCGCCATAGCCACTACCGCACTTACGGCAATAATTCCTGACATCCATTTTAAATCTAATTTATCGAAAACAAATGCAAGAGGATCTCCAACATTTAATTCGTGATATTTTACCATTCCGGTTAAAACCAGAGCAATTGCAATATAAAGAATGGTACAAATAATAATCGCCCACATCATTCCGCGTGGTAAATCACGCTGTGGATTTTTACATTCTTCTGCTGTTGTCGAGATAGCATCAAAACCAATATAAGCGAAGAAAACTGCAGATACTCCTTTTAAAACCCCTCCAACTCCATTTGGCGCAAAAGGATCCCAGTTTGCCGTATCTACATAAAATACACCGACAGCGATAACTAAAAGAACAACACAAAGTTTTACAACCACCATTAAATTACTCGCATTACGAGATTCTTTCATTCCTCTGTAAACCAAAGCAGTAATCAAAATAATAATGAATAAAGCTGGAATATCGGTAACAAAATGAAATGATCCCAAGGTAGGCGCTGTTGTCCAAGCTGTGTGCGCTTGCTGTAAAGCCGTACTTAAATTTTCAAATGATTTTCCGCCGCGCATCAAAGCTTCGGCATCATTATATCCGTTTGAAGCTGTTAAATAATCCATCTGAATCCATTGCGGTAAATGAATTCCGCCACTCTGGAGAAGTCCTGTAAAATAATCACTCCACGATATGGCCACGGTTATGTTTCCAACGGCATATTCCATGATTAAAGCCCATCCGATAATCCAAGCAATTAGTTCCCCGAAAGCTACATATGAATACGTGTAAGCACTTCCTGAAACGGGAACCATCGATGCAAATTCGGCATAAGCAAAAGCTGCAAAACTACAGGCAAGAGCAGTAAAAAGGAACAAAAATATTACGGCTGGTCCTCCATCTGCACTTGCTTTTCCGATGGTGCTGAAAATCCCCGCACCCACAATTGCAGCAATTCCGAAAGCAGTTAAATCTTTGGTTGTAAGGTGTTTTCCTAATGCTCCATGTCCATCTGCTTCATTTTTTGCAACCTGTTTCAGAATATCCTGCACTGTTTTTTTTCGGAATAAACTTGAAAATGCCATATATGTTTTTGCTATTATAAATTAATTTAATTCAGTTGTTCTGGTTTTATTTTGCAAATAATGCAAAAAATATCTTGATTTCAAATATATAAAACCATTTTGTTTTTCTACGATTTTTTTTTCTTGCCACTACCCGAGCGATAGCGAACAGGCGAAGCAATACACGAATTATTTTTCAAATCTTTGTCTATAAATCTTCTCTCGCAGATTTGGCAGATAATACAGATTTTTATTCTGCTGAAAGATTTACACAGATTTTAATAATAAAAATAAATCTGCTCAGACCTGCAAAATCTGCGTGAAACCAAAAATCTTAACAATCGTCACAGTTAAATCAAATACAAATGTAACATTTCTCAAAATGAGCTTACTAATACAAGTAGTATTTAATTTTAAAGAATCATTTTTATGGAAAAAATCACAAGACGTTCTTTTGTAAATAAATTTGGACTTGGAGTGGGCGCTTCAGTTGTGATGACTACGCTTCCTTCTTTTATTACCGAAACAGAAAAGGTTCACAAACCCTACACCGGAAAAAAATTAAATATTGCTTTGTGCGGTTTAGGAAACTATGCTTCACTATTAGCTGAAGGTCTTCAGGTTTCTGAATACTGCCAACTTACTGGAATTGTCACAGGAACACCTTCCAAAGCTGAAGCATGGAAAAAGAAATATAACATTCCTGAAAAGAATATCTATAACTACGAAAACTTCGATTCAATCATAAAAAATAAAGACATTGATTTGGTGTACGTTGTAACTCCAAATGCACTGCACAAAGAATTTACTGTTCGCGCTGCAAAAGCAGGAAAACATGTAATTGTAGAAAAACCAATGGCAATAACTATTGAAGATTGTGAAGAAATGATCAAAGCCTGCAACGATAATAATGTGCAATTGGCAATGGGATATCGACTGCATTACGAACCAAATCATCTAGAAGTAAAACGATTGGGACAAGAAAAAGTTTTGGGACAAGTTCGCTATATTGAAGCTTCTCTTGGTTATAGCACTTATGATATTCATGACGTTAATAAACCTGTTGATTTAAATGCTCGTAACGAATGGAGGCTGACTAAAAAATGGGCAGGAGGCGGTTCGTTAATTAATTTAGGCGTTTACTGCATCCAAGTTTCGCGTTATGTTTTAGGTGAAGAACCAATTGCAGTTACTGCACAATTTGGAACCATAAACAATAAAAACAGATTTGCTCAAGTGGAAGAAAATATCACGTGGCAAATGGAATTTCCGAGTGGTGCTGTTGCCAATTGCAGCAGTTCTTACGGTTTTGGCATTGATCGATTCCATGCTGCTGCAGATGAAGGTTTCTTTGAGATGAGTCCTGCTGTGAGCTATGGCCCTTTTGTAGGTAAAAGATCTGATGGAAAAGCATTTAATTTTCCTGTAATAAACCAACAGCAAACTCAAATGGATGAAATTTGCAAAGTGATTTTAGCAAACCAAAAACTTCCAAATCATATTACAGGCGAAGAAGGAATTAAAGACGTTAGAATCATCAATGCCATTTATAAAGCTGCTGAAACAGGTAAAAAAGTTAGTTTGAAATAGTTTCTTTTCTGCCACAGATTTACAGAATTAAAAAGATTATTCTCATTTTATGTCATTTCGACAAAGGAGAAATCTTCGCAAGTAACTCCGCAAAATCGAATCTTTGTCGAGCTTCTAGTGAGATTTCTCCTTTGTCGAAATGACAAACTTTGCGCAAAAAAATCTTTACGCCCCTTGCGCAATTCTTTGCGTGCTTTGCGGTTAAATTATTTCAAACAACTTCTCAAAATCGAAACAGGATGTTGTGCTTCTCTCTTCGTTCCATCATAAATCTGATGGCGACAGCTTGTTCCTGCAGCTGCGATTTTTACATTTTCAGCTGTATTACGCACTTTAGGAAATAAAGTATCCTCCCCCATCTGCATACTCACTTGATAATGCTCTTTTTCATAACCAAAAGAACCCGCCATTCCGCAGCAACCCGAATTGTAAATCGTAACTGTATTATTTTTTGGAAGATTAAGCATTGCGAAAGTCGCTTCAACAGAACTCAACGATTTTTGGTGGCAATGTCCGTGAATCTTAATTTCTTTAGTTTCATCTGAAAAAGAATCGGCTGTGATTTTACCATCTATAATTTCTTTTTTGAAGAATTCTTCAATTGTAAAAGCATTTCTGGATAATTTCTCCGCAGCTTCTTTATCATCGGCTAAACGAAGATATTCATCTCTAAAAGTCAAAATTGCTGAAGGCTCAATTCCGATTAAAGGTGCATTTCCTAAAACCAAATCTTTAAAAACACTTACATTATGATTGGCAATTTTCTTCGCTTCTTCCAAAAATCCTTTTGAAAGATAGGTTCTTCCACTTTCTTCATGATCAACAACCAAAACCTGATAACCTAACTTTGTCAATAACTCGAAAGCATCAATTCCGATATTGACATCATAATAATTCGTGAATTCATCTACAAACAAATACAATCTTCCATTCGAAAAATCTCTTTGTGACGGTTTATTATTAGCATACCATTTTCTAAAAGTCTTTTTCGCCAATAATGGAACTTGTCTTTCGGGCGCAATTCCCATTGTTTTTTTGACCAAAGACCGATTCGAAATAAAATTTGTAATCGACGGGAATTTACTTCCCATTTTGTTCAGTTTGGCATTGTTGGCAAAAATCTTATTTCGGGTAGAAAATCCGTTTGCTTTTTGATATTGGTATAAAAATTCTGCTTTCAAAGTTGCTACGTCCACATTACTCGGACATTCGCTTGCGCAGGCTTTACAACTTACACACAACTCAAAAACTTCATATAATTCTTTCTGGTCAAATTTATTTTCTTTTTCAGAATACGTTAAATATTCTCGCAGTGCATTGGCTCTCGCACGAGTTGTTTCTTTCTCATTTCGCGTTGCACGATAACTCGGACACATTGCTCCTCCGCCAGACGGCAGTTTTCGACAATCGCCAGAACCGTTGCATTTTTCGGCGGCACGCAAAATGCCTAAACTGTCTGAGAAATCCTGAAATGTTTTAATGTCTGGTTCTACCCTTCCTGAAATCACACGATGATTTTCATCCATTTTTAAGGCATTGACAATCTTCCCGATATTTAAAACCGAATTCGGATCAAACGCTAATTTAATTCTTTTCAAAAGTTCGTAATTCTTTTCGCCAATCATAAACGGAATAAACTCACCGCGTACGATTCCGTCGCCGTGCTCACCGCTTAAGGAACCTCTGTATTTTTTTACCAAATGTGCCACTTCTGTCGCAATGGTTCTGAATAATTTTAAATCAGATGTTTTCTTCAAATTCAAAACCGGACGAAGGTGCAATTCTCCTGCACCTGCATGCGCATAATAAATCGCTTCCTGTCCGTGACGCAGCATCATCGCAGAAAACTCTGCAATATAAGCTGGCAAGTCACTTAATTCTACCGCTGTATCTTCAATAGAATCGGCTGCTTTATCGTCGCCTACAATACTTCCTAAAAGTCCAAGACCTGCTTTTCTCAACTCATTGGCTTTGTCAATATCATTTCCGTAGATTTTTACTCGCGCATAACCAAAATTGTTTTTATCTAAATCGGCAATCAAAGCATCGGCTTGTTTTTCGGCATCTTCTAAAGTGTGCGATGCTACTTCAAACAACATAATCGCTTTCGGTTCTCCAACCAAAAAGAAACGATTTTTAATATGTTCACGATTCGTTTTGGTACAATCTAAAATCGTATCATCGATCATTTCGCAAGTGTACAAATGATGTTTCATCGCCACCACAACCGATTCTAAAGATTCTTGAATCGTATGATAATGCCCAACGACCATAATGCTATGAGGCGGAGGCAAATCATCAACTTTCAGCGTCACTTCTGTTGTAAAAGCCAAAGTCCCTTCGCTTCCGCAAAGCAGTCTTCCAAGATTTATGGTTGGTTCTGTTCCGCCAAATAATTCTGATTTCAGCAAAATATCAACGGCATAACCTGTATTTCTTCTGTGAATTTCTGGTTTCGGAAACTCTTTTACGATTTCTTCTTGAGCTTCTTTTATAGTAAGCTCGTCGTAAATCGTTTTGTATATTTTATTTTCTAAAGAATCACCTTTTGTTTTCTCAATAAATTCAGCCGAAGTCAGATCTTTAAAAACCACTTCAGAACCATCGCTTAAAAGTGCTTTTACTTCCGCAATTTTATCGCGCGTAACACCATATCGAATAGAAGTTGTTCCCGAAGAGTTATTTCCTACCATTCCGCCAATCATCGCACGATTAGAAGTCGAAGTAATTGGAGCGAAAAATACGCCATGAGGTTTTAAGAATAAATTCAGCTCATCGCGAATTACGCCTGGCTGAACCGTTACAGTTTTCTGCTTGGCATTGTATGAAATGATTTTTGTAAAATGCTTCGACACATCAATCACCAATCCGTCTCCAACTGCCTGTCCTGCCAGCGAAGTTCCTGCAGTTCTTGGCGTAATCGACAACTTATGTTCTGCCGCAAACTTTATCAGTTTGGCAATATCCTCGGTCGTTTTAGGAATTGCTACCGCATTGGGCTTAATTCGGTACACCGAAGCATCTGTAGAATAAAGCGTTTTATGAAGCTCATCGAATAAAAGTGTGCCTTCGAGACTTGCGGCTAATTGCTCTAAATGAGATTGGGTCAACATGTAAATGGTGCTTTTTATAAAAATATTTCCTGAAAAAACTCAGACCACAAAGATAAAAATATCACAGGGTAAAACGATTCTATTTTGGGATTTTATCAGAGAGTTTGCTATGAAACCAACAAATTATCTCATTTAATTTTTTTTAGTAGCTAATCCAGCTGTCCGTCGTATCTTTTGTGGTAAACCCCACCACAAAAGGATGCCGCTTCCATCTGGGATAGGAGACTCGGTTTCAGAAGAAGAAATTTGCGAATATTTACAGAACACAACTCCTCAATCTTGTCATTTCGACGAAGGAGAAATCTCACGCGGAAATCCGCAAAGAAAATCACCAATCTTTGTTGAGTTTCTAGTGTGATTTCTCGTTCCTCCTTTAGATTTGTTTTTTGAAATTTAAGTAGATTTATGATTGAGAAAGGAAGCAAAAGTAAACTGTTCGTTCCTCAGAGCTTGTGACTCATATTTCGATTAAGACTTTAGCTTCCCTTTCATCAAAGACTCAGATAGAAATTTGGGCTAGTGACCCGTTATTAAGGAGTTGAGCTTATGATGAATTTCTCAAATCATTGTTGAATCGTAAAAGCAAAGTTATGAAAAACATTATTGTCGGCATTGATATCAGCAGCAAGACTTTGGATATTTGTGTTAAGGAAGAATCTGTAAATTACTTTTCAATTGAGAACAACGTTCAGGTTATAAAACGTTTTTTCAAAAGATATTCAGATGAAAATGTGATTATAGGTATGGAAAACACAGGCAGATACAATTGGAATCTCTTTGAAGTGCTTGAGAAATTCAATTTTAGAGTTTATGTCATATCAGCTCTGCATATCAAAAAAAGCATAGGTCTTGTCAGAGGCAAAAATGATAAAATCGATGCACTGAGGATTTGTAATTTCATTGAGAAAAATTATCAGGAAAATAGAGAATGGAAGCCAAGTTCTCGCTCTATCAAAAAGATAAAAATACTATTGACCGAAAGAGCTTTAAGGATAAAAATTAAAAAACAGCTTATGGCCCAGCAGCATGATTATAAATTAATGAAAGGCATTGGATTGGATAAAGAACTAAAAAGTCTAAATGTAAAACTCATTAAAAGTGTTGAAGAACAAATTAAAGCTATTGAAAATGATATTGAAAAAGTAATCCATGATGACCAAAGTCTAAGCCAGCAGCAGAAACTGATAAAATCAGTTCCAGGAGTAGGCCAAGTTCTATCGTGGACATTATTATCAAAAACAGAAGGTTTTACGGTTATAACAGATCCAAGAAAAATGGCCTGTTACAGCGGGGTTGTACCATTCGATTTTCAATCTGGAACATCACTAAAAAGAAGACCTAGAGTTTCCATGCTTGCAGATAAAGGACTCAAAACCATCTTACATCTGGCAGCAATGAGTGCAATACGTTTGGATAATGATTTAAGCAAATACTATCATAGAAAAATTGATGAAGGAAAGAACAAAATGAGTGTTTTGAATGCTGTGAGAAATAAAATAATTCATAGAGTTTTTGCAGTAATAAAAAAACAAATCCCTTATCAAAAAGATTTGGTTTTATCATAGAAATCGAAATGACAGACTGTACGGAAACTGGGCTAATTTTATCTTTTCTTAAAATAAACGTTTTATATTTACCCTACGGAAATAACTCATTTTAATTTATAATACTTTTCTTACTTAAAATATTTTTTTTGATATCTTTACAGTCCTAAACACAAAGAATATGATATCAAAAAAACTTTTGCCCGTATGGTATGGTGGCGGTATTGGAAACAACTGCAACGCACTTTGTGGCGTAGGACACCTTAGCTGTGCGGGTTTTTTTCCTAAACACAAAGATTATGAGTACCAACACAATTTCAAAACAAACCGAAATCAAGCTTTTGAATTTTTTCAACGACAGAATCGATCCTGTAGAAATGGCTAAAACATTAAGGCAAGTAAATTTTACAATGGCTTTATGTGTTTTGAGCGAACATGAAACATTTCAAAGCGAAATCATCAAATTAAGAGACAGCTTTTACTGGCTCAATGAATTAGCAGAAACTTTAAATCCTTATTTGGAGGTGGAGTAAAATTTAATCAAAACCCTCATTTTTTTTAAAGTTGAGGGTTTATTTTTTATCTCACTCTGGAAACAAAAAAAAAGCACTTAAAGTATAAGTGCTTTTTTTCCATAATAAATAATATGAGAATCTTTTATAATTGAATATCTAAAACATTTACAAAAGCCATTTTATTGGATCCATAAGATTTTGCTATAATTAATCTTTTGGCGTCTGGTAAATAATTTGAAAATTTTGTCAGTACTATACCGCCTTCTTTTATATCTTCAAGACTAGTTATTTTAAGACTTTGATCAATTGCCCCATTATTCAATCTATAAATTCCATCAAAAAAACTAGATGAATGTGGATACTTGATATAACTATTTAAGAAATAATTCCCTTTAATATTCATTACACTCATTGATTTTGATGGCTCTTTGAATGGTAATACATCAAAATCTTCTGTTCTTGTCAATGTTCCTTTGGTGTCGAATATCAACAAACTTGGATATCCATTTGAATATTCCGCAACTTTAAATGTTGAATTTGGAAAAGTTGGATCTGGCTTTGTTCCACTTTTAAAATCAGAGTCTACAAACAAGTAAATTTCGTCATTTTGGATAGATAAATTATTAAAATTAACTCTCGATAAGTCCTTAATCTTCTCTAAACTTTCTACACGATTATTTTTTAAAACAGTACCTGCATTTAAATCATAAAAAAGAACTTTATCATATTCTCCACGATTTATTCCATGAGCGTAATTATTAAAAGCAATCAAATACTCATTTGAACCAATTGAAAAAACAAGCGGTTTTTTAATTTTGACATCTTCTTTTCCAAAATCCTTACTCTCTACAGTATTTCCGTCTGCGATAGCCAATACGTTTTGAGAACCAGTCTCTTTAGTTGTTCTTGCGAAAATAAATTTTCCGCTATCACTCAAAACAACGCTTTCAGTAAAAGACAACAAAGGAAACGGAACGTCTTTTTGCCAAAGTAAATCTCCTGTTCTTCCATCAATAAGTGTGCATTGGTTTTCTTCTGCTATTTTTTTATTAGCATATTTACTGTAAACAATTCCTATGTAATTTTTGTTTTGCGAAACCATTGCATAAGTTGTTCCCGATTTTGTAATACTTTCAAATGTATATTCTGCAATAACTTTTTTATCAAAAAGGTTCGTTTTTTTATCAAAAGTAATCTGGAAAATTTCTTTCTTCTTTGTTTTATTAGAATAACAATCTACAAAAACAACCAATTTTTCATTTTGCAATTCAAAACTTCCTAAATAAGTATGCAACGTAAAAACATCTTTATATGGAAACTCTTCCGTAAAAGTTTCTACTAATTGATTTTTTTGATCAAATTTTCTAATAATAATTTTGTTGACAGACTGCATTGATGCATCAACATTAATTGCTGAAGACATATAATGATTATAGTTGTCAACTAAAACCACTTTTAAATCTGTTTCTCTCTCATCGTAGTCAAATTTGGTTCCAATTTCCTTTTGTCTCTGACTAACTGCTGTTAAGCTAACTAATAAAAAAAAGAAGCTTGCTATTTTTGTTTTCATAAACTATTAAGTTGTTTTATATATTTGATTTTCAATTGCTTTCAACTCGATTTCTTCTTTCGAGCTTAAATCCATATAAATAAGGTTTTCCTGCATTTCGTTTAGCACTTTTTCAGCATCTGTCTTTTTATCTAAAGCCAAGTTCAGATTCATCAAATTGAAATAAACAAACTTTGCAATTTTAGCATTAAAATCTGCTTTGGTATCTTTAAAATTAACTTTAGTGAGCGTTTCTTTCCAGATATCAATTCCTTTTTGCATTCCTGTTAATGCCGCTGCATTGATTTGCGGATTTGCAGGATTCATTTTTTTCAAATTTGTAGTAACATAAATGCTCGCTTTTTCCAAATCATCATATTGTCCTTTGTTCTTAACGCTTTGAAGTTTTACACTGTATTTTACATTTTTAAAAGCAAAATTCTCAGCTAGATAATCATTTATAAAAGCAATTACCTTTTTCAGATGTTGCTGTTCTTCGCGAGGTTTGTTAATGTTGTTTGTAGGAGATGAACTGATGTATTTGTACTCCTGAAAGAATGTTTTATTTATTTTCTCCTGTCCGTTTTGCTTGACAATCAAAGTAGTTGGCTGATTAGCATAAGTCTGACCAGAATTGTCCTGAAAATTTACCGCTTTTATATCTAAATTAACCGTCAGATAATTTCCGTCTTTGGTAAATCCGTCAATGTTTATTTGAGATGCTAAAACATTATTATCTATAATAACATAATCTTGCAAATTTGGTTGACGATAAACTGGTTTAGAAGGAGCCACATAAATGGGCCTGTTCGGAAGTACAAGCCTTGGATTTTGCCCTTTATCTGTCAAGGTTAAACGCTCCAGCATGCTTAATTTTTTAAACTCTTCCGATTCAGATTTGTACTTAGCATTTGCTTTGGCAACATCTGCATCATAATCGGCTAGTTTTTGCTGAAATTCTTTTTCGCTGTTAGCCACTTTTTTATCAAAGTTATCTAATTCATTTTGAAAATCTACTTTCGATTGCGCATAAACCTGATCACTTGTCAGATTGTATGGTGAAGTAACAACAACTGAATACTGACGAGAACCAGCATCAATTATAATTTTTGGCTCTTTTAAAAGCTGATATTCGACAGATTCTGTAGAAATGCTTTGTGCGTTTATACCCGACAAAGAAATTAAAAATAGCAGTAAAAGGTAATTCTGTTTCATAGGTTAGTTTCATTTTTTTTGTAAAAAAAATAAAATTAAATGGATATAAATTACGGGTTTCCACATTTTGAGTTAAAAAACTTTTATTCTTTTTCTTTGGGTTAATATCCAAATTAATCCCATTTTAGCGTTATCAATAAACTGACATCTATAAACCCTCATTTTAAATGAATAAAAATATAACCGCGCTCTATACTATAGCTCAAAAAGAAACCCGAAAAATATTGGGCTTAATGTCTGGAACTTCTCTCGACGGACTTGATATTGCTTTGTGTGCTATTTCTGGTTCTGGCGAAAACACAGAGGTAAAAATCCTAGAATTTGAAACCATTTCTTATTCGGAAGATATTAAAAACGAAATCAGAAAAGTTTTTGCTCAGAGAACAATCGATTTTCAGCATTTGGCTTTATTAAACGAATGGATCGGAATATTGCATAGCGGTATGATTAACGATTGTCTTGCCAAATGGAATATTTCGTCAAGCGAAGTGGATTTAATTGCTTCGCACGGGCAAACGGTTTTGCATGCGCCTAAGTTTTTGCACGGGCAAGAAAAATTTCCAAACGCCACTTTGCAAATTGGCGACGGCGATCATATTGCGGTAAAAACAGGAATTATTACACTTTCCGATTTCAGACAAAAACACGTTGCTGCGGGTGGTGAAGGCGCTCCTTTGGCGGTTTACGGCGATTATTTACTATTCGGAAAAAAAGGCGAAAACAGAATCATGCTTAACATGGGCGGAATCGGGAATTATACGTATCTCCCTTCCTCTTTAAACGCCGAAGAAGTTTTTGTAACCGATACAGGAACGGCAAATACTTTAATCGACATTTTTACCAAACATTATTTCCCTGAAAAAAGCTATGATAAAGATGCCAAAATCGCCAGTCAGGGAACGGTAAATCAGGATCTTTTAAGCGAACTCAAAAAAGAGGATTTCTTCCAGAAAAGCTTTCCAAAATCAATTGGACAAGAGCTGTTTAATTTCGATTTTGTGCAGTCGGCTTTGGTAAAATGTGGTCTAGAAAATATTTCGGCATCAGATTTGCTAGCGACTTTAACGCGTTTAAGTGCTGAAACTATTGCAGAAGCGATTTTTTTCACCATAAAAAACACTCCGATTTCAGCAGAAGATTTTCATATCTATATGTCTGGAGGCGGAACAAATAATCCGTTATTGGTAAAATGGCTAAAGGAATTATTGCCTTGCCAGTTTCACACCAGCGACGATTTGGGCATTTTAAGCGATGCCAAAGAAGCAGTTTTATTTGCGCTTTTAGCAAACGAAACCGTTTCTGGAGGAGATTACAATTTTGGAAACAGCAAAGGAATTCCATCGGTAACCATGGGAAAAATTTCGTTTCCTGATTAAAAAAAGATAGCTACGAATTCACGAAGCAATTCGTAGCGAAAAAATTCGTGGCAGAAAACACGCAATCATTAAAAAAAATAATTCGTGAATTCGTGGCGGAAAAAAACTATTTTTGGTTCTTGTTAAAATAAACATTTGAAATGCATAAAAATCAGCACTTAATATTCTTTCTTTTAATTTCATTTTTCATTACTTCGATTTCTAATGCACAGGAAAAAAACATGCATCCTAAAAACGAATTTAGAGGTGTCTGGATTGCAACGGTTGTAAACATTGACTGGCCGAAAACAAGTACAGATAATGTCGAAAAAGAAAAAGCTGATTACCTTGAAATTTTAGAAGCCTATAAAAAACTGAATTATAACGCTGTAATTGTTCAAATTAGAAGCGTTGGAGATGCTATTTATCCATCAGAATTTGCGCCTTGGTCTCGCTTTTTGACAGGGAAAGAAGGTTTGGCTCCGAACCCCTATTACGATACATTGGCGTGGATGATTGAACAGGCGCATAACAGAGGTTTTGAATTTCATGCTTGGCTGAATCCATATCGCGCGACTTTCGACTTGAATAAAAATCTTTTAAGTCCAAATCATGATCTTTTTAAACATCCGGAATGGATGATTGAATACGGCGGAAAATACTATTACGATCCTGCATTGCCAGAAGTACAGGCGCATTTAACCAAAGTGGTAAAAGAAGTGGTTGATAATTATGATATCGATGCAGTTCATTTTGATGATTATTTTTATCCTTATGCTGTTCCAGGAAAAGTGTTTAACGACAATGCCTCTTACCAAAAATATGGCGCAGGTTTAAGCCGTGCCGATTGGCGCCGTGCAAATGTGAGCAACTTTGTGCATTCTATTTCAAATACAATTAAAGAAAGCAAACCGTGGGTTCAATTCGGGATTAGTCCGTTTGGGGTTTGGCGAAATAAATCTCAAGATCCGAAAGGTTCTGAAACGCAGTCGACTTCAAATTATGACGACTTATACGCAGATCCTATGTTATGGATGGATCAAAAATGGATCGATTATATTCTACCACAATTGTATTGGAGTATGAATAATCCGAGAGCTTCCTATTCTAAATTGGTGAAATGGTGGTCTGAAAACTCTAACAATACAGCCATTTATATTGGTCACGCTACATACAAAATTAGAGCTGATGGCGATAAAAACTGGAATTACATGACCGAAATTCCAACTCAAATTGATTATTTAAGAACTTTCAAAAATGTTTCTGGAAGCGCTTATTTCAGCTCAAAATGGTTTATGGGCAAAAACTTCGATGTGGCTCGCCATTTAGAAGAAAATCAATATAAATATCCTGCGCTTCCTGCAGCGGTTCCAAACTTAAGGCATGTAATTATTGATACGCCAAAGGTTTTAGAGTATAGCAAAGACAGCATTAAATATAATTTCACCTTCCAAAGTCCGCTTAACACAAAGGTTCGTTACATGGTGGTTTATGGAGGCGAACATGTTTCAAAAATCGACATTAATGATGCTACAAAAATCATCGAAAAAGTAACGGTAAAAGAAGTTGATGGAAAAATTACTTTTGCAATAGCGGCCGGAAAACTGAATCTTTACAAAGCCTGCGCAGTAACTTTTATTGATTATTATGCCAACGAAAGTTCTCCAACTGCAATAGATTTAAAAAAGCCTTTAAAAAACTATATACCTGCTCAGCCAAATGAAAATAGATAATAAACCTTGGTTTTGGATTCCGCTTCTTAACTTCGCTTCTGGATTACCGTATGCTATAATTATCTCTGTTTCGGTAATTATGTATAAAAATCTAGGTATTACAAATGAAGATATTGGTGTTTACACCAGTTTACTTTATCTGCCTTGGGTTATTAAACCACTTTGGAGTCCGCTTATCGAATTAATCGGAACCAAAAGAAAATGGTTTCTGCTGATGCAATTAATCATTTCGATTGCCTTTTTGCTGGTTGGTTTCACCCTTCCGCTCAACGGATTTTTTATCATGACACTTTCCATATTCTGGGTTGCGGCTTTTGCGTCGGCTTCTAATGATATTGCCAGCGATGGCTTTTATTTATTGGTTTTACCAGAAGACAAGCAATCTTTCTTTATTGGCATTAGAAGTACTTTTTACAGACTTTCGATGCTGGCAGGAAACGGATTAGTAGTGCTTTTTGCAGGTTATTTAGAACATAAATTTGGAGACAATACGAAAGCGTGGTCTTATACCATGATTTGTGTTGGTTTACTAATGGCTTTCATTACAGTTTATAATTTCATTTTCACGCCGAAGAATGAAATTAATGCCGTAAAAAACCACAAAGAAACGCCAAATCAAAGTTTCGGAACCATATTTGCCAGTTTCTTCAAGAAAAAACAAATCGGGTTAATTTTAACTTTTATCTTGGTTTTCAGATTAGGAGAATCTCAATTGCTTAAAATGCTAAGTCCGTTTTTACTTGATCCAAAAGAATTAGGCGGAATGGGATTAGACACCGAAGCGGTTGGAATCATTTACGGAACTTGCGGAGTCGCAGCCTTAACTATCGGAGGTATTTTAGGCGGAATTGCAATCTCAAAACAAGGATTGACCAAATGGATGTTTCCTATGTTTTTGGCCATGCACCTTCCAATTTTAGGATTTATATTATTGGCTTTCTTTCATCCTACATCAATTTATTACATTTATGCCGTTGTAATTGTAGAGCAATTCGGTTACGGTTTTGGCTTTACCGCCTTCATGATGTATTTAATTCATGTTGCCGAAGGAGAATCAAAAACAGCACATTATGCACTGGCAACTGGCTTTATGGCATTAGGAATGATGCTTCCAGGAATGTTAAGCGGTTTTATACAAAAATATTTAGGCTATCAAAACTTCTTTATTTGGGTTTTATTAGCTACAATTCCAGGTCTTATTTTATCACGTTTTTTAACTTTCCCAAAAGATTTTGGGAAGAAATCAGAAGAAGTTTAACCCCCAAATCAAACTTTACCTATGGAAATCAATGAAAATTTGCAGAACGAACGCAATCTGAAAGGAACTGAGTTCGAGAAAAATGGAAATCTAGAAAAAGCGATTGAGTTGTATGAAGAAAATGTTGCAGAAGGCTTTAAAGGAAATCATCCTTACGATCGATTAGCAACGATCTACAAAAACGAAAACGATCTGGACAATGAAATCCGCGTTTTAGAAAAAGCAATTGCGGTTTACGAAATAATCACCATTGAAGACCGATTAGAAGGATTGCCAAAGCTTTTCCGTTTTAAAAACAGATTGGAAAAAGCTCTTGAAACCAAAAAACAATTGGCTAAACAAAAGAAAGCAAAGTTGAAATAAAAACTTTTTAATCTTTTAAAATCATGAGCATAAAACGAACCAATTCAGACGATATCGATTTTATAAATCTGGTCGCTTTATTAGATCAGGATTTAGCGATTAGGGATGACGAAGATCATGCATTTTACAATCAGTTTAATAAAACTGATAAAATAAAACATACAATTGTTTATTACGAAAAAGGAGTTCCTGTTGGCTGTGGCGCTTTTCGCGAAAAAGAACCAGGAACAACAGAAATCAAACGAATGTACGTTCACCCTGATCACAGAAAAAAAGGTATTGCATCTGCCGTTTTAAAAGAACTAGAAATTTGGGCAAAAGAAGTTGGTTACGCCTACACGATTCTTGAAACTGGAAAAAATCAGCCCGAAGCTATCAACTTATATCAAAAATTAAATTATACCATAATTCCAAATTATCCACCTTACGAGGAAATGGATAATAGTGTTTGCATGAAAAAGACTTTATAATAATGAAAATCACAGCCGAAGCATTACGACAAAGAATAGGACAATTTTTCTTTCCAGCAGTATTCATCAACGATACCGAAGAAAATATTCAAGAAACTGAACGTTTAATCAAAGAACACAACATTGGAGGATTGACTTTTTTTCATAGTCGTGCGAGCGCCGCAACCAACTACGAAAGCAAGAAAAAAGTTGTTTTCAACGATGATAGCTATGAAAAAATCAAAGCGTTGATCGTTCGTTATCAAAAAGCCTCTTCTACTCCACTCTTAATCAGTATTGATGCCGAATGGGGTTTAGCAATGCGAATCGAAAAAACACCGCAATATCCGTATGCTATTACACTTGGCGCTTTACCAGAAAACAAATCAAGTTTAGTTTACGAAGTAGGAAAACAAATTGGTTTAGATTTAAAAGCAGCTGGAATTCAGTATAATTTATCGCCTTTGGCAGACATCAATAATAACCCTAACAATCCTGTAATTGGCTATCGCTCTTTTGGCGAAAACAAAGAAAAAGTAGCCGATTTTTCAATTGAATATTTAAAAGGAATGTCGGAAGTTGGCGTTTTAGGCTGCCTGAAGCATTTTCCTGGACATGGAAACACCAATGTCGATTCGCATTTAGGATTACCTGTTTTAAAAGAAACTTTGGAAGAATTATTAGAAAACGAATTATATCCTTTCATTAAAGGAATCGAAAACAATGTTGATTCGATTATGATTGGACATTTGGCTGTTCCGAGTCTAAATGATGGAAAAGATACTTCTGCAACATTATCAAAAGCGGTTATTCAGGATTTATTACGTGATAAATTAGGTTACGATGGTTTGGTAATTTCTGATGCTTTAAATATGCACAGCGTTTCGAAATTGTATGAAACAAAAGGACAATTAGAATGGGAAGCCTTCAATGCTGGAAATGATGTTTTATGTTTCGCAGAAAATGTTCCCGAAGGAATTGAAGCGATCTTTAAAAATGCCTCGCCAGATCGTATTTTTGAAAGTTATAATAGAATCATGAAGGCCAAAGAAAAAGCAGGAATTCTTTCTGGAAATACTGCAATTTCAGGCGAATTAAACTTCGAAAAAACATCTCAATTAAATCTTGAAATCGCTCAAAATGCAATTACAAAAATCATTGATAATAGCATTTCAGATTTAGCACTTGAAGCGCAGAAAAACAACAAATTAGCCAAACTGAGTTTATATAAAAATACCGAAAATACATTCTTCAAAACTTTAAATGCAAAATTACCTTCACCAGAATTTGCTTTTGAAAGTTTAGAAACTTCAGATATCAATTCTATCAAAAGTGAATTAGAAAAATTCGAAACGATCATTATTTCATTATTTGTCCCAAAAGCAAAACCATTAAATAATTTCGAAGTAAATGATGAAGTTTTAGAACTGCTTTCAAATTTGCTACAAACCAAAAAATGCATTGTTTACGTTTTTGGAAATCCCTACGTTTTACCACTTATTCCGAATCTAAAAAAGGCTTTGGGATTAATTCAGGCGTATCAAGATTTTGAAGAATTTCAAAAAATAGCAGGAATTCAATTTTTAGAAAAAAATAGTTTCAAAGGTGTTTTACCAGTAAATATTGACATTCAATAACTTAAAGACTTAAATAGTCAAAATTTATTAACTTATAAGTTTTTATAATCACATCTTATTGTAAGAACCTGTACTTATGCCCTACTTTTGCACCAAATAAATTTTTAACGTAAAACGAATATTATGTCTTTAGTAGGAAAAAAATTCCCAAGTATTGCAGTAGATGCTATCTCAGAAATGGGTGACAATTTAAAAATCAACATTTTTGAAGAAGCAGTAAACAACAATAAAAAAGTACTTTTATTTTGGTACCCAAAAGATTTTACTTTTGTATGTCCAACTGAATTACACGCCTTTCAAGCTGCATTACCAGAATTCGAAAAAAGAAATACTATCGTAATTGGTGCTTCTTGCGACACAAACGAGGTTCACTTTGCTTGGTTAAATACTCCAAAAAACAATGGTGGAATCGAAGGTGTTACTTACCCAATCTTAGCTGATACAAACCGTAACTTAGCTAACATTTTAGGTATTCTTGATATCGAATCTACAAGCTATAGCGAAGATACTGACTCAGTTATCATCGAAGGTTCAAACGTAACTTACAGAGCTACTTACCTTATTGACGAAACTGGAAAAATCTTCCACGAAAGCGTAAACGATATGCCATTAGGACGTAACGTAAACGAATACTTAAGAATGGTTGATGCTTACACTCACATCCAAACTAAAGGTGAAGTTTGTCCTGCAAACTGGGAAGCTGGTAAAGAAGCAATGTCTGCAGACAGAATCAGTACAGCTGAATACTTAAGCGCTAATTAAGCTGCTAAGATACTAAGGTTCTAAGATGCTAAGTTTTTTAACTTAACTTTTGAATCTTAAATACAATTCTACAATAAAAGTCAAGAGATTCTAAGATTAAACTTAGATCTTAGAATCTCAACGACTTAAAAAAAATCAAATAAATCCACACAAAGTTATTCGGTTCGAGAGCAAACTTAGCATCTTAGAACCTTAGCAACTTAGTGTCTTAAAATAAAAAACTATGTTAATCGACTTAAACGAAGATACGTTAGCAGATTTAGTTGCTAAAAACGAAAAAGTAGTGGTACAATATTCAGCTTCATGGTGCGGAAATTGCCGTATTATGAAACCAAAATTCAAAAAATTAGCAACAGAAAATGAAGCTATCACTTTTGTTTTGGTTGATGCAGAAAACTCTCCTGAGTCTAGAAAATTAGCTAATGTGAGCAACTTGCCAACATTCGCAACTTTCGTAAACGGACAATTAGTTGGCGAAACGCAGACTAATAAACAAGAAGTTTTAATCGATCTTGTAAACGCAATTGCTTAAATTTAGATTAGTTAGACTGGCTTAGATTTTTAGACTTCTTAGAAAGTGGTCTAAAAACTTTAAAAAAGTCTAAGAAGTCTAAGAATGTCTAAAAATCTAAGAAGTCTAAAATTATGAAATTATGAAATTACCAGTAATTAAACATTTAACGCAATTCATCGAAGAAAACGATCAGGATTACATTATTGAAACGATTGAAGTTCTAGAAGCGATGACCGAAATTCCTTCTCTTAAAGACGAAGAATTAGACGTAATTGGCGAATTGATTTCGAATATGTACGGCGCCCTTGAAGTGCAAAAATTGGTTGCTCAAGGAACAGATAAAAAAGAAGCTTTAAATACTTTCATGAAACGTGTTTTAGGCTCAATCGACAAGTAAATCGGCTTCCTCCCAAAGGACAAATAAAAAAACAAAGCTGAGAAAGCGTTTCTATCTGGAGACGCTTTTTTTTTGTGTAAAATGGCACGCTAATGACACGCATTCACTTCGTGAAGTCACGGATTTAAACGGATTTTGTTGTTTCATGCTTAATAGTAAAAAGAAATAAATCCGTTTAGATCCGTGTTTTTTTTGCGTAAGCAAATCCGTATCATCCGCGTTCAATCTACGTAAAAAGCAAGATAAAAATTGACCTCCTTAATCTCTCCTTAAACCGTTAACAAATACTTTTAGATTCAAATATTAATCCTTACTTTTGAGCCTCATTAATTTTAAACAAAAATCATGGCATCTATCACATTAGGAGGAAATCCAGTTCATACATCAGGCGAATTGCCAGCAGTTGGATCGCAATTAGCTGACTTCAAATTAGTTCAAAACGATTTATCAGTTGCTACATTAAGCACTTTTGCTGGTAAAAAATTAGTTTTAAATATCTTCCCAAGTGTTGATACAGGAACTTGTGCTGCATCTGTTAGAAAATTCAACCAAAGCGCAAGCGGATTAGAAAACACAACAGTTTTATGTATTTCTAGAGATTTACCTTTCGCTCAAAAACGTTTTTGTGGTGCTGAAGGTTTAGAAAATGTAGTAAACTTATCAGATTTTCAAACTGGTGCTTTTGGAAAAGCAAATGGATTAGAAATCGTTGATGGACCTTTAGCAGGTTTACACTCAAGAGCAATCATTGTTGTTGATGCCGATGGAAAAATCGTTCACACAGAACAGGTTGCAGAAATTGCAAACGAACCAAATTACGAAGCAGCTTTAGCAGCACTATAATATTTTCCTTTAAATGGAGTTTCAAAAAGATAATACATTTGTTACAGGTAGGTTAAAAAGCATGACTTATGCTTTTAACGGAGCTGTAAAATTGATTAAGACAGAACACAGCATTATGGTACAATTCTCTCTGGGAATTATCATGACGATTGCTGGATTCTATTTTCATATTTCTCAAACCGAATGGCTGTGCCAGACACTGGCCATCGGTTTGGTTTTAAGCATCGAAGGATTAAATACGGCAGTTGAAAAAATTGCCGATTTTATCCATCCTGATTACAGCAAACGAATCGGTTTTATTAAAGATATTGCTGCTGGAGCGGTATTTTTTGCCGCAATGACTGCAATTGCAATAGGCTTGATTATTTATATCCCAAAATTTATTTAGGCAAAGGAAAACGCAAGAATGGCAAAAAATAAAAAAGAAACTGTAGATAAAAAAAACGAAAAACAGGAAGGAGTTAAAAGATCATTTAAGATGTCTAAACAACAAAGATTTGTTTTAGGGTGTCTTTTGGTTCTTTTTTCTATTGCACTATTGGTCGCATTTATTTCTTTTTATGTAAACGGACAATGGCAGAATGATCAAAGTGTCGTAAATCAGCTCGGTGACCGTACCGAAGTTGCTGAAAACTGGCTCGGAAAATTTGGAGCTTATCTTGCCGATTTAATTATCTATAGAGGTTTTGGACTTGCTTCTTTCATTTTTGTACGTTTGTTTTTCCTGACTGGAATGTTTTTAGCACTGGAGCTTTCTACCCAAAAACTAAAAAATACCTGGTTCTGGGATATTTTTGCTATTATCGTTGTTTCTGTACTATTTGGTTTCTTCGCTACTTCTGCACCAGAATTAGGAGGAACAATTGGTTACGAATTAAATTTATTCCTTCAAGATTATATTGGAAAAACGGGCACACTCCTTACACTGCTTTTTGGTTTAATTATCTATCTGATTTTCAAAATCAAATTATCTCCAGAAAAAATTCAATCGTATTTTGATTCTACTAAAAAAGAATTCAAATCAGAATTAAACACTTTAAAACCAGCTGTAAATGAACCTGAAAGCGCTTATAATCTGGAAGAATTTGCGATTAAAGAAGAAGTTGAAAGTGACCCTGAAATAGATGATATTCACATCAAAACAGTTGACACGCAATTCGAACTTAACAAAGAAGCTTTAAAGCCAACTATTTCTCATTCTTCAGAAATTGAGCTAAATCCAGTTTTAAAGCCAATTACCCCAAAACAAGAACTACCATTAGTTTCTCCTGATGAAGCCTTTGTAATTGAAAAAGCAGAAGAAGAAGATATTATCGAAGAAAACTTAGCTTCTCGCTTAGTTGCCGATTTTGGATTATTTGATCCAACTTTGGATTTATCGAATTACAAATTCCCAACAATTGATTTATTAAAAGAATATTCGACTGGTGGAATTACGATTAATCAGGAAGAATTAGAAGAAAATAAAAACAGGATTGTAGATACACTTCGTAACTACAAAATTGAAATTGCACAAATCAAAGCAACCGTTGGACCGTCGGTTACCTTATACGAAATTGTACCGGAGGCAGGAATTAGAATTTCTAAAATTAAGAGCTTAGAAGATGATATTGCATTGTCATTATCAGCTCTCGGAATTCGTATTATTGCGCCAATTCCAGGAAAAGGTACTATCGGTATTGAGGTTCCGAACAAAAACCCTACTATGGTTTCTATGAAAAGCGTTATTGGAGCTGCAAAGTTCCAAGAGGCCGAAATGGAACTACCAATTGCTTTAGGAAAAACCATCTCAAACGAAACTTTTGTTGTCGATCTTGCTAAAATGCCTCACTTATTGATGGCTGGAGCAACAGGACAAGGAAAATCGGTTGGATTAAATGCGGTTTTAACTTCTTTGTTATACAAAAAACATCCAGCTGAAGTAAAATTTGTTTTGGTCGATCCGAAAAAAGTAGAGCTTACGCTTTTTAACAAAATTGAAAGACATTATTTAGCTAAACTTCCTGACACTGAAGATGCTATTATTACCGATAACGCAAAAGTTGTCAACACTTTAAACTCACTTTGTACCGAAATGGACAATCGTTATTCTTTACTAAAAGATGCGATGGTTCGTAATATTAAAGAATACAACGACAAATTCAAGTCTAGAAAATTAAATCCAGAAGCCGGCCACCGATTCTTACCCTACATCGTTTTGGTTGTCGATGAGTTCGCCGATTTGATTATGACGGCAGGAAAAGAAGTTGAAGTTCCAATTGCTCGTTTGGCTCAATTAGCCCGTGCCATTGGTATCCACTTGATTATTGCAACACAAAGACCATCGGTAAACGTGATTACAGGTTTGATTAAAGCCAATTTCCCTGCCAGAATCGCATTTAGAGTAACTTCTAAAATTGACTCTAGAACAATTTTAGATACGCAAGGAGCTGACCAGTTAATTGGACGAGGGGATTTATTATATACAAATGGAAACGATGTGATTCGTGTACAATGTGCTTTCATTGACACACCAGAAGTCGAAAAAATTACCGATTTTATCGGCGGACAAAAAGCATACGCCACAGCTTATTTGCTTCCAGAGTTCGTTGGCGAAGAAAGTGGCATTAATCTTGATATAGATATTTCCGAAAGAGATACTTTATTTAGAGAAGCGGCAGAGATTATTGTCAATGCACAGCAAGGTTCTGCTTCTTTATTGCAACGAAAATTAAAATTAGGATACAACAGAGCTGGTCGTTTGATCGATCAACTTGAGGCAGCAGGAATTGTTGGTCCGTTCGAAGGCAGTAAAGCACGCAGTGTAAACATCTTAGATTTAAATGCTCTTGATCAATTTTTTAATAATGAACAAAATTAATCCAATCATGAAAGCAAAAATTCAAGAAATCAACAACAATTCTATCACAACCATGACCAAAAAGTGTTTTCAAATGGCAGTTATTTTGCTTTTGAGCTTCACTTCTATTCAGGCTCAAGATAAAAAAGCGAAAGATTTATTGAACGAAGTAACTTCTAAAATAAAAAGCTACGACAATATTGTTATCGATTTTAAATATTCTTTGAATAATGCCAAAGAAAATATCAATCAAGACAGTAAAGGAAACGTAACGATGAAAGGAAATCAATATGTTTTGAATTTTATGGGCGTTACCAAAATTTTTGACGGTCAGAAAACATACACAATTGTTCCTGAAGACGAAGAGGTTACTATTTCTAAAGTAAACGAGAAAGATGATAATGCAATCACTCCTTCAAAAATGCTTACTTTCTTTAATTCTGGCTACAAATACAACATGGACATTGTTCAAAATGTAAAAGGAAGAAAAATTCAATATATCAAACTAGTTCCTACAAGCGGAAAAGACCAAAGAAAAGAAATTTTGTTAGGTATTGACGTTCAGACAAAACACATCTACAATTTGATTGAAACTGGAAAAAACGGAACAAAAACAACTTTAACCGTTAATTCTTTTAAAACCAATCAGCCATTATCAAAAAATCAATTTACCTTTGTAGCGAGTAAATACCCGAAATACTACATCAATAAATTAGATTAATCAGAAGGTTGAAAATACTAGACAAATACTTATTAAAAACATTCTTATTTACATTTACTACGGTATTTGTAATCTTATTTTTCATATTCATACTTCAAACAGTATGGCTATTTATTTCAGAACTAGCAGGTAAAGATCTCGACTTAACATTGGTCGTGAAATTCCTGCTTTTTTCTATGCCACGAATTATACCGCTTGTTTTACCATTATCGGTTTTATTAGCCTCTATTATGACTTTCGGAAATCTTGCCGAAAATTATGAGTTCGCTGCCATGAAATCTTCAGGAATCTCACTGCAAAGAGCAATGAGAGTACTGATTATTTTTATTTTCGTATTAAGTATTGTCGCATTTTGGTTTGCAAACAACGTCATTCCGTATGCCGAATATAAATTTGTCAACTTTAGAAAAAACATCGCACAAGCCAAACCAGCGATGGCTATTGCCGAAGGTCAGTTTAATGATGTCGGCACTTACAACATTAAAGTAAACAAAAAATCTGGCGAAAACGGTAATCATCTAACTGGTGTAACTATTCACGAGAAAGCAAATAATATGGGTGAAAACAAGACCGTAATTAAAGCTAAAACTGGTGAATTAGTCAGTAATGAAAAATCTAGTATTTTAAAACTAGTTTTAAATGATGGCTACTACTACCAAGACGTTACTCCAAAAAAATATGAAGATCGTGCAAAAATGCCTTTTATAAAAGGTAAATTTAAAACACAGATCATCAACATCGATTTATCTGAACTTAATAAAGTTGATGACAGCAAAGAAAGCATTGCAGGAACAAATGCAATGTTGAATGTTAATGAATTACGCTATACTCTAGATTCCTTGAGTAAAAATTTAGATAACGAAATTGTTTCTTTTTCTGAAAATATTAATCAACGTGTTGGCTTTAAAAAGTTTTTCACAGATTCGCAAAAAAACATCAAGAAGAAACCACTTCCAAACGATCTTTTATCTATTTATTCAAACAAAGAAAAAGTAGATGTTTTAAAAATGGCCGGAAGCAATGTTACGAGCAGCATCTACTCAATCGAAACTACTCAACGAGATTTAAAAGACAAACAGCGAGAAATCAACAAGCATTTAACTGCATTGTACGAGAAATTTGTAATTGCCTTTGCCTGTTTCTTAATGTTTTTTATTGGAGCTCCACTTGGTGCTATTATTAGAAAAGGCGGACTTGGACTTCCTATTGTATTTGCAGTTTTAATCTTTATTACTTTCCATTTTATTAATACTTTCGGAAAAAGAGTATCTCAGGAAGGCGGTATGACTCCATTCTTAGGATCATGGATGTCCTCTTTTATTTTATCGCCTCTTGCCATATTATTGACCTATCGCGCAACAAACGATAACGGGTTAATTAATTTTGATGCGATTACAACTCCTATTTCACAACTATTTCAGAAAATCTCTGAGCGGTTTTTACCTGCTCAAAAGCAAAAATAATTATGTCAACAACAAAAATACAACTGAATACCATTGAAGAAGCTATAGAAGATATTCGTCAAGGTAAAGTAATCATTGTAGTCGATGATGAGGATCGAGAAAATGAAGGTGATTTTTTGGCCGCTGCTGAAAAAGTAACTCCAGAAATGATCAACTTTATGGCTACTCACGGACGCGGATTGATCTGTACACCACTTACAGAAAGCAGATGCAAAGAGTTAGACCTTCGTGCAATGGTCACCAACAATACAGATCACATGGAAACTGCTTTTACTGTTTCTGTTGATTTAAAAGGCCAAGGAGTTACAACTGGAATTTCTGCAGCAGATAGATCAAAAACAGTTCAATCTTTAGTTGATCCAAATACAAAACCACACGATTTAGCTCGTCCTGGTCATATTTTTCCTTTAATCGCTAAACAAGGCGGCGTTTTAAGAAGAACTGGACATACCGAAGCGGCAATCGATTTTGCACGTCTTGCAGGATTTAAACCTGCTGGTGTAATCTGCGAAATTTTGAACGAAGACGGAACAATGTCTCGTTTGCCTGAATTGATTAAAGTGGCGAAAAAATTTGATCTAAAATTAGTTTCTATCGAAGATTTAGTTGCATATAGAATGCAGCACGATAGTTTGATTGTTAAAAAAGAAGATTTCGATATTGAAACTCGTTTTGGAACTTTCCGTTTAAGAGCTTACGAACAAACCACAAACAAACAAATTCATATTGCTTTAACTAAAGGAACTTGGAATTCTGGTGAGCCTATTTTGACAAGAATTCACTCTTCTCAGGTAAATAACGATTTATTAGGCACATTAACAAATAATGCAGAACAGCAATTAGACGATATGTTTAAAGTGATTAATGAAAATGGTAAGGGTGCCGTTATCTTCATCAATCAAGATATGACTGCCGTAAACCTTTTAAACAGAATTTCTGAACTTAAAACATTACAATCTAACGGAACTTTAAAAGCTCCTAAAGTGATTATTGACAGTAAAGATTACGGAATCGGAGCTCAAATTCTTCATGATATAGATATTTCTAAAATAAGATTAGTTTCGAATACAGAACAAACAAAACGAGTGGGTATGATTGGATACGGGCTTGAAATTACAGAATACGTTAATTATTAATATGGGAACAGTAGAAGAAAGAATTCAAAAATCAGAAACTCGTATTTTCAAAGCCGTTTTCCCTAGTACAACGAATCATTACGACACTTTATTTGGAGGAACTGCTCTTCATTTAATGGATGAAGTTGCTTTTATCTGTGCTACTCGATTCAGCCGTAAAAAAGTAGTTACGATTTCTACTGGGCAAATTGACTTTAAAAAAGCAATTCCGGCTGGTACTTTAATCGAATTAGTTGCAAAAGTAGACAGCGTTGGAAGAACCAGCTGTAAAATCCATGTTGATATTTTTATGGAACAAATGTATTCTGAGCTTCGCGAAACGGTAGTTTCGGGAACTTTTTCGTTTGTTGCTGTTGATGAAAACAAAAAACCAACGCCAATTTTAGACGATTTAGATTAATTTTTCAACAAATCTCATTTTTGGAAATACTGATAATTAGACACTTGAAAATTATCTCAAAAAACTTCAAAAAAAAGTCTGAAAAAAATTTTTATAACCGAAAAACCGTCTTATATTTGCACCCGCAATCAGACAATGATCGCGATATACTGGAGAAATGGCAGAGCGGTCGAATGCGGCAGTCTTGAAAACTGTTGACTGTAACAGGTCCGGGGGTTCGAATCCCTCTTTCTCCGCTGAATGGAGTTTCAAAAAGAAACTTTAAAAGTTAAAACCCTTTAAATACAAGTATTTAAAGGGTTTTTCATTTTTTGGCAATCGTCAAAAATCACATGTTATTGCAAAGCGTGGTACACTTATTAGTACACTTTTATTTTGGGGGGTTTTGACCATAAAAAAAGTGTACTAAATCAAAGGGAATTCTCTCGGTATTCCCCGAAAACAAAGGTGTGTTTCGAAATTTTTAAATCAATTTGAGTATTAATTTAAAAACTAGAAAGCATGTTAAAAGTAATTTTTTACCTGAAATCAGAAAAGGCAGATAAGAATGGAGAGTTTTCAATATTTGCACGTATTACATTCAACCAGAAAAGAATTTCCTTAAGTACCGGAAAGACCATTTCTAAGGAGAGATGGGACTACACAAACAAATTAAGAATTCTTCTGAGGACAGAAAAGGAAAAGGTTCTTAAAAACTATCTCGATATTTACCGCCTAACTGTCGAAAAGAAATTCAATATCCTTTTTAATGTCGATCCAGATGTTCCATTAGAAATACTTAAAGCAGAACTTTCAGGAAAATCAAAGTTACAGACAAAGAAAACCACACTGCTTCAAATTATGGAGCGCCATAATAAATTTTTCAGAAAAAAAGTGGATGCCGGCGAAAGAGCATCAGCTTCACTGCAGAAATACAAACGAAGCACTGAGCTAATTTCGAACTTTATGGTAAAAAAATACGGCATAGAAGATATTCCTGCTGATGAAATTTCAAGTTCATTTATATACAATCTTGAGGAATTCCTTAAATACGAAAGCAGTTTTAAGGGCCATGTTGGAATAAAAAACAATTCAGTGGTAAAATATATTAAGATGTATAAAACAGCCTTTAATTATGCTATCAGAATGGATCTAATCCAAAAAAATCCATTTAATGTTTATGATGGAAAGCTCAGCGTTAAAGATGCAATATTTCTAACACAGTGCGAACTTGATGCCCTCGAGAAAAAAGTCTTCTTTATTGAAAGACTCGACAGGGTCAAAGATATTTTTCTGTTCAGCTGTTATACCGGATATGCTCCAACTGACGCTTTAAAGCTTTCACAAAAAAACATTTCAAAAGACAATAATGGTAACCAGTGGATTATATCAAATAGAACGAAAACATCAATTAAAGAAAATGTTCCCGTTCTGCCACCCGTCGAAAAAATCATTCAGAAGTACAAAGGGAAGCAGCCAGGATTGCTGCCAAGTATTTCAAATCAGAAAATGAATGCTTATTTAAAGGAAATTGCGGATCTCTGCGGAATAACCAAGTACCTCACATGGTATGTTTCAAGACATACTTTTGCAACTACAGTAACTCTTGGCAACGGAGTCAGACTTGAAAATGTTTCAGCGATGATGGGCCACACAAATATCAAACAAACCCAGCACTATGCAAAAGTTCTAGATGTGAATATAATGGAGGATATGAATATGGTTAAATCTAAATATGAAGAAAAGGTTTCCTAAAAAAAAAGCAGAGGATTTCAAATTTTGAAATCCTCTGCTTTTTAAATTTATTTTCCAGTTTTCGTTACTGGCGGTTTCAAGTAAGGAGTGTTTCCTGGTGTATCTTTATTATCACGCTGTCTCCTATCAGGTTTTCCTGTTGATTTGGCTATTCTTTTTGGCCCGGTCTTAAGCCCCATAATATTAGTTTTTAATTAGTTACTTTCAAAAGTACATCTTTTTTTTATGAGATATACTTACATTTTAATTTTCAACTTTTATTTTCCTGAAGTATTTTTTCAATCTGATTTGAGTCGTACAAGAATATTTCACCAAGTTTTGAATAAGGCAGAATTCCTGTCTGCCTGTATTTTATTATCGTATTTGGCGAGAGTCCAAATATTTTTTTTAAATCTTCATTCCTGTAATAAGCAGGTCTGCTGTCATTCCCTCTTGAATTTATTTTAGAATCAATTGTCTCAAGCTTTACAACGACAGGATCAATCATCTTTTTAACTTTGATAAGAAATGAGAGTTTCTTTTTTTTGACATCCTTTTTCATTAATTAAATTTTTTAAGTTATTAAACACAAAATTTTGTTCAGACTACCAATTTTCAATTCTTGATTTTCTTTCTTGAAATCTAAAAATCAATAAATTTAAAAACTCAATCTGCTTTTCTCTATAAGTATACCCTTTACTCTCAGCAAATTCTTTACTGATATTTTTGATTTCACACTGCTTGTCATTCTTTCCGGAATAAGTGAAATTGTTTTCTAAAAACTTTTGAAATTCAATCCTGTTATTCTTTTTATCACATTTTTGAAAGAATAATATTTCTTCGTCCATGAGAATGTAAAAAAGATTTGCAAATTCTATTTTACTAAATGAACTTTTGCATCTGCATGGATTAGAAGCTGAAGCGGATATTTTACTATAGCTATCATCTTTTAAACTTCCCTTAAAAATTCTTTCTAGTATAATTAATCTGGATTCATGCTTTAAAAGTTTGTCTAAGCAATCCAAAATTTTCGTTTTTTTCATGATTTAGAGGTTTAAAGCTTATTCCAAATGAAAATAGATGCTGCTTCTTTTGTTTTTATTCTTCGTCGGAACATAAACCAGATAGCCGTAATTATCCAGATCATGCATACATCTATGGTAAGTTTTAGGCGATACCACTTTGGCAATGTTTTGAATTTCTATGCTGTACGCTAATATTGGATTAATGTAATCTTTAGAAGCACGAAACTGCAGTAAAGCTGCAAAAATAGCTATATGGGTAGTTCCAATTCTAAAATCATCTTCAATCGCCTTAAAAAATCTGGTTAAGATTTGAAGATTATCCATAGGTTTTATATCAAAATTTGGGAGTCATTTTTCTTGAAGATGTTTCGATGTACATCTCAGGCTTCTTTACCTGCTGAATTTTACATCCTCTTTCCAACTCCTTTAAACTTATCTTCTGCATTCTGTCATTATAAAAGTTTAATGTTTTAAAACGGGGATTAGTCTCAATAAAAGTTTTTACTTCTCTTCCTTCAATTAACAGCACCGTCTCTTGTCTTCTGCCTTCTTTCAAGGAACTGCAAAGATTGTAAAATGCCTCTCCATCTGTATTCTTAAGAGGAAGAAGAGCTAAAACATTTTCAACTCTATACCCATAATCCTCAGGAAACTCATGCATCCTGTAATTTTCACTTAAGTCCTTGTCATAAAAATTAAACTGCTTCCATGTACCATTTTTAAGCACTGATCTTCCGGCGAGCATATTATAAGCTTCATCTACATTAAAATATTCGGACGTCTCATTTTTAAAATGATGAGTACTTCTTCCAGACGGAATAGAATCTGTATGCAGAGTTGATGTAAAACCTTCAAACCGGTATGCTCCTTGTACATCCTTTGCAAAATGAAGTGAATGATCAAGCCTTTCCTTTTCAGATATATGATAAGAAACCGGTATATAAAAATTCAGCTGCTCCTCTTTCATTTGATGCAGAACTTTATCCCATACTTGAGCGAAACCAGTGTTTTTAAGCTGCACTTCCAATTCTTTTTGATTAGCATCCAAATCTTTTAAGTATGCGGGTTTATGAATTCTTTCAAATACAATGGTATTAACTGCATCATTAAAAAGACGTTTGAACACGTTAGGATATAATTTATGTCTTAAACTTTTACATTCATGCTTCAGGAACTGTACAGTTATAAGTTCGTCCAAGGATTTTGTTTTACCATACTTAAAGAGAAGCATTCTAAAGAATTTCAGCTTTTCTATGCCAAAAGAGCGCTCGATGCCCGGACTTTTACCAAATATGGATTTAAGTTTATCTTCCTTGGACATCCACTCTTTTACTTCATTCTGTATTCTATTGTTCTCAGACGACATATTTAATTTTTAAGTGGATTACTGAAACTAAACTGATCTGCCTGCTTTCCTGGAACGTGATGCAGAATTCGATTCTTTATGTGCCGGCTCATCATCATTTTTATTCTGAGCCGCACTCTTTTCTTTTGATTGAGATTGTTTCTCATTTTTACTTTCTCTATCATTGATTCTCTGCAATGAAGAATCATAAACCTTTACCGTTTTAAACTGCGGATTTGCTTCCACAAACTGTTTTCGTTCTTCTCCACCTACAACAAAAGTTACGGACTGCAGATTTCCTTTTTTTAGGGAATTAATTAGATCTTCTTTATACTGCGGAGTAAGCAGTTCTTTTATCGAATGCTTCTCCAGCGAAGCTTCCAGATCATAGCCGTAATTCTGGTGATACTGATTCAGCTTAAAGTTGCCGCTGCTATCGGTTTCCTTGAAATTCAAAGAAATCCAAGCATTATATGCTTCGCCGTCCTTACTTTGAAGATTTTTATTGACAGATCGTCCTTCCATTAAATTATAGGCTTCTTTCATTGTAATGCTCCCCTCTTTGTTGATGTAAAAGGTTTGTTCCAATCCCGGTTTGTTTTCCTCTTTTTGCAGGTTAACATGGTAGGAATTAAAAAAATACATATCGTTCTGTTCCGACTTCTTGAAATTCAGTTCAACAGTCAGGCGGTCCTTATTAGCAACACCATTGTTCATAATACCTGTGTGAACAATTTTAAAATCTTTTTCTCCTTTCAGCATATTTGCCTTCAGCTCTGCTTCAAAAGTTTCCCCAAATCCAGTATATTTCAACTGATCTTTAAGGTAATCTAAATTTTTCTGGTTCATGATCTTTTACATTTAAAATTAGTACTGATTATAAGTTCCCCAGTATTTCAAGATTTACCAGGTCCCTATTTTTTATATCCAACTCCAGATGCCTGCCTCCATTTTTCTCAAAGACCTGCATGGTAAACTTTTTCTTATCGGATATTGTAAATTTAGGCAGGGCAAATACAGCTGTAATTTCAGATTTATCATAAATCCGGCTGAAATCACCAGTACTGAAAAACGGTATAACCTCTATTTCCTGTGATGCGGTACGTTTCGATTTTCTCTGGTCACGGGTAAAAAAACGAAGCTGGTCAACATCATAATTAATTTTAGAATCATTTCCTAGAGAGACCCTGAAAAACATTATATCCTGATGAATATAAATGCCCTCAACTCTTATCTCAATTTCTGATCTTCTTGAATTAAGTCCGCTTACCTTATTTTTCTTAGATAATGCGAGCATCGCATAATCCTTTATTTCCTTCTGGTTTTCATTCTCCAGTGAGAACAAAAGCTGTCTGTCATCCGCATTTCGCAGTCCGGCATCAATATGTAAAGTCGGACACAAATCATCAAAATTTAATATGAAGCTGTAAAGCTTTCCGTCTGATGTGACTACAGTAAGGTTGGTCTGCAGAAAATTCTGTTTTCCTGCTTTCAGCAGCAGTATATTTTCAACTCCTTTAGCTTTCTGCACCAGCACATCACGGCTGCCGATATCTAGACTTTTGACAGCATACGGAAATAAGATGCTGGTAGTTTTTGAATAGCTGAGCTGTATATTATTATATTCAGCTTTTGAATTATATTGTGCATATCCCGAAATAACTGTCAAGAAAATGCATATAATAATTGATATTTTTAAGTTTCTCATATTGATTAGTTTAAAATTATTTCTCATTCTTATCCTTCTCATCATAAAGCAGCACTTTATAGCCAGCTTTTACTGCCACTTTAATAAGTTTGACTTTTTTACTTAAAAGCGTTTTTGCTGCTTCCACTCCCATTCCGGCAGCCTGTGCTCCCCATGAATCACTTACTCCCGTAAGTCCGATACTCTGCATCGATCTATCTGCTGAGGCTTTTGCAACATCCCTGTTAATTGTACCTGGAATATAGATGCCTTTTATACCGTCTATATCAAAAACTGAAAGCTCTACAGGAAAAATGGCGTTTAGGTATTTTATGGTGTTTATCTTTATTTCCAGTCTTTCTCCTTTCAGAGATGCAGTTCCAAATACGAAACTGTTTCTTGGAATGAGTACGCCGTTGATAAAAACATCATTTAAAAGCCTTATTTTAACAATTGAACCGTTTACGATGGTCTGCGTTTGATGAATCACTGCCTCAACCGCATTCTGAATTTCTTCATTGCCCATTTCTTCATCCAGGGAATAAAAAGAATTCGTCCCTTGTTTTACTGCTGAATTTGATGTATTCTGAAGAGAACTTGCGACCTGAGCATCATCTTTCCTTCTCACTGAAAATATTTTTCCTTTGTGAATCTTTGAATTCTGCCTCAACTTTTCCTGAACCCGTTCCGGGTGCTGTATATCCAAGATATTTTCCAGCATCCCTCCCAGCTGCGCCAGTTCTGGATCAGGTTCAGTCGGTGCACTCATTGCCGCCATCAGCTGTTCCAAGTTTCTCATTTCTGCTGATTCACCGTAAGGTGTTTTTTGATATTGAAACTCTCTCATGTCCTGATCATAGTCATTCACTTTAGCAGGCTCTGCAATTGCCTTTTGGAGAGCCTGAAGTTTCTGGTACATCTTCTGCTCATTTTCCGGCTTTAAAAAACCTGTGTTTAGCCCGCCTTTCTGGCTTCTTATTGAGGCTGCATCCGTATCAAAAGAGCCGTCAGATTCAAGATTAGTTTCATCTGCCTTACTTATCGAAAAATTAGGATCCTTTTTCTTCTGTTCCTCCAATTTTATGGAATCAGCTGATGCCTGATCATAGTAGCTCATTTTATCTAATGCAGAGTCTTCCTTTAGCTTTGGGTTTGGAAGCAGCATGTTAAAACCTGATTTCTTTTCTGCTGAAAACACGGTTTCTTTTCCTTTACCGCCTCCAAAAACCCAGAAAAGCATTGTTATAAATGGCAGTATAAGCAATGGAAGAACCAGCATCATTTTACGGTCCTTTCTGTCTTTTGCCGAAAGTGTTTTATTTTCCATAATTTCAATTATTATAGTTACCTGTATTGAATTCCGTAGACTTTTAGAGCATTTTAAAAGCCCGCGCCGTTGGAATTATATTTTTTATCTAAATCGATTGTACAAGAAACATTTATTACGCTGTCTATGTATCTGCCGAGATCAGATTGCTTTTCACTTTTTTTAAGAGATATATTCAAGAAATGCAGCGTTTCATTTTTATCAGAATAAAAAGGTTTTACAACTGATATTCCCTCAATACTGATTGATTCAGGACTGTCCAGCAAAACACCGCTGATTATTTTATAGAAACAAAGAACTGTTCCGGTCATCATGAAAACTACAAGAGACAACCAAAGCTGTGATTTGGAAAGGTTTTTAGTTATTCTATCCATTTTAACCACCCACCAGAATCTGATCATGAGATAAATCCGCGAATGCTGATCGATGTCTTTATGTTTCCTGAATAAGCTTCTCATGGCTTTCTGTTTGAAGCGCCAAGATCTTTGTTCTCAAGAGTATTAAAGCGTTCTATTAGAAAACCGTGGGGATTATTATCGCTCCTTGAAACATTCCGCAGCGTTCCCTGTGTAATCAGGTTTCTATTCATTATGCTTGTGGTTCTTATGATATTCTGCCGGGCAAAGCATTTAAAGCGGTATGGATATTCATTAATATCAATCGTAACGCTGTCTATAAAAACTGTCTGGCTTATATTTCCTGATATAATTCCCGAATAATACCCGTTTTCTTTTAAATCATCGTAGATGCGCTTCACTGAATTATCGGCCAGATAAAGTGCTTTTGTTACATTGGCTTTAATTACTTTATCATCAGGATCAAGGCTGAAGAAATACTGGTGAAAAGTCCTAACATGATCCCTTGCCTCAACCGGCACATTATCTTTGCGGTCTGACGAGTAAGCTTCCAGTACTTTTCCGTTGGCAAGGATATAAACCTTATCCTGCATGGATGTGACAGAGCTGAAACTTTTATAAAGTGCATAACACGTAATAACCGCACTGCCTGCTATTACCAGCATTGTAAAACTCCTGACGTGGCGGAAAGCTGTATCTATATTTTTCATCTTGCTAAACATAACCGCGTGCTTTTAATTTTTTGAATTTCCTTTGAGCCTTTCGCTCATGTAACTTCCTTTATCTTCAAAATAGGGCGAAGACATTGAAGAAGAAGTCATGCTCTGGCTCATTTTTCCTGCCGCATTTCCCATCGCATCCATTACCATTCCTGCTCCCGCAGCAGCACCTCCGATTACAGATGAAGTCGAACCGCCAAATAAACTGGTTACTTTCTGTCCCAGTGCGCTTCCTCCCGATGCATGCACTATATAGTTGGCAACAGAGGGCACGGTAAAATATCCGACAATGCCTATAATCATAAAAATCAAGTATCCGATATCGGTCCTGCTGAAAAACGTATCGCCAGATGTATTGATCTGAGAGATATCCAGCCGCAGCATCTGCTCCTGAATTTTTCCTATAATCCCTCCAAAAATATTGGCAACAGGGAGCCACAGGTAGATATTGATATACCTGGCAAGCCAGACCGTAAGAGTATGCTGGAATCCGTCAAATACTGCGATCCCAAATACCAGAGGCCCTAAGATGGAAAGCACCACCAGCTGAAAAGTTCGCAGGGTATCAATACATAATGAAGAAGCCTCGAAGATAATTTGCAGCACCTGGCTTACCCATTCTTTGACCGAATTCCTGAAACTGTAAGAAGCTTTCTCCATAGCAAACTTTACATCATTTCCTATTCCTTCGATCATTCCCTCATCAGAAGAATCTGCACCATCATGGGTGTATTTATACCATCTTTCACGATCGCCTGTTCCAAGAACGCCGACATACATTTTCCATGGAGCACTTTCTTTAACTGCTTTTTCTTTTTCCCGGAGAAGCACTTCAATTGCTTTGTTGGATCCCGCAACCATAGAAGCGGTAGCCGTGACGGTTGGTTTCATGACTCCGTTTATGAGTGCCAGCACAGAAGGAAAAATCATAATGCAGAAACCGATCACAAACGGTCTGAAAAGCGGGTAAAAATCAATTGCCTCAGCATTGGCAATATGGCGCCAGACCCTTGAGGCAATATAGAAGACGGCTGCAAATCCCGCTATGCCCTGCCCCACTCCCATAAGATTGCTGCAGAGCGGCATCATCTCATCATACAGCTGTTCAAGAACAGCATGCAGGCTACCAATATCATCTCCAAGTCCCTGAGCAGAAACTGCTGCGGGAAACAGGAAAAACAGAAAAGTTTTATTTAAAATCTTTATCATGATATGCTGTTTAATCTTTAAAATTATAACTGCTGCGGACTGCTTTAGCATCATTAGATTCCTTAGAACGCTGCAGAGCCAATATTGATGATGATCCATTAAAATCGTGCAGAAACAGTATCTTCTGCTGCATGTCGTCATATATCCTGTCAATCGCTTCAAGTCTTTCGTCATCAGTCATTCTGAGTTTGTCCGCTGTGATTACAGATGTCAATTCATCTATATTCCTAAGACTTTCCCTGCTTAGATTCGAATACACTTTTTCAAAATATTGTATTTCCTTCGGACTGAATTGTTCATTTTTAAGAATCCTGTCAATTCCTTTACGGCTTTCCCTGATCAGCGTAAACTGATATTCCACTATATCTCCCACCCTTTTGTAATTTTTCACAATGGGGCTTATCTGCATCAAAGCATCAAGAAAAGTCTTATGCAGTGAAAAATTTCCTTCAGACATATCCTTTACGGCTTTATATCCGCCGCTAAGCATATCATAGCCTTTCTTCATATCACTCAATATCTTTTTAAACTGCGAGAGTTTTTCGATATTTAAAATCAGCTGCTGGATTTCAGCAGACTGTGCCTTTGCTGAAAAAGGAACACACATTAAAAGTGACATTGCAATAAATAATAACATCTTTTTCATCGTCAGTTTGTTTTATAACCCATACAATTCCCCAGACTGCCTGCTGTCATTTTTTTCTTTAGCTTTCGATAATGCAAGCACCTTGATTTCTCCGCTGAATTTCTCGCAGAAAGCGTAGTCTTCACTTGCTGCCTCATAAAGTTTATCAATACGCTCGATTCTTTCGTCGTCCTTCATTTCAAGTTTGGTGCTTGTCGTAACAAGAAGCAGTGTATCAATACTTTCATCACAGCTTTCAAGCAGTCGTTTGAATGTCCTCCGGATATAATCCAGTTCACTGCCGTGAAAAAGATTATCCTTCTGGAGGTTCTTAAAAGTCCTTTTATAAATCTTTAAAATCTGAACCTGAAGCGAGATTATTTCGGCAACTCTCTTATAATTCTTAACCTTTGGATTAACTGCCAGCAATGATGTAAAATAATCACT